>NZ_CP127385.1:318750-637500 GCF_030378205.1 Bradyrhizobium sp. NP1
CTTGCCATAGGCGCGCTCGCGCCAGGGCGGCAGCGTCTTGTCGACCGCGAAGCCGAGATGCGCGGCGATCGGCACGAAGGAATTCTTGTCCGCCGAATGCAGCCAGCCGCAGCCGAGGTCGAACACCACGTCGGGCGCAGCCTGGATCGTATGCGCGCGGCCGCCGACGCGCTCGCGCGCCTCGAGCACGATGAGCGACAGGCCGGAATCCTTCAGGGCGTTGGCGGCGCCGAGGCCCGCGGCGCCTGCGCCGACGATGGCGACGTCAACGGAGGAGGGGAGGGAGACCATGACTCGGCTCTAGCACGTTCGGCGGTGCGCCTGAAGTCGCCACCAGTTTAGCCGTCATCACCCGCCTTGTGCGCAACCGCGCACTGGAGCGGGTGATCCAGTATTCCAGAGACAGCGGTGATCGAGCCGATAGGCCGCGGCGTACTGGATGCCCCGCATCCGCGGGGCATGAAAGGATTACGCCACTGCTTCCCTGGCCTTTTCGGCGCGCTTGCGGTCGTTGGGATCGAGGAACTTCTTGCGCAGGCGGATCGATTTCGGCGTCACCTCGACGAGCTCGTCGTCCTCGATATAGGCGAGCGCCTTTTCCAGCGTCATCTTGATCGGCGGCGTCAGACGCACCGCCTCGTCCTTCGAGGTGGTGCGGATGTTGGTGAGCTGCTTGCCCTTGAGCACGTTGATCTCGAGATCGTTGTCGCGGGTATGCTCGCCGACGATCATGCCCTTGTAGACCTTCCAGCCGGGCTCGATCATCATCGGCCCGCGGTCTTCCAGCTTGAACATGGCATAGGCGACCGCCTCGCCTTGCTCGTTGGAGATGAGGACGCCGTTGCGGCGACCCTGGATCTCGCCCTTGTAGGGCGAGTAGCCATGGAACAGGCGGTTCATGATCGCGGTGCCGCGGGTATCGGTGAGCAGTTCGCCCTGGTAGCCGATCAGGCCGCGGGTCGGCGCGTAGAACACCAGCCGCAGCCGGTGGCCGCCGGAGGGCCGCATCTCGATCATCTCGGCCTTGCGCTCGCTCATCTTCTGCACGACGACGCCGGAATGCTCCTCGTCGACGTCGATCACGACCTCCTCGATCGGCTCCAGCGTCTGGCTCGTCGCCTCGTCCTTCTTGTAGACGACGCGCGGACGCGACACCGAGAGCTCGAAGCCCTCGCGGCGCATGGTCTCGATCAGGATCGCGAGCTGCAACTCGCCGCGGCCAGCGACTTCCATGGAATCCTTGTCGGCGGCTTCCGTGACGCGCAGCGCGACATTGCCCTCGGCCTCGCGCAACAGGCGGTCGCGGATCATGCGGCTCGTGACCTTGTCGCCTTCGGTGCCGGCGAGCGGCGAGTTGTTGACGATGAACGACATCGACACGGTCGGCGGATCGATCGGCTGCGCGGGAAGCGGCGTCTCGACGGAGGGATCGCAGAAGGTATCGGCCACCGTGCCCTTGGTGAGGCCCGCGATGGCGATGATGTCGCCGGCTTCGGCTTCCTCCAGCGGCACGCGCTCGATGCCGCGGAAGGCGAGGATCTTGGTCAGCCGGCCCTGCTCGATCAGCTTGCCGTCGGCGGAAAGCACCTTCACCTGCTGGTTCGGCTTGATGCTGCCCGAGGTGATGCGGCCGGTGATGATGCGGCCGAGATAGGGGTTGGCTTCGAGGATGGTGCCGATCATGCGGAAGGGACCGGCCTCGACCTGCGGCGGCGGCACGTGGCGCTGGATCAGGTCGAACAGCGGCTGCATGCCGGCCTCTTTCGGGCCTTCCGGGCTTTCCGCCATCCAGCCCTGCTTGGCCGATCCGTAGAGAATCGGGAAATCGAGCTGCTCGTCGGTGGCATCCAGCGCCGCGAACAGGTCGAACACCTCGTTGATGACCTCCTGCGGACGCGCGTCGGGACGGTCGACCTTGTTGATGACGACGATCGGCTTCAGGCCGACCTTCAGCGCCTTCGACACCACGAACTTGGTCTGCGGCAGCGGGCCTTCCGCGGCGTCGACCAGCACCAGCGCGCCGTCGACCATGTTGAGGATGCGCTCGACCTCGCCGCCGAAATCGGCGTGGCCGGGCGTATCGACGATGTTGATGCGGGTGTCCTTCCACTGCACCGAGGCGGCCTTGGCGAGGATGGTGATGCCGCGCTCGCGCTCCAGGTCGTTGGAGTCCATGGCGCGCTCGGCGACCTTCTGGTTCTCGCGGAACGTGCCCGATTGCTGCAGCAGGCGGTCGACGAGGGTGGTCTTGCCGTGGTCGACGTGGGCGATGATGGCGACGTTACGAAGGTTCATGGCGATTTCTTCGGGTCAGTTCTTGGGGTCAATTCTTGCTTCAACAGACAATGGGTTTGACGCGATCACACGGGATAACCGGGATCTTTGCCTCGCAGATGACGCCTATAACCCTGAATTTTGCGGGCCCTTGCGACCCAAAAAGCAAGCCCGGCCAAAGGGACCGGGCACAGCTTCGCTCGTTGCGCTGCAATATAGTCAGAAAACGCTAAAAAACAATGGCTTGTTTGCCAGCCTAGGTCCCTATTTTCACTGCCCCGGCAAGCGATTTTGCGGGTCTCGGCCACCTTTTTGCGGCCGCGCTTGCAGGCGCTGCCTTACGCCGTCGCCGCTTCCTCCGTCGGATAGACCCCGCGCAGCACCTCCTCGAAATGGTTCTTCACCGATTCGTTGCAGAGGCAGGCGCGGATCTTCAGCGCGTCGGGATTGCGCACCAGGATCGAGCCGCGTCTCGTTTCCAGGATGCCTTCCGCCTTGAAGGACTGTATCACCCGGCTGGTATAGCTGCGTCCCACCCCGAGCAGGGTCGCAAGCTGCTCGTGGGTCAGCGGCACGCTGCCGTCGCCGTTGCGCTCCATCGCCGAGATGATCCATTTCGCGGTGCGCTGCTCGATGGAATGGATCGCGTTGCAGGCGGTCGACTGGAAGATCTGCGCCAGCATGCAGTCGGCATAGCGCGCGAATACGTTGCGCAAGGTGTTCGACTTCACCTTGGCGGCGTCGAGCTTGCCGACCGATAGGCGGACGAAGGGTCCGCCGAACTTGACCACGATGCGGGTGTAGGCCGGCAGATAACCCTGGCTGACGATGCCGCCGATCGCGCCCTCGCGGCCGACCAGGATTGTCTCGACGTCGCGGCCGTCCTCGTTCGGAACGAGATAGGTGGCAAGGCTCGGCCCGCACGGGAAATGCACGACGTCGACATTGTCGCCGGGATTGTAGAGCAGGTCCTCGGCCTGAGCCTCTACGCGCGCCAGTTGCGGCTCGATCAGGCTGTAGTCGGCGGCGCTCAGCCAGCGCAGCAAATTGTTGTAAGGGCGATCACCAAGTTTCGAGATGTTGGATTGTCCTGCGATCATTGGAAAACACTCCCCCTGCCGCCGACAAGCATAGCTGTCAGCAGCCGGAACTTATGTTCACAAGTGCACAGACAAAGAGAACGGCGATGTGGTGCTTAGGTTCCCAGACCGAGCCTCGCAAAGTGCGCCCGATCAGCGGGCCCCTTTGCCGACCCGAGAGCCCCCGAGACCATGCAAGCCTCCTCTGCCGGTGCCCTGCCGGATGACGTCTTGATCGTCGAGGATGACCCGATCATCGCCCTCGACTTCGAAGACAGGATTCTCGGCTTCGGCGTCAAGGCCGTGCGCACCGCCGGCAACGTTGCCCGCGCGCTCGTCGTGATTGCCGAACGTCCGCCCGGCTTTGCGCTGCTCGACGTCGGCCTTGTCGGCGAAAACAGTTTAGCCATTGCCGCGCGGCTCGACGCCCTGAAAATCCCGTTCGCGTTCGTGACCGGCTATGGCGCCGACACAAAGATCCCGCCGGCCTTCGCGAGACGGCCGCGATTGCCTAAACCCTGCTCGTCGGACGCGCTGCTCGCCGTGCTGCAACGCCACGCTGTGCGCGGGGGCTAGGACAGGCCCGAAAGGCATTGGAAGTGCCGCGCTCTCCCCCGCCGCGGAGAGGGCAAGCGAACGTGCGGGTCGCCCTAAACCAGCTTCGGATCGAGCGTGGTCGACCATAGCGCGACGTCGGCGCGGTCGCGCAGCGTCACCGTCATCTGGCCAGACGCGCCGTCGATCTTCACATGGCCGAAGAACTGCATGCCGGCCGACGGCGGCAGGTTCTGCTTGTCGAGGCCCGGCGCCTTGATGAAGCGCACTTCGGGGCCGAACGTGTTGTCGAGCTCGTTCGGACCGAACGTGCCGGCATGCAGCGGGCCTGAGACGAATTCCCAGAACGGCTCGAAATCCTGGAATTGCGCCTTGTCCGGGTTGTAGTAGTGCGCCGCCGCGTAATGCACATCGGCGGTGAGCCAGACCGTGTTGTGGATCGGCGCGGTCTTGATGAAGCGCAGGATGTCGGCGATCTCGAGCTCGCGGCCGCGCGGCGGGCCGTCGCCTTGCGCGAACGCCTCCGAGCCCTTCCTGTTCGTCGCATCGTCATAGACGATGAGCGAGAGCGGCATGTCGGAAGCGATCACCTTCCAGGTGGCGCGCGAGTTCAGAAGCTCGCGCTTCAGCCAGGCCATCTGGTCGGGGCCGAGGAAATAGGCGTCGGGACCGTAAGCCGTCTGCTGGTTCGGCCCGTTGGGCCCGCGGTAGCTGCGCTCGTCGAGCATGAAGACGTCGAGATGCGGGCCGTAGCTCAGCGTGCGGTAGACCCGGCCCGGTTCCACGATGCTTTCACGCATCGGGTACATCTCGTGGAAGGCGCGCGCGGCGCGCGCCGCGAGCAGCGCGATGTTGCGCTCCTTGTAGGCCGCGGGCAGGTCCTTCGAGGCCGACCAGTTGTTGGTAACCTCGTGGTCGTCCCATTGCACGAAGATCGGCACCTCGGCGTTGAAGGCGCGCAGGTTTTCGTCGAGGAAATTGTACTTGTGGGCGGCGCGGAACTCATCCAGCGTCTCGGCCACCTTGGCCTTTTCGGGGATGGTGAGGTTCTTCCACAGCTTGCCGTCGGCGAGCGTCACTTCCGAGGGAATGACGCCATCGGCATAGATGGTGTCGCCGGAATGCAGGAAGAAATCCGGCCGGTGCTTCTTCATCGCCGAGAAGCTGAACATACCGCCGTCGTCGGCGTTGATGCCCCAGCCCTGGCCTGCGACGTCGCCGCCCCAGACGAAGGAAACGTCGCGCCGGTCGGCGGGCGCGGTGCGGAAGCGGCCGACCACCGGCTCGCTCATGATCTCGACATGCGAGAGATCGCGAAAACGCACGCGATAGAAAATGTCCTGACCGCCCGGCAGGTTGTCCACCAGCATCTTGGCGGTGAAATCGCTCTCGGGCAGGGCCGCGATCGGCGGCAGCGCGCGGGCATCCTTGAAGGACTCGGTGGTCGCGACCTCGATCAGCATCTGCGAGGGGCGGTCGGCGCGCGCCCACACCACGCCGCCATCGGCGCCGACGTCGCCGGACTGCACGCCGTGGGTGATCGCCGGCCGATCGGCAGCGCGCGACAGATAGGGCATTGCGATGGCGCTGATGCCGCTCGCGGCCGCGGTGGAGAGGAAGCGCCGGCGCGTGACGCCGTGCAGCTTCTGGCGGGGAATTCGGCAAGAAATTCGGCAAGAAATTCGGATCGTCATGCGAGCCTCCGTCACCGGCAGGATGCGCCGAGGGTGCCGAAAGACCTAGAAAGATTATGTGACGCCGCGATTACAGCAAACGATTGTTCACGCGCGCCCGCGGGCGCAAAGCCTCAAAGATGGGCAAGGATGTTGAGCAGGCGGCCAAAGGGATCTCGAACGTAGAACCGCCTGACGCCCCACGGCTCGGAGGCCGGGCCATATTCGATCGCAACGCCCTTGTCGGTCATCCGGCGATAGACGGAATCGAGATCGTCGACCTCGATCGAGAGGTCGGGCACGGCGGTGCCGGATCCGCCTTCCGTCGCCACGCTGAGCTGCGGCGTCATCGTCGCTTCGGAGGCAAAGGTCATGATCCAGCCGTGATCCATGACGAGGTCGAGCCCGAGCAGATCGCCATAAAAGGCTTTTGCCCGGCCGAGGTCGGATGCGGCGATGTTGGCGACGATGCGCTTGACGGCCATGCCTGGCGTTTCTCCCTAACCGGCTCGCGGCACCGAACCGATCCGCAAACGCGCCCCCTGAAGCGGGAGCGAATGCCGGAATCGGACCACTAGGTGCCGGTGGCGCGGAACGGGGCGCCCGGTGTGGCTCGCAGGTTCTGCGACAGGCTGAGCAGGAGCGCCTTGCGGTCGGCGACCGCGTTGTGGAACTGCTCGAGCGCGATGTTGAAGGCGGTGAGCGCGCCATCGTCGATCGCGCCATGGTCGTAGCACAACAGCGTATCGCGCAGGATGGTGTCGGCTTCGTCCTGCATCTGGTCGAGCTCTTCGGCGGTCTCGGAGCGCCGCGCGGCGGGGATCATCTCGAGCAGGCGTTCGCGCAGATGGGTGTTGCTGTCGCGCTCGTCCTTCTTCAGGTAACCGGCGAACCAGGCGCCGATCGAGCCCATCGCCGACAGCGCCATCAGGCCCCACCAGATGTAATCGCTGTAGCGGTCGAGGAAGGTCTTTTCCTCGCCGTCGACGAAGGCCGCCGCACCCGGATGCACGGGGATCGCGGCATCCTTGTCGGTGTCGGGCGTCTCGATCTTGGCCGCCAGCGGGAATTCGGTCAGCAATTGCTGGCGCACCGCGAACAGCTGGCGCGCGAAGGTAGCAATCGTAGCGTCCGAAATTCCTTTGCGCGCCACAATGTGGTGGGCGAAGCTGATGGTCTTCACGTCGTCGTCGGGCCGGTCGGGCGAGCCGCCGAAGGCGCCGGCCGGGATTTCCGCGGCCTCGTAGACCGGATGGTTCTGTGCGATCGCTTCCGCCGTATCGACGGCGAGGAATGTCGGCGTGCCACCGTCCCTGGTCGATGCCGCGATCGCATCCGCCGTGATCTTGCTGTTGACGGGGCCGGCGGCGAGATAGGCATCGGCGCGCTGGTTGCGGATCGCCTCCGCCGCTTCCGTCGCGGGGAACTGCACGATCTCCACCTTGTTCGGATCGACGCCGTATTGCTGCAGGATCACCTTGAGCAGGTTGACATTGGCCTGGGTGCGGCCGACCACGCCGACGCGACGGCCGGCGAGCTGCGAAACCTTGGTGATCTTCGCGCCCTTCTTGCCTTTGCCGCGCGGCGGCACCCAGAGCACGGCGACGTTCTTGCGCAGCGTTGCGACCGCCTGCGCGTTCTTCGGCACGTCGAGGTCGCCGCGGACGATGGCGAGATCGACCTTGCCCTCGGCGAGGTCCTGCGCGCTTACGGTTGCGCTCTCGGTCTGCACCGGCCGGAGGCGGACATAGCCGCGGGACTGGGCGAAGGCCTGCGTCAGCGCCTGCACGACCTTGACGTCATCGCTGTTGGGCGGGCCGACCGCGATGCGCAGGGTGACGGGGCGTATCGCGAAGTAGTAGCCGCCGGCGAGCGCGCCGATGATCGCGAGCAGGCCGGCCACGGTGATGAGCATCGCCCGCCGCGCCGCCGAGCGGCGCGAGGTCGAAGGCAAAACGTCGGCAGGTTCGGGGCCGCTCGTCATCGATCTGGCAAACAACCGCTTCAGGCTCGGTTTCATCGTCCCAAATGTAGGGCCGTGCAATAGTCTAGCAAATTCCGGGATAAAGCGGGATTACAAGCCCGTCATGGTTACCGGGAGGCGGAACAGGACCCGGAACCGGCTGCAAATGTTAGGATAGGGGGCAAACCAGCCCAAAACAGGAGGCGATCATGGCCGGACGTCTGTCAGGGGAGATGCGGAAAGCGGCGCTACAAGGCGTTCCCGGCTGGTCGGAAACGCCGGGGCGGGACGCCATCGGACGGACCTTCACCTTCAGCGATTTCAACGAGGCCTTCGGCTTCATGGCGCGCGTGGCGCTGGTCGCCGAGAAGAGCAACCATCACCCGGAATGGCGAAACGTTTACAAGACCGTAGAGGTGGTGCTGTCGACCCACGATGCCGGCGGGCTGACCTCGCGCGACATCGAGCTGGCGAAGGCGATGAACGCGATCGCCGCTCAGCTCGGCATGTCCTGATCGGGCGGGCTCGAGCCTTGCGGCGCGGCGGCGACATCCCCAACTGCCAGGGCGGCGGCTCCGCAAATGATGCGAATGTCAGAACCGGGACACTAGCGCGTGCTGCGGCGATCTGCCGCCGGCGGGGAAGGGAGCAATGGCTTCAGAACACAGCGTAGGCTTCGAGCCGGCCGACCGGCTCGCCGAGGACCGCGAGAGCGTGCGCCGCCGCTTCTGGATCAAGTTCAAGCGCGTGGTGGCGCACCTGCCGTTCGCGGAAGATCTGCTCGCCGCCTATTACTGCGCCTTCGACCGGCAGACGCCGCGGCATGTGCAGGCGGCGCTGCTCGGCGCCATCGCCTATTTCATCCTGCCGTTCGATTTCATTCCTGACATGCTGCCGGTGCTCGGTTTCACCGACGATGCGGCGGTGCTGGCAACTGCGATCCGGCTGGTCGCGAGCCACATCACGCCGGATCATCACGCCGCCGCGCGCGCCGCGCTCAAGCGCGGCCTCGATGCGGAAAGCGAAGCGGGATCGCGGTGACGCAGCGAGTTCAGGACAGCGACCATCCGGTCATCCGCTGGCTGATGACGGAGGCGCGCAGGCATGCCGAGCCGAACGCATTCCTGGAGGCGTTTGCGCAAGCGCTTCGCGACGCCGGCGTCGATGTGGCGCGCATCACCACGGGCGTGCCGATCCTGCATCCGCAGATCTTCTCCTTCAGCGGCCTGTGGGAGCTCGGCAAGGGCACCAGCGAGCGGCTGTATCGCGCCGGATCGGCGACGTCACCGACGCTGCTCAACAGCCCGATCCGCATCGCGTATGACGGCGGCGGTCCGGTGCGCTGCGATCTCGCGGCGCCCGCGCGCGAGGGCGAGTTTCCGATCCTCGCCGACCTGCGCAGCGAGGGCTATACCGACTATGTCGTCCATGCTGTGCCGTTCGCCGACGGCAGTCACAAGGCGCTGTCGTTCGCCACGCGGCGTCTAGGCGGCTTCACGGCCGCCGACCTCGCGCTGTTCCAGGCGATGATCCCGGCGGTCGCCTTCAATCTCGAGGTCCAGGCGCTGCGCCGCACCGCGCGCACCTTGCTCGACACCTATGTCGGCAGGCAATCCGGCGGCCGCGTGCTCGACGGCCAGATCCAGCGCGGCAGCGGCGAGACCATTCGCGCGGTGATCTGGCTCTGCGACTTGCGCGGCTTCACGAAACTTTCCGAGGCGCTGCCGCGCGACGCGCTGATCGACCTGCTCAACGCCTATTTCGGCCCGATGTGCGATGCGGTTGCCGCGGCGGGCGGCGAGATCCTGAAATTCATCGGCGATGCGATGCTGGCGATCTTTCCGATCGGCGGCGACGTCGGAGCGACATGCCGCGCCGCGCTGGCGGCCGCCGATCGCGCGCAGGCGCAGCTTTCCGAGGAGAACGGCAGGCGTGCGCAGGCCGGCCTGCCGCGCATCGAATACGGCATCGCGCTGCATCTCGGCGACGTCATGTACGGCAATATCGGCAGCGACACCCGGCTCGATTTCACGGTGATCGGGCCGGCGGTCAACCTGACTGCGCGCATCGAATCGATGTGTCGCGAGCTCGGACAGCAGGTGCTGCTGTCGTCCGATTTCGTGCGCGAGGGCGGCATCGCCGCGCGCCCGCTCGGCACCTTCGCGCTGAAGGGCGTCGCGGCCGCGCAGGAGATCTTTGCCGCGGCCGGCTAAAGCGCGATGAGATCAGGCTGAATCGTCATCGCGCTTTAGATTCTTGATCGAGCATGATCTCCGCGCAAACGCGTTCCGCGTTTGTCGCGAGGGAAAACGGCTACACACTTTTCCGGATCATGCTCTAGTTCTTCTCCCGCGAGCGTGCGGGCGCGGGCGAGGGCGCCGGGGCTTGCGCCTGCGAAGCCTGCGCATTGCGCTGGGCCTCCCAGGCCTGGAACTGCCTGAACAGCGCTTCCTTGTCGGACTCGGATTGCACCTTCGCCGCGGCGGCCGGGTTCTGCTGCAGGAAGGTGTCGAAGCGTTCGCGCGCCAAGGGCTGCAAATTGTTGCGGTCGAGCCATTGCTGCGCCGCCGGCAGCCGGTTCCAGCCCTGCAGCGGCGCCGACAGCGAAACTTCCTTCCACTTGGGATGGAACGGCGGCTTCTGGAAGGTCGGGAACTTGCCGAAGAAGGCGTCGACGAACGCTGCCAGCTTGCGATAGCGGTCGCTGTTGGGCGCCCAGTTGTAGGCCGCGAGCACGGCGGGCACCGCGATGGTGTCGACCTTCTCGCCCTCGGCGATCAGGTTCGGATAGTCCTTCGCGGTCATGGTCGCCGGCAGGTAGTCGCCCTGCAGCGGCTTGGCGTAGTCGACCGTGACGAGGTGGAAGCGGCCGTCATTGGTGAAGGTCGAGACCGACTTGTACGGCTTGCCGCCGACCACGATCACCGCGTCGACCTCGCCGGTCTTCAGCTTCTCCATCGCGATGCGCTGCTCGATATAGACGAAGTTCGCCTTCAGCCCGAGCCGCTCGAACACGGTGAGCGCGGTGACGAAGGTGCCGCCATTGGGCAGGTCGACGCTGACGGTCTTGCCGGCGAGCTCCTTCAGCTCGCGCACCGATTTCGGGGCGATGACCTGCATCTCCTCGTTGTAGAGCTTGGTCACGTAGGTGAACTGCTTCTTGATGTCCTTGGCGAAGCCCTTGCGCTCGAGATAGTCGAGCGTGTCGGCGCGCACGATGCCGAGGTCGACGCCCTGCAGGAACAGGATGTCGGCGACGCTCTGCACGGATCCGCGCCCGACGATGGGAAGTACGCGCAACTTGTTTCCATCGTCGAGCACGGAAGCGAGATCGGCCCCGAACTGCACATAGGTGCCGCCAATCGTGCCGGAAATCAGCGTCACGGTATTGGCGTTCAGCGCCTGTTTTGTCTGCGCCGATCCGAACTGGAAGATGGCCTTGAGGCTTTCGCTCACCTTGGCCGGATCATATTCGCTCTCTTCGGCGCGCGCGGCGAAGCCGCACGCAAGCAACACGGCAGCAAGTGCCAGTCCGATCAGACGTCGCATGTTATCCCCACTTGAAAGCGATTCAGTTTTGCATCTGGCTGAGGCGGCGCTGCGCTTCGGCCGAGCCGAGCTGCATCGCGCGCTGGTACCAGCTCTTCGCCAGGGCGAGATCAGGCACGATGTTGCGCGCGTCCTGGGTGCCAAGCACGACGGGGTCGTAGGTCTGCGCCAGCAGCAGCGCCGCGCCCGCGTCCTGTGCGTCGGCGGCGCGCTCGAGCAAGAGCCGCGCCGGCGGGATGTCGCCGGCGGCGAGCAGGCCCTTGGCGCGGCTCATCAGCGTGGCGAGTTCGTCGGGATCGAGCCTGCGCACCTGCGGCACCTGCGGCGCGGTCACGGTCGGCGCCGCCGCCACGACCGGCGGCGCTGCGGCCGGCGCGCGGTTCTGCAGCGCGCTCTGGTAGGCGTTGGTGATTTCGTCGCGGCTGGGCGCCATCGCGATCGCGACATTGCGGCCGGCCGGCGGCTGTACGTTCGGGGTCTGCGCGCCCTGCGCCGGCGCGGCCTGCGGCGATGCGCCGGCGGTCTGGCTCGCCGGTCCCGACAGCCGCGTTGGATCCTTGAGCTGGATATCCTTCGCCGTCAGCTGGACCGAGTCCGGCTGCGCGGCGGCGGACGGTCCGGGCAGCACCGCGGCGAACGATGCCTTGGCGTCGACCACGATGCCGCGCATGTCGTCCGAGGTGAACAGCGCGAACAGCACGGCGACCGCAGCGGCGCCGATCACGCTCGCCAGGATCTTGGTGGACAGGGAGAACCTGCGGGCCTTCAGGGGAGCGCCGAACTCGGTCGGGTCCGGATCGCCATCGGGATCGGTGAGGAAGAGGGGGATCGAGTGGTCCCGCGACGAGCGCCCGAAACGATAGGCTCCGAGCGGCGCACCATTGGTGTCCTCATCATAGGCTTCGACTTCGGTTTCGTACGACCGAAATTGTGATGGCTCCATGGTGATGCTCCCCGCAACTGACGCAACATCAGAGCTGCCCCAACAATGCTTCTTGTTATTATTTTTAAAGCCGTAGGCGCCCCGCTACTGGCGCCATAAGTCGCAGGTTGAATCGGCCTAAAAGACGACTACGGCGGGCGTGAATTGGGAGAGATTTGGGTATGATTGCGGCGCGGGCGCGGAAGACACCTGTAAATTTTATGGATCGGGAATGACGCTGCGCGGCGGCGCAGCGCGAGAAGTTGAATTCCTACAAGCACTAACGACGCGCGCATGCGCGCATGCGCACGCATGACGGAATGATGACGTCTCATTCCGGCACAGCGGGCGCGCGCCGGTCGAACGAGGCGACAAGAAGGTCAGGGATGCAGGATCACCTTGCCCATCGCCTTGCGGGTGGCGAGCACCTTCATCGCTTCGGCGGTCTCGGCCAGCGGGAAGGTGCGGTCGACATGGGAGGAGATCTTGCCCTCCGCGGTCCACTGCACGAGCTTCTCGAGGTTGGCGCGGTTCTTGTCGGGGTTGAGGCGCGCCCAATGGCCCCAGAACACGCCGCGGATATCGCAACCCTTGAGCAGCGCGAGGTTGAGCGGCATCTTCGGGATGTCGCCGGCGGCAAATCCGATCACCAGGAAGCGGCCGCCCCAGGCGATCGAGCGCAGCGCGGCTTCCGCGTAACTGCCGCCGACCGGATCGAAGATGATGTCGACGCCCTTGCCGTCGGTCAGCCGCCGCAGGCCTTCCTTCAAATCTTCCTTGGCGTAGTTCAACCCGAGCTCGGCGCCGTGCGCCTTGGCAAATCCGATCTTCTCCTCCGACGAGGCGCAGGCGATCACCTTCAGCCCCATCAGCCGGCCGAGCTCGCAAGCCGCAAGCCCGGTGCCGCCGGCGGCGCCCAGCACCGCCAGCGTCTCGCCCGGCTTCGGGCTCGCGCGGTCTTCCAGCGCATGCAGCGCGGTGCCGTAGATGATGATGATGCCGGCGGCGCGATCGAAATCGAGCGCGTCGGGAATCCTGACGATGGCATTGGCCGGCAGCGCGATCTTCTCGCGCGCGCCGTTATGGCCGCAGGATGCCACCACGCGGTCGCCGGCCTTCAGGCCGGTGACGCCGGCCCCGACGCTTTCGATCACGCCGGCGACTTCGGCGGCCGGCGAGAACGGGAACGGCGGCTTGATCTGGTACTTGCCCTGGATCATCAGGAGGTCGAAGAAATTCAGCGCCGCTGCCTTGATGCGGATCACCGCCTCACCCGGTCCGGCCACGGGATCGGGAACGTCTGCCAGCACGAGCTCGTCAGGCTGGCAGTATTGCGAGCAGAGAATGGCTTTCATGGACGCACCTCGTCGGTAAGCGGGACTTCTGGTTTCATGCCGGATTTGGGCTCGCCCGACAATCGAAACAGACTATGAATGTCAGGATCGGACCACGCGCGGAAGGAATCAAACGATGTTTGAAAAGGGCCTGCTGGCGGGCAAGCGCATCCTGGTCACCGGTGGTGGCAGCGGGCTCGGCGCCGCCATGGGCCAACGCTTCCTCGCGCTCGGCGCCGAGCTCGTCATCTGCGGCCGCAGGCTCGAGCGGCTGGAGGAGGCCGCCGCCGGCATGCGCGCGGCGACCGGCGGCAAGGTGACCGCGATCCGCTGCGACATCCGCGACGGCGCTTCGGTCGATGCCATGATGACCGCGATCTGGCAGGAGGCGCCGCTCGACGTGCTGGTCAACAACGCGGCCGCAACCTTCATCGCGCAAACCGAGCTGCTGTCCTTTCGGGCCGTGGACGCCATCCTCGCGCCGACCCTGCACGGCACGATGTACTGCACGCTGGCCGCCGGCCGCCGGTGGATCGAGGGCAAGCACAAGGGCGTCGTGCTCTCGATCCTCTCCACATCGACCATCACCGGGCGCGCCTTCACCGTGCCGTCGGCGATGGCGAAGTCGGCCATCCTCGCCATGACCAGGAGCCTCGCGGTCGAATGGGGACCGAAGGGCGTGCGCACGGTCGCGATCGCGCCCGGCAGTTTTCCGACCGAGGGTGCCACGGGCCAGCTGCGGCCCGATGGCCGCGACGAGGGGTGGGCGAAGCGCAACCCGCTCGGCCGCACCGGCGAGCACCGGGAGCTGGCCGACCTCGCGAGCTTCCTGATCTCGGATGGCGCGGCCTACATCAACGGCGAGATGGTCGTGCAGGACGGCGGCGCGCATCTGCGCAGTTCCGGCGCAGAGGATCTGTTGCACTGGACCGACGCGCAATGGGAACGGTTGCGGGCGGCGCGGGCGAAGGACTGATCGCCGCAGCCGGAGGCAGCGCAGGCGAAGGACTGATCGCCGCAGCCGGAGGCAGCGCAGGCGCGCTTCCCAAGCCGGACTTTCCCGGCTATCCATCGCGCTGTGCATTGTGGCCGCGGGCCATCTTCCAGTCACAATGATGCGGGAACCAACCAAATCATGTTTCGGCGGGTGCTGGCGGCTTTGACGGCGGGGTTGTTGGTGTGCGGGGCGGTGAGCCTCGCGCACGCCCAGGGTGCGCCGCCCAAAGCCCCGAAGGCTGCGCCCGCCAAGCCGGAGCCGGTCAAGCCGCCGGCGGCAGCGACAGGCGGCGCCGAGCCGACCCTGCTCGGCCAGTTCGGCGGCTGGGGCGCCTATACGGCGACGCCGAGCGGCAAGAAGGTGTGCTTCGCGCTGGCCAAGCCGACCGCCTCGAAGACCAACCCGCCAAACCGGCCGCGTGACCCCGCCTATGCCTTCGTCTCGACGCGGCCTGCGGAGAAGGTCTTCAACGAAGTCTCGATCATGATCGGCTACACGCTGAAGCCCGGCTCCGAATCGACGCTCGCCGTCGGCGGCGCGACCTACGCAATGTATACCCAGGGCGACGGGCTCTGGATCAAGAACGCGGCGGAAGAGGAGCGGATGGTGGAAGCCATGCGCAAGTCGGCCGATGCGGTGGTCAAGGGCGTCTCCGCCAAGGGCACCGAGACGGTCGACACCTTTTCGCTAAAGGGGCTGGCCCAGGCGCTCGACAAGATCGCGCAGGATTGCCGGCGCTAGCGTGGTCGCAATCGCAGCCGCAATTATTATATAAACAGGTTCCAGGCGCCGGCACCGTCGTGGCCCGGCGTGACGGCGCAAGATCGCAGCAATCAGGCTCATCGAATGCAATCGACTGTGGACCCACGGAACGTTTCGCTGCCGCTCGAGAAGACGCCGCTCGAAACCTATGTGCCGCCGGCAAAGCCGTCGCTGATCGGTCTGTCGCGCGAGCAACTGGCCGAGCGGCTCGGCGACATCGGCGTGCCCGCGCGTCAGCGCAAGATGCGCGTGCAGCAGCTCTGGCACTGGATCTACTTCCGCGGCGCCGAAGACTTCGACGCGATGACGTCGGTCTCGAAGGAGACGCGCGCCCAGCTCGCGGCGCATTTCACCGTGGCGCGGCCGGAGGTCGTCGCCGAGCAGGTCTCCAGCGACGGCACGCGCAAATGGCTGTTGCGGCTGCCGAGCGGCGAAAAGCTCGAGAGGCCGCACGAGGTCGAATGCGTCTACATCCCGGAGACCGATCGCGGCACGCTGTGCGTCTCCTCCCAGGTCGGCTGCACGCTGAACTGCGCGTTCTGCCACACCGGCACGCAGCGGCTGGTGCGCAACCTCACCGCCGGCGAGATCGTCGGCCAGGTGATGGTGGCGCGTGACCGCCTCAACGACTGGGCCGACCGCGAGACGCCGGCCGGCAACCGCCTCGTCACCAACGTCGTGATGATGGGCATGGGCGAGCCGCTCTACAATTTCGACGCGGTGCGCGATGCGCTGTTGATCGTGTCCGACAATGAAGGCATCGGCATCTCCCGCCGCCGCATCACGCTGTCGACCTCGGGCGTGGTGCCGAACATCATCCGCGCTGGCGAGGAGATCGGCGTGATGCTCGCGATCTCGCTGCATGCGGTGCGTGACGAATTGCGCAACGAACTCGTGCCGCTGAACCGAAAATATCCGATAGAGCAGCTCTTGCAGGCCTGCCGCGACTATCCGGGCGCCTCCAACGCGCGCCGCATCACCTTCGAATATGTGATGCTCAAGGGCGTCAACGATTCGCTCGACGATGCCAAGCTGCTGGTGAAGCTGCTCAAGGGCATTCCGGCGAAGATCAATCTGATTCCATTCAACCCCTGGCCCGGCACGGCCTACGAATGCTCGGACTGGGACCAGATCGAGAAATTCTCCGAGTACATCTTCAATGCCGGCTATTCCTCGCCGGTGCGCACGCCGCGCGGCCGCGACATCCTCGCGGCCTGCGGGCAGCTGAAATCCGAAACCGAAAAACTGTCGGCGCGCGAGCGGCAGGCGCTGCGCGCCATGGCGATGACGGACTGAGCGTGGCCAGGATGACCGACCTCGTCATGGCCGGGACAAGCCAGGGCGTGACGCCGCACAGCCTGGCGCTGCGGCTTCCCAAAGATGGAAATCCTGCATGGCGCTGATCGGCCGCATCGTGGTCATCCTCGTCGCGTTCCTCATCGCCTGCTTTGCGGCGGGCATGATCGTGGTCGCTGCGATCCTGTTTCCGGAGTTCTCCGATCTCGGCGCGGGTCCGGTCGATGACGGCGCATTGAACGTCATCCTGGGCTTCGGCTTCATCTTCGTTTCCGGCTTTGCGCTGTTGCCGGCGATGATCGTCGCCGCGATCACCGAGGCATTTTCCATCCGCAGCCTGCTCGCCTATGCCGTCGGCGGCGGCCTGGTCGGGCTTGCCTGCTATCTCGGCCTCGTGCCGTTCGACACCGATACGCTGCAGTTCGAGGGCATCGTGCGGCGGCATCTGGAGATCATGACCGGCGCCGGCATCGTCGCCGGGCTGGTCTACTGGATGATCGCCGGCCGCAACGCCGGCGCATGGCGCGAACCGCCGCGGTCGCTCAAGCCTCCGCCGCCGCTGCCGTCGAACACGCCGCAGCCGCCATCGCTGTGAGACTCCGTGTACGCAGTTCTCCCCCTCCAGGGGAGGGTGAGTCGCCGCCCGAGCCTTCCCTTGATCGCCACCCTCCGCTAAACCGCGAGCCATGAACCGGACCGGGCTTTTCATCGCGCTGTCGCTGTCGCTCATCGTCGGACTCGTGTTCGGGATCTATCCCGAGCTCGACCTCAAGCTTGCCGCGCTGTTTTATGATCCCGCCACGCGATCCTTCCCGCTTAAGCTCGACCACCTCGCGGCCTTCACGCGCGACGCCGCGATGTGGATCGCCTGGGCGCTCGCGCTGCCCGCGATCGTCGCGTTGGTCGTCAAGCTGATCCGCCCCGATCGGCCGCTCCTGATGTCGGGACGGGCGATGCTGTTCCTGCTGCTGACGCTCGCGATGTCGGCCGGCGTGCTCACCAATCTCGGCTTCAAGAGCCATTGGGGCCGGCCGCGCCCGGTGCAGGTGACCGAGTTCTCGGGCGAGCTGCCCTTCGTGCCGTGGTGGGATCCGCGCGGGAAGTGCGGGCGGAACTGCTCGTTCTTCTCGGGCGAGGGTGCCACCGCGTTCTGGACGCTGGCGCCGGCCGCGCTCGCGCCGCCGGCCTGGCGTCCGCTCGCCTACGCGGCGGCGACCGTGTTCGGCGTCGCGACCAGCGCGCTGCGCATGGCGTTCGGCGGCCACTTCTTCACCGATGTCGCAATCGCCGGCCTGGTGACGTTCCTGGTGATCTGGCTCGCCCATGGCGCGATCTACCGCTGGCAGCGGACGCGGCTTTCGGATGCTGCGATCGACGCCGCGCTGACGCGGTTCGCCTGGCCTGGCTACCGGATGCGGCAGCGCTGGCGCGGGCGCGAGGTAGGCCCGAGGCCCGCGACGTGAGCGACTTCAGCCACCATTAAACGCGTGCCCGGCGGCGCGAAATTTGATATTCGCGCACTTGAGCGGCAAACCACACCAGAATTCCGACCGATTGGATGCTTCATGAGTACGATCCTGAAAAGCCTTCCCAAGGGGGAAAAAGTCGGCATCGCTTTCTCGGGCGGCCTCGACACCAGCGCGGCGCTGCTGTGGATGAAGCAAAAAGGCGCCCGCGTCTTTGCCTATACCGCCAATCTCGGCCAGCCTGACGAGGCCGATTACGACGAGATTCCGCGCAAGGCGCTCGAGTTCGGCGCCGAAAAAGCCCGGCTGGTGGATTGCCGCACGCAGCTGGTCCACGAGGGGATTGCCGCCATCCAGTCCGGCGCCTTCCACGTCTCGACCGGCGGCATCGCCTACTTCAACACCACGCCGCTCGGTCGCGCCGTGACCGGCACGATGCTGGTGTCGGCCATGAAGGAGGACGGCGTCAACATCTGGGGCGATGGCTCGACCTACAAGGGCAACGATATCGAGCGGTTCTATCGCTACGGCCTTTTGACCAATCCGAGCTTGCGGATCTACAAGCCCTGGCTCGATCAGCAGTTCATCGACGAGCTTGGCGGCCGCGCGGAAATGTCGGCGTTCATGACCGCCAACGGCTTCGCCTACAAGATGAGTGCCGAGAAGGCCTACTCGACCGACAGCAATGTCCTCGGCGCGACCCACGAGGCCAAGGATCTCGAGCGGCTGGACAGCGGCATCAAGATCGTCAACCCGATCATGGGCGTGCCGTTTTGGCGCGACGACTGCGCCGTCAAGGCCGAGAAGGTCGCGGTGCGGTTTGTCGAGGGCCAGCCCGTCGCGCTGAACGGGCAGACGTTCGCCGACCCGGTGGCGCTGTTGCTCGAGGCAAACGCCATCGGCGGCCGGCATGGCCTTGGCATGAGCGACCAGATCGAGAACCGGATCATCGAGGCCAAGAGCCGCGGCATCTACGAAGCGCCCGGCATGGCGCTGCTGCACATCGCCTATGAACGCCTGGTTACCGGGATCCACAACGAGGACACCATCGAGCAATACCGGGTCTCTGGCCTGCGGCTTGGCCGATTGCTCTACCAGGGACGCTGGTTCGATTCGCAGGCCCTGATGCTGCGCGAAACGGCCCAGCGCTGGGTGGCGCGCGCCATCACCGGTGAGGTGACGCTCGAGCTGCGCCGCGGCAACGACTACTCGATCCTGAACACCGAAAGCCCCAACCTGACCTATCAGCCGGAGCGGCTGAGCATGGAGAAGGTGGAGGATGCGGCGTTCACGCCGGCGGACCGGATCGGCCAGCTCACGATGCGCAACCTCGACATCGCCGATACCCGCGACAAGCTGAAGCTCTACACGGATACGGGCCTGCTGGCCGCCGGCGAAGGTGCCTACATCCCGAGGCTCGACAGCGACAAGGGCTGAACCCGCGCGGCGCGCTCGGCGACATCTCCGCCGCGAAACGCGACCAAGAAAAAAATGGCCGGGATTGCTCCCGGCCATTTTCACTGGCTCTTGCCTCAGCGCGGCGGCGCGATGCCGGGCGGGGGCGGCGGCAGCGAGGCGGTGCCGCCATTCAGCAGCGGGGTGATGCGGCGGACGGTGACGCGCCGGTTGATACGGCTCGGTCCGTCGGTCTGCTCCTTCAGGTACTGCCTGCCGTAGCCCTGCGAGGTCAGGTTCTCCGCGGGCACACCGAACTGCTGGGTTAGCAATTCGGCTGCGGACTGGGCACGACGGTCCGACAATGACAGGTTGTCGACGTCGTTGCCGACCGCGTCGGTGTGGCCCTCGATCAGGAACACCTCGCGCGGGTTGCGCTGGATCGCGCGGTTGAGGCCGTCCGCGATCACCTGCAACTTCGCGGCCTGATCGGGCGGGATGACCCACGAGCCGGTATCGAAGGTGATGGTGTTGACGTCGATGCTCGGCATCCGCATGCGGACGTTCGGGCTGTAGCGGATCTCGTCCAGTGAATAGCGCCGTTCGATCCGTTCCACCGGCGGCGCCTCCATGGTGTCGTAAATCACCTGCGGCTCGGCCTCGTCCGCATCGACGATGTAGCGGTCATAGGGGATGTTGACCACCGGCGGCGGCACGTCGACATAGAAGCCGCCGACCGCGCGCGGATCGCGATAGCTGTTGTCGATGATGATGATCTCGCGGCCCGCCGGGTCGCGGCGGACCCGCCGCAACAGCTGACCGTCGCGGCCGACCACGGTGATGATCTCGCTGCCGTCAGGACGGATCACGACGGTGCGCGTTTCGCCGCCGATGGTCTCGGTGCGGATATCGCGCGCACCATAGCGGAAGCGATACAGATCGTCGCCGCGGACATACTCCTGCCCGCCAGGGTCGCGGATGATGATGCGGTCCGGCTCGGTGTAGATGGTGCGGCCGCCTTCGACGACCTCCTGCCGGTGGCTGCGGAGGTCGGAGATGGTCGAGCCGATCACTACGCCGGCCACCACGCCGGCACCGACCGCGGCGCCGACGGCGAGCGGCGTCAGGTTGTCATGCCGTGGCGGTGGCGGCAGCGGTGCGGTGACCGTCGGCGCGGTTCGGAACGCCGGCGTAACCGTCGGCGCGGCGTATTGCGCCTTGTCGGCCGGTGGCGTCGCGGCAGCCGAGCCCGGGACAACGGTCGGCGCTTGCGCGTTCGGACGACCCGCGGGTGCCGCGGCCCCGCCTGGCAAAGGCGATCCGGTTGGCGCGGGGGTCGCGCCCGGCGCGGGCTGCGTGGCGGTCGGGGCCTGGGTGCTCGGACGACCCGCGGGTGCCGCGGCCCCGCCTGGCAAAGGCGATCCGGTTGGCGCCGGTGTCGCACCGGGCGTGGGCTGCGTGGCGGTCGGGGCTTGGGTGCTCGGACGACCCGCAGGTGCCGCGGCCCCGCCTGGCAAAGGCGATCCGGTTGGCGCCGGTGTTGCACCGGGCGTGGGCTGCGTGGCGGTCGGGGTCTGGGTGCTCGGACGACCCGCAGGTGCCGCGGCCCCGCCTGGCAAAGGCGATCCGGTTGGCGCCGGTGTCGCGCCGGGCGTGGGCTGCGTGGCGGTCGGGGCCTGGGTGCTCGGACGACCCGCAGGTGCCGCGGCCCCGCCTGGCAAAGGCGATCCGGTTGGCGCGGGGGTCGCGCCCGGCGCGGGCTGCGTGGCGGTCGGGGCCTGGGTGCTCGGACGGCCCCCAGGTGCTGTGGCTCCTCCGAGCGAAGGCGATGCGGTCGGTGCCGGCGTGGGAGCCGTGGTCGCCGGCGCCATTGTGCCTGGACGGCCGCCGCCTGCCGGTGGTTGCGGCGATTGCTGCGTCTGCGGCGGGGTCGTCGGCTGGCCCGGTCGCTCGCGAAGTTGCTCCCTTTCGCGGAGCTGCTCGCGCTGCTCCTTCATCATCTGGCCGGACGGCGGCATGGGCGGACCCTTCGGCGCGCCTTGCGCCGGGCCTGCGGCCGGCGGAGTCGGAGTATGCGTCGGCGCGGGCGCAGGGGGCGGCGGCGGGGTGTGCGGCGCTGCGGCCGGCGGCGCGGGAGGCGCTGCATGCGGAGGCGGCGGCGGGGGTGGTGGAGGTGTCGGACGGGTCGGGGCTGCCGGCGGCGCTGAAGGATGCGGCGGAGCCGCGGCCGGGGGCGGCGCGGGCGGAGCAGGTTGTTTGGGCGGCGGGGCCGCGGCGGGCGGTGGTGCCTTCGGGGCGGCGGCGGGCGGCGGTCCCTTCGGTGCTCCCGGCGGCTGCTTCGGCTTTCCGTCCGGTCCGACTTCGCCCTGTGGCGCGGCCGCCTGTGCCACGACAAGTGGCGCTCCTTGCGCATGGGATGGCGCGCTTGCAAAGGGCATTGCCGAAAGAGCAGTCGTGGCAAGCAGCACGAGACGAAGTTTGGTCATGGTGATGTCGGTCCTTGGGAAATCCTTGGCAATCGAAATTGCCTGGCGAGAGGTCGCGACTAACAGCCAGCCGTGGGGCTGGATTGTGGCGGGTTACACACGCAAAACGCTATTCGAATCACCCAGTCGGTTCCGTGAACCCGTCGTTCATGGCGCATTCAGGCCGCGCTTTCAAACCGCGATTTTCGCTGTTTCACGGCGCAAACGGGGCGAAGGTGGCGCGCGACCCAGGCGAAATGTCGCACCATCATCCGTCGTCCGTCGCCGGATTGGGTGTGCGCGGGCCGTTCGGGCCTCGCGTGGGCAATTCCTCCGGCGTCTTCCCCGGCAGCTCGTCGGGTCTCGGCGGTTCGCCGGGCTCGCGCACCGGCGGTGGAATGTCGGGTCGCGGGTTGCCAGGCGGGCTTTCCGGCGGCGGCTCGGTCGGGGTGCCCGGTGTCGTCGGCGGTACTTCCGGTGGTTCGATCGGCATCGCGGTCAACGATGCCGGCGCGCCGAAGTTCCGCGCGTGAGCCTAGTCGGGCCGGTGGCAGACGGCCTCGATATTGTGGCCGTCCGGATCGCGCACGAAGGCGCCGTAATAATGCGCGTGGTAATGCGGGCGAATTCCGGGCGGGCCGTTGTCGCGGCCGCCCGCGGCGATCGCGGCCTTGTAGAAGGCGTCCACCGTGGCGCGGTCCTTGGCGAGAATCGCGACGTGCATCGGCCGGCCCGCTTCAGGCTCGCCGCCGATCCAGAAATCCGGCTTGCCGTCGGCGCCGAAACCTGCGGCCGGCCCTCCGCCGGTCAGCTCCGCGGGGACCTCCATCACGAGGCCATAATCGAGCGGCGCCAGCGCCTGCAGGTAAAACGCCTTCGAGCGCTCGTAGTCGGAGACGGGAAAGCCGATATGGTCGATCATCGAACGCTCCTGACGGGAAAACTAGCCGCGCACCAACAGCGTGTTGCTGCGCGTCCGGCCACCTTCCGCGTAGCCTCGCGCGCGCATGTCGGCGATGCAGTCGTCGCGCCATTCGTCGCGCGACAGATGTTCGATCACGACCGCGCGCGGCCACAGCGTCTGCGGCGCTTCCTTGAAGAAGCCGGTCAGCACGCGATCCTCGAAACCCTCGACGTCGATCTTGAGCGAATCGACTTTTGCGGTTCCGGCATCGGCAAGGATGCGTGACAGCCGCCATGACGGCACCCTGATGGCGCCAGCGCCGGCCGCAGCCGTGACGATATGGCTGGCGCCCAGATTGTCGCCATCGGTCTCGATCATCAGCTCGCCATCCTCGGGGCCGGCCGCCGCGGCCACCAGATTGACCTGGGTGAAGCCGGACGCCTTGTTGTTGAAGGCCAGCCGCGCGAACGTCACCGGATGCGGCTCGACCGCGATCACCTTGCCGCTGCGCCCGACATGGCGCGCCAGCGCCAGCGCATAGGTGCCGACATTGGCGCCGATGTCGACGAAGACGCCGCCCGTGGGCGTGTGCTCGCGCAGGAATTCCAGCTCTTCGAGATTGTAATCGGGATTGAACAGGGCGCCGCGTTCGGTCGCGCTGCCCTGGTGATAGAAGCGGAACGAGGCACCCTGATATTCGACGTCGACCGGACCGCCGCGGAACAGGTTGACGAGCCGCGACATGGTCGGGCGGAACGCGCCGCGCTTCAGCCGCGTGCGCTGGGCCAGCGAGATCAGCGCGGCCTGGGCCGCATTCGGCGCCAGCGCGCCGAATGGCGGTGGCGCGGAATCATGGTCGGGGGTCACGCGGTATCCTCATCTCGCTCTCCGTCGGGAGAGGTGCGGTCCGCGCCGCGCGATGCGCCGCGCCGGGCCGGCAGACCTTATAGTCGAGATGGAATGCGAGTTCATCCCCCGATTCCGTCGCCTTGAAGGCAGCGCGCGTCAGGCCGCTTTGGGCGGCGGCGCTTTGCGATGACGCAGGAAGCGGCTGAGCAGCCGCCTTTTGCCCTTGCGCGGGATCAGGTCGACGTCGCTGACGAGCTTGGCGCCGCCCTTGCGCCGCTCCAGCACGATCTTGCGGCTGTGAAAGGCTTCCAGTTCCGTGCGGTGCGCGACGCTGACGATGGTCGCCCTGGCAAGCTCGCGGGTGACCATGTCCATCATCCGGTCCTGGCTCTTCTCATCCAGTGCCGAGGTCGCCTCGTCCAGCACGACGATGTCGGGGTTGTGCAACAGCAGGCGCGCAAAGGCGAGGCGCTGCTTCTCGCCGCCCGACAGCGTCTGGTCCCACGGCGCCTCTTCCTCGATCTTCTCCTTCAGGTGATCGAGACCGACCTTGTGCAGCGCTTCGCCGATCTCCTGCATTGTCCAGTCCTCCGCCGCGCCGGGATAGGCGACCGCGCGCCGCAAGGTGCCCGACGGCACATAGGGCCGCTGCGGCAGCATGAACAGGCGCCGGTCGGGATGGAAGTTGACGCTGCCGTCGCCCCATGGCCAGAGCCCGGCGATCGCGCGCACCAGCGTGCTCTTGCCGGTGCCGGATTCGCCGGCGACCAGCAGCCGCTCGCCGGGCTCGATCACCACTTCGGTCTCGCCGACCACGGCGGTGCCGTCATCGAGCGTGACCGAGAGGTCGCGCAGCTCGAGCATCGCCTCGCCCTCGGTCTCGCCATGCTTGATGCGCCCGATGCCGTCGCCGCGCTCGGCGCGCTCAAGCGCATCGAGCGACATCATCAGCGAGGCGATGCGGCGGGCGCAGGCGTTCCAGTCGGCAAGGCGCGGGTAGTTGTCGACCAGCCAGCCGAACGCGCTTTGCACGATGGTGAAGGCGGACGCCGCCTGCATCACCTGGCCGAGCGTCATCGAGCCATCCAGGAATTTCGGCGCGCACAACAGGATCGGCACCACCGGCGCGATCAGGCTCGATCCCTGCGACACCAGGGTGGTGCGCATGTGCTGGCCGGCGAGTCGCGCCCATTGCCGCAGCACGCGGGTGAAGTTCTCGTCGATGCCGCCGCGCTCCTCCTCCTCGCCGCCGAGCAGCGCGATGCTTTCGCCGTTTTCGCGCACCCGTGTCAGCGTGTAGCGGAATTCGGCCTCGGCCTGATTCTTGTCCTCGGATATCTGCACGAACCGGCGGCCGATGATCATGATCGAGCCGGAGGCGATCGCGGCGTAGAGCACGGCGGCGATGACGAGAAAGCCCGGGACCGTGACCGTCGATCCGCCGAGCGTGATCGTGAGCGCCCCGCCGATGGTCCAGAGCACGACGATGAAGGTGGAAGCCGACAGGAAGGCCGAGGTGACGCCGGCCATGAAATCCACGGGCGAGTCGGTCGCGATGCGCAGATCCTCGGCGATCCGGTATTCGGGGTTCTTGTGGTCACCGCCGACCAGATTGAGCTGGTAGTAGCGGCCGCTGGCCAGCCAGCGCGAGATGACCGAATGGGTCAGCCAGGCACGCCAGCGCCGCTGGATGCCCATCCGCACGAACACCTGCGCGACCGCAAGCGCAACGCTGCCGATCGCGAGCGGGAAGAACAGCGCGGTGAGATGGAAGACGGTCGCCGCGTCGCGCTTCTCGATGGCGTCGAAGATGGCGCGGTTCCAGACGTTGATGCCGTATTGGAAGCCGACATTGGCGACGATCAGCGCGCAAAGGCCGATCGAGAACAGCCACGCCAGCCGGTCGCCGCTCCGGCCCCAATAGCCGCGCGCGCTGATCCAGAACCGTTTCAAAAGATAGGCTTTGCGCGCCTCCTCGGCCTCTTCCGGCGTCATCGCCGGATCGGGTTCGACGATTTCCGGTGGCGGCGGCTCGACATGGTCGCCGTCCTCCGCGACGACCTCGACGAACTCGCTTTGCTTCGCCTTTCGCTTCGCTTCTGGTTCGCGCTTTTCGGATGTGGTTGCCGGGCTGCCCATGAAGCGCCAACGCGAAGGGAATTCAAAAGGTTCCCGCCGGGTTCCGCGGTCGACTATTCGGCGGCGCCGTCCTCGACCTGCCGCATCCGGCTCGCCCGGTGCAGGGCGCGCGAGAGCTGGTCTGCCGAATACGGCTTTTGCAGCAGCTCGAAGCCATAGCTGCCGCTCCGCGCCAGCGTATGGCTGTAGCCGCTGGTCAGCACGATCGGGATGTCCAGGTTGCGGCGGCGGATTTCCTGCGCGAGATCCAGTCCGGTCATGCCCGGCATCACGACGTCGGAGAACACCACGTCGAAGCGGCGGGGATCGCGCGCCAGCTCGGTGAGTGCGTCGACGGCATTGTCGACCAGCATCGTGGCATAGCCGAGCTCGGCCAGCGCGTCGGTCGCGGAACGGCCGACCTCGATATTGTCCTCCACCACCAGCACCGACATGCCGTCGCCGCCGAGCGGCGGCGCCTCGTCGGCGGTCAGCCGCTGCGGCGCCTCGATGCCGGGGACGCGCGGCAGATAGAGGGTGAAGGTGGTACCGCGGCCGATCTCGCTTTCGACGATCACCTCGCCGCCCGACTGCTTGGCAAAGCCGAATACCTGCGACAGGCCGAGACCGGTGCCCTGGCCGACTTCCTTAGTGGTGAAGAACGGCTCGAAGATGCGGCCATGAAGCTCCGGCGGGATGCCGACGCCGCTGTCCCGCACCGAGACCGCGACAAAGCCGTGCGGACTCACGGGATGCGCCGCCGGGCCCGGGATCGCGGATGCGGCGGCCACCATGATCGCGAGCTCGCCTTCGCCGCTCATGGCGTCACGGGCATTGACCGTCAAGTTGATCAGCGCGGTCTCGAACTGGCCGGCATCGGCATAGATGAAGCAGCTCTCCTCCGGCACGCGAACGACGACCCGGATCGGCGAGCCCATCAACGTCGCGAGCATGTCGCGCAGCGCCTCCACCCCCTTGCCGACGTCGAACAGCTCGGGCTTCAGCGTCTGCCGCCGCGCAAAGGCGAGCAGTTGCGCGGTCAGCTTGGCGGCTCGGTCGACGGTGTTGGCGATCGCGCCGATGTAGCGCTGCCGGCGCTCCTCAGCCAGATTGGGCCGCTGCAGGAGATCGACCGAGGAGCGGATCACGGTGAGCAGATTGTTGAAATCATGCGCCACGCCGCCGGTGAGCTGGCCGAGTGCCTCCAGCCGCTGGCCGTGCTTGAGCGCCTCCTCGGCCTCGTGCCGCCGCGCCGCCTCGGCATAGAGCCTTTGCGTCCGCCGCAGCGCCAGCGCGAGCAGCCCGAACACCAGCACAGTCGCCGGCACGCCGACGATCAGATACTGGCTCACCGTGGCGAGCCAGCGCGAACGGATCGCCCCGGTCTCAAGCCCGGCGCTGACATAGATCGGATATTCGGCGAGCCGCTGGTAGCCGACGCGCCGCTCGATGCCGTCGGCCGGCGAGGTCAGGGTGATGATGCCGCCCTTCGGGCTTGCCGAGATCTTTCGACCGACCGGACCGTTGCGATCGAGGCGGAGGTTGCGTTCGGCGGACGGATAGCGCGCCAGCACGGTGCCGTCGGTGAGGCCGAGCGCGAAGAAGCTGCCGGCGTCGCGCCCGATCCTGGCATAGAAATTTTCGAAATATTCGGGGAGCACGGAGGCCTGCACCACACCGATGAAGCGGCCGTCCTCGCTCGGGCGGCGCCGGCTGACGCTGAAAAATGCCGCGCCCTGATAGGGCAGGCGCGGCGTGAGCGTGGCGCCGATGAAGGTGCCGACCTCGCCCGAGGCATGCGCCTTGAAGTAGTCCCGATCCGAGAAATCGACCGCCGGCGCGGGATCGAGCAGGCTGTTGGCGAGCGCTGCGCCGCGCGCATCGAAGATCCAGATCGACTTCATCTGCGGCATCGTCTCGACCAGCTGCTTCAGCCGGGCATGCAGGGCGCCCTGGCGCGCGCGGATTTCCTGGTCGGAAAGCCCGCGGACCATCTCGTTGGCTTCCGACAGGCTGCGGTCGATGGTCTCGAACACCTTGAGCGCATGCTCATGCGCGACGTCGAGCGTACGCGCGATCTCGCGGTCGGCGGTATCGCTGGTCGAGAGGTAGGAGACGGTCGAGGCGAAGATGAAAAGCGCAAGGGGCAGCGCCAGCGATGCTGCCATCATCCACTGCAGCAGTCTCAGCGAATTGCGTTGCTCGGTCTGCACGGCGCTCCGGCTCCGAAGCGGACCTTACTTCAAACCTTCGCGATGAATAAAGCGCCCGCGCACAGGGAATATTTTGCTTTGCGCGTGGAGAACGGGGGCAATGCCCCGCATTGGGACAGCCGCCGCGGGGTCGGGCGGCCGATGGCCGGAACGGGGCCGGCCATCGGGAAGGGCAAAAGCTACATCTGGCGCTCGACCAGCTTCAGCTTGAGCTCGGCGATGGCTTCCGAGGGGTTGAGACCCTTCGGGCAGGCCTTGGCGCAGTTCATGATGGTATGGCAGCGGTACAAGCGGAACGGGTCTTCGAGATCGTCGAGTCGCTCGCCCGTCGCTTCATCGCGCGAATCTTTGACCCAGCGCGTCGCCTGCAGGAGCGCGGCCGGACCCAGGAAACGCTCGCTGTTCCACCAATAGCTCGGGCAGGAGGTCGAGCAGCAGGCGCAGAGGATGCACTCGTAAAGGCCGTCGAGCTTCTCGCGGTCCTCGTGGCTCTGCCTCCACTCCTTCTGCGGCGTCGGCGATTTGGTCTTCAGCCATGGCTCGATCGAGGCATATTGGGCGTAGAAATTGGTGAGGTCGGGCACCAGGTCCTTGATCACGGGCTGGTGCGGCAGCGGGTTGATCTTGACCGCGCCATCCCTCACGTCGTGCATCGATTTGGTGCAGGCCAGCGTGTTCTGGCCGTCGATGTTCATGGCGCAGGAACCGCATACGCCCTCGCGGCAGGAGCGGCGGAAGGTCAGCGTCGGATCGATGTGGTTCTTGATCCAGATCAGGCCGTCCAGCACCATCGGCCCGCAATCGTTGATGTCGACGTAGTAGGTGTCGACACCCGGGTTCTTGCCGTCGTCCGGATTCCAGCGATAGACGCGGAATTCGCGCGTCTCGGTGGCGCCGGCCGGCTTCGGCCAGGTCTTGCCGCCGGATATCCTCGAATTCTTCGGAAGTGCGAATTCAACCATCTTAGGGAACCTTCGCTGTCGCCGTTGCTAGTACACCCGCGCCTTCGGCGGGATGTACTGCACGTCATTGGTCATGGTGTAGTCGTGCACCGGGCGATAGTCGATCCTGGTCTTGCCGCTCTCGTCGAGCCACGCCAGCGTGTGCTTCATCCAGTTCTTGTCGTCGCGTGCCGGAAAATCCTCGCGCGCATGGGCGCCGCGGCTCTCGGTCCGGTTCGCCGCCGAATCCATCGTGACCACCGCCTGCGCGATCAGGTTGTCGAACTCCAGCGTCTCGACCAGGTCCGAATTCCAGATCAGCGAGCGGTCGGAAACCGAGATGTCGGAGACGCCGCTGTACACCTTGTGGATCAGGTTCTGCCCTTCGTGCAGCACCTCGCCGGTGCGGAACACCGCGCAGTTGTTCTGCATCACGTGCTGCATGCCCTCGCGCAGCTTCGCGGTCGGCGTGCCGCCGGACGCATGGCGGAAATGGTCGAGCCGGCCGATCGCCATCTCGGCCGAGTTCGCCGGCAGTTCCGGCTGCTTGGCGTTGGCGGAGAGCTTCTCGGCGAGCCGCAACGCCGCGGCGCGGCCGAACACCACGAGGTCGATCAGCGAGTTGGAGCCGAGCCGGTTGGCGCCATGCACGGAGACGCAGGAGGCTTCGCCGATCGCCATCAGGCCCGGCACGACAGCATTGTCGTCGCCGTTCTTCTTGGTCAGCACCTCGGCGTGATAGTTGGTCGGGATGCCGCCCATGTTGTAGTGCACTGTCGGCACGATCGGGATCGGCTCGCGGGTCACGTCGACATTGGCGAAGATCTTCGCCGATTCGGAAATGCCGGGCAGCCGCTCGTGCAGCACCTTGGGATCGAGATGGTCGAGATGCAGGAAGATGTGGTCCTGCTTCTTGCCGACGCCGCGGCCCTCGCGGATCTCGATGGTCATCGCGCGCGAGACCACGTCGCGCGAGGCGAGGTCCTTGGCCGAGGGCGCGTAGCGCTCCATGAAGCGCTCGCCTTCGGAATTGACGAGATAGCCGCCTTCGCCGCGCGCGCCTTCGGTGACGAGGCAGCCCGAGCCGTAGATGCCGGTCGGGTGGAACTGGACGAATTCCATGTCCTGCAGCGGCAGGCCTGCGCGCAGCGCCATCGCCCCGCCGTCGCCGGTGCAGGTATGCGCCGAGGTGCAGGAGGCATAGGCGCGGCCGTAGCCGCCGGTGGCCAGGATCGTGGTCTGCGCGCGGAAACGGTGCACCGTGCCGTCGTCGAGCTTGAGCGCGATCACGCCGCGGCAGGCGCCCTGATCATCCATGATCAGGTCGATGGCGAAGAACTCGATGTAGAATTCGGCCGAATGGCGCAGCGCCTGGCCGTACATCGTGTGCAGCATGGCGTGGCCGGTACGGTCGGCGGCGGCGCAGGTGCGCTGCGCCTGGGCCTTGCCGTAGTCGATGGTCATGCCGCCGAACGGCCGCTGATAGATCTTGCCGTCTTCGGTGCGCGAGAACGGCACGCCCCAATGTTCGAGCTCGTAGACCGCTTCCGGCGCGTTGCGCACCATGTATTCGATCGCGTCCTGGTCGCCGAGCCAGTCCGACCCCTTGACGGTGTCGTACATGTGCCAGCGCCAGTTGTCCGGGTGCATGTTGCCGAGCGCGGCGGAGATGCCGCCCTGCGCTGCGACCGTGTGCGAGCGGGTCGGAAACACCTTGGTGATGCAGGCGGTGCGCAAGCCGGCCTCGCTGCAGCCGACCACCGCACGCAGGCCTGCGCCGCCGGCGCCGACCACGACGACGTCGTAGGTGTGGTCCTCGATCGGATAGGCTTTTCCGTTGGTGGCCGGGCCACCGCCGCCATTGGCGGCCTTGCCGTTACCATCAGCGGCCATAACTCATACTCCCGACGACAGTTTGAGGATGGCGTAGATCGAGGCCAGCGCCACCGCGATCGAGAAGAAATTGTTGGCCATGATGGCGGCAAGTTTCAGCTTCTCGTTGTGAACATAGTCCTCGATCACCACCTGCATGCCGATCTTCATGTGCCAGGTGCTGGCGACGATGAAGAGCAGCAGGATCAAGGCGATCGGCACCGAGCCGAGGATCTGGGCCGCGCCCGCCTGGTTGCGGCCCATCAGCATCAGCACGACCACCACCATGGGCACGATCAGAAGCGTCATCGCCACCGCGGTCAGGCGCTGGCGCCAGAAATCGCCCGTGCCCGAATGCGAAGCGCCGAGCGCGCGCACGCGGCCGAGCGGCGTGCGCATCGAGTTCGAGGTGTTCGGCGTGCTCATCGTCCGCCTCCGATCACGTAGGCCGCGATCCACACCAGGACGGTCAGCGAAATCCCGCCGATCAGCGCGCCCCAGGTCAAGGCCTCCCGTTCATTGGCCTTGAAGCCGTAGCCGAGGTCCCAGACGAAATGCCTGATGCCGCTGAGCAGGTGATGCAGCAGCGCCCAAGTGTAGCCGAACACGATCAGCCGGCCGATGAAACTGGACGTGAAGGCCTGCACATGCGCGTAGGCGCTGGGGCCGGAGGCCGCCGCGATCAGCCACCAGGCCAGCAGCAGCGTGCCGAAATACAGTGCAATGCCGGTGGCGCGATGGACGATGGAGAGCGCCATCGTCAGCGTCCAGCGGTAAGTTTGCAGATGTGGCGAAAGCGGTCGTTCGATCCTGGCGGTCATGGCGGCTTTTGCTGGTGCGGCCCGCGGAGGGGCGGCTTCGGGGATCGCGAATTTAGGGTGAGCCTTATTTACGGAGTCGAAAGAGTCAGCGCAACGATCAAATGCCGCGAAAACGAACCGGCGTTCACTACTAGAGGGCCGATCGGGCCAAGTCATCAGCGGGTTGGTATACCAGGCGGGTCGAGCCTTCGCAAAAGTCGAATCGTCATTCTGTTATTGCGATAGGCTCGTTCGCATTCCCGAATGGACTGGCGTTTCGCCACTGTGCAGCCAGGTAGTCGACAAAGGCCCGTGTCTTGCGCGAAGCAGGCCGCGACGGCTGAAACAGCAGGTGCAGCGGGGCCGGGGGACGCTCGTATTCGGCAAGCACCCGCGCGAGGCTTCCCGCGGCGAGATCGCGTGCCACCTGCCAGGACGGCGCTCGTGCCAGACCAGCACCGTCCCGCGCGGCTGTCACCAGCGCTTCGAGGCTGTTCACCCAGAGCTTACCGGCCATGCGAATTTTGCGGCCACTTTTCGTGCCGTCGGCAAAGCGCCATTCGGCCACGCCGGGCGTCTCGGAAAACAGCAGGCAATCATGGCGGGCGAGATCGCCCGGCACGGTGGGCGTGCCGCGCCGCGCCAGATAGGCCGGCGAGCCGCAGACGATCATCTGCACCGTGCCGAGCTTGCGCGCCACGATCGCAGAGTCCGGCAGGTGGCCGATCCGCAGCGCGAGCTGGACGTCTTCCTCGATCATGTCGACCTCGCGGTCGACCAGCAGCAGATCGACCGAGAGCGAAGGATGGCGGCGCAGGAATTCGGCAAGCAGCGGCGCCAGCAACTGCCGCCCCATCAGCGTCGGCGCGCTGATCCGGATCCGCCCGGCGGGCTGGTCGCCATCGCGCGACAGCGCGGCCTCGACCTCGCTGATCTCGCCCAGGATCGCCTTGGCGCGCTCGTAGAACAGGCGGCCGTCGTCGGTCAGCGCGAGGTGGCGTGTGGTGCGCAGCAGAAGCCGCGTGCCAAGCCGCTCTTCCAGTGCTGAAATCTGGCGGCTGACCGCGGTGAGCGAGCTCGGCAGCGAGCGCGCCGCGGCCGACAGGCTGCCCTGCTCGACCACCCGCACGAAGGTTGCCATCGCTGCAAGCCGGTCCACTCGCTACTCTTCCGCCAAACGCAAGATAGTATCACAGATAGCGATAATACTCCCTGACAGCGCAAGGATCTATGATCGTAAGCTCCAGGCAAAAGAGGGTATGCGAGATGGCCCGGGCCAATCATCCGAAGCAGACGCGGCGCGCCCGGGCTGTCGACCAGCTGGTGCTGCTGCTGACGTTTTCGCTGGGCGGACTTGCTGCCGACTGCTTCGCCCTGCGGCTTCAGGGCGCCGGCGCATGGCTGATCCCTGCCGAATTCGCCTTGATTGTCGGTGCGCCTGCGTTAGCAGCGTTGGCTGCGCTGTCGTGCCGTGGCAGCGGATCCCGATGAAAGCGCGGCTGGGGGAACCATCGTGACCGGGCTCGGCCTGTCCGAAATCGTCGAACTGGCGCTGCTTCTCGTTGCAGTCGGCGCGCTCTCAGGCTTTCTCGCCGGCCTGTTCGGGATCGGCGGCGGCGCGGTCCTTGTGCCGGTGTTCTACGAATGCTTCCGGCTCGTCGGTGTGCCGCTCGAAGTGCGCATGCCGCTTTGCGTCGGCACCTCGCTCGCGGTGATCATCCCGACCTCCATCGCCGCGTTTCGCGCCCAGTACCGCCGCGGCGCCGTGGACATGGCGGTCTTGCGGCGCTGGTGGCTGCCGGTGCTTCTCGGCGTGCTGGTCGGCAGCATCACCGCGCGTTACGCGCCGGAGCGGCTGTTCAAATATGTGTTCGTCGCGGTGGCGTGGTCGTCGGCGGCGCGGCTGCTGCTGGCGCGGACGGGCTGGAAGCTCGGCGAGGACCTTCCGCGCGGCGTCCTGATGCGAGTCTACGGCCTCGTGATCGGCCTGCTCTCGACCCTGATGGGCGTCGGCGGCGGCCTGTTCGGCAATCTCGTCATGATGTTCTACAGCCGGCCGATCCACCAGGCGATCGGGACATCCTCCGCGCTTGCCGTGCTGATCTCGATTCCGGGTGCGCTCGGCTACGTCTATGCCGGCTGGCCGGTGGCCGCGCGCTTTCCTGACGTCGGTGCGCTGCGTCTGCCGTTTGCGCTCGGCTACGTCTCGCTGATCGGCGCCGTGCTGGCGATGCCGACGACGCTGGTCACCGCCCCGCTCGGCGTGAAATGCGCGCATGCGCTGTCGAAGCGGCAGCTCGAGATCGCCTTCGGCCTCTATCTCCTGATTGTCGGCGGTCGCTTTGTGGTAAGTCTGATCTCCGGGCAATAGCGGATCGCAGCGGCGCGTGCGCGCCGCGCGGAATTTTCCGGAGAGGGCCAGAATGAGGCGACGCGAGTTGATCACGCTGCTCGGTGGGGTCGCGCTCGCATCGTCGATGGCTCCCTTGGCGCTCCGTGCGCAGCCTGCCTCCATGCCCGTGGTCGGCTATCTCGGTAGCGGTTCTGCGGACGATCAGAAGAATCTGGTGGCGGCGACGCTGCAGGGCCTGAAAGAGGCAGGCTTCACGGCGGGCCAGAACGTCAGCGTCGAATTTCGCTGGGCTGACGGGCGCTACGATCGCCTGCCGGCGCTTGCCGAGGAACTGGTCAAGCGGCCGGTCGCGCTGATCATCGCCGCCGGCGGCAGCGATCCCGGCCGCGCCGCGAAGGCCGCGACCTCGACCATTCCGATCGTGTTCATCACCGCGGCCGATCCGGTCAAGACCGGCCTTGTCAGCGGGCTCAACCGCGGCGAAGGCAACGTCACCGGCATCAGCATGATCGGCTCGACGCTGGAAGCCAAGCGGGTCGAGCTTCTGCACGAAATGCTGCCGCGAGTTGAGGCGATCGGGGTGATGATCAATCCCGGCTATCCGGCCGCGAAGGTGCAGGCGCAGGAGGTGGAGGAGGCGCGGGCGCGGCTTGGTCTGCGCACGGTCGTGGTGAACGCCGGCACCGCTTCCGAGCTCGATGCGGCGTTCGCGCGCTTTGCCGAGGAGAAGGTCGGCGCCGCGCTGGCCTGCAACGATCCGTTCTACGGCTCGATGCGCGATCAGATCGCCGCACTGGCGCTGCGCTACCGCCTGCCGTCGATGTCTTTCCGCCGCGAATATGCCGAGGCCGGGGGCCTGCTCAGCTATGGACCGCATTTCGCCGAAGGCTATCGGCAGACCGGCGTCTATGCCGGGCGGATCCTGGCCGGCGCAAGGCCTGCCGATCTTCCCGTCATGCAGCCGACGAAATTCGAGCTGGTCGTCAATCTGAAGACCGCGCGGGCGATCGGGCTCGCCATTTCCGAATCGTTCCTGCTGCGCGCCGATGACGTGATCGAATGAGTTGAAGTCCGCGGGGGCTGGTCCGCGGCAGCCGCGGAAGGATTGCGCGAGATGTGGCGCTCCCCCGTCACTTCCCGCCGTAAATATCCTTGTAGGTCTCGCGCAGAATATTCTTCTGCACCTTGCCCATGGTGTTGCGCGGCAACTCGTCGACGACGAAGACGCGCTTGGGCATCTTGAACTTGGCGAGCCGCCCGTCGAGTGCCTTCAGGAGGCTGGCCTCGCTGACGCCGGCGCCCTTGTTGCAGACCACCACCGCCGTGACACCCTCGCCGAAATCGGCATGCGGCACGCCGATCACGGCGGATTCGACGATGCCCGGCATGGCGTCGATCTCGCTTTCGATCTCTTTCGGGTAGACGTTGAAGCCGCCCGAGATCACGAGGTCCTTGCCGCGGCCGAGAATGTGCACATAGCCCTGGGTGTCGATCTTGCCGAGGTCGCCGGTGATGAAGAAGCCATCGCCGCGGAATTCGGACTTGGTCTTCTCCGGCATCCGCCAGTAGCCGCGGAACACGTTGGGACCCTTGACCTCGATCATGCCGATTTCCTCGCGCGGCAGTTCCTTGCCGGTCTCGGGATCGGTGACACGGACGGAGACGCCCGGCAGGGGATGGCCGACCGCGCCGGGGACGCGATCGCCGTCATAGGGGTTCGAGGTGTTCATGTTGGTTTCGGTCATGCCGTAGCGTTCGAGCACGGCGTGGCCGGTGCGCGCGGCCCATTCGCGATGGGTGTCGGCGAGCAGCGGTGCCGAGCCCGAGATGAACAGGCGCATGTGCTGCGTCGTCTCACGCGACAGCGCCGGGTTCTGCAAAAGCCGTGTGTAAAAGGTCGGGACGCCCATCAGCACGGTGGCGCGCGCCATCAGCTTGATGATGAGGTCCGGATCGAATTTCGGCAGGAAGATCATCGAAGCGCGCGCGAACAGTGTCACGTTGCTCGCCACGAACAGGCCGTGGGTGTGGTAGATCGGCAGCGCGTGGATCAGCACGTCGTCTTTGGTGAAGCGCCAATAGTCGACCAGCGTCAGCGAGTTCGAGGCAAGATTGTCGTGGCTCAGCATCGCGCCCTTGGACCGCCCCGTGGTCCCCGACGTGTAGAGGATGGCCGCGAGATCGTCGTTGCCGCGCGCAACCGTTGCGAATTCCGTCGGCGCCTTGTCGGCAGCTGATGTCAGCGAGCCCTGGCCGCTCGCATCCAGCGTTTCGACCCTGCCGCCGACCTTCGCCGCGATTGTGCCGATGCCTTCCGCCTTGGCGGGATCGCAGACCACCAGCGACGGCTCGGCGTCGCTGATGAAATAGTCGAGCTCGTTCAGCGTATAGGCGGTGTTGAGCGGCAGATAGACCGCGCCGGCGCGCACCGCCGCGAGATAGAGCACGAGGCCCGGGACCGATTTTTCGGTCTGCGCCGCGACGCGGTCGCCCGGCTTGACGCCGCGCGCAACCAGCACATTCGCCATCTGCCCGGTGCGCGCGATCAGCTCGGCATAGCTGATGCGCTTGCCGTCATGGGTTTCGATGGCGAGCCGGTTCGGATCATCGAGCTGATCGAACAGGCGTGAAAACAGGTTGGCGTTGGCGGCTGGCTTCATGCAACATTCCCGCAAGGGCCTGAATTGGAGGGCTGGATTAGCAAAAACGCCCCTCACAAGGCAACGGAGACGGTGGGCATGACAAATGGCGGCAAACGCGTGGCCTGGGTGACCGGCGGCGGCAGCGGGATCGGGGAGGCCGGCGCTGAAGCGCTCGCAAGCGACGGCTGGACGGTGATCGTCTCGGGCCGGCGCAAGGAGGAATTGGACCGGGTGGTGGCGAACATCACCAAAACGGGCGGCAGGGCCGAGGCGATGCCGCTCGACGTCAGCGTCGCCGCCGACTGCGCCAAGGTTGCCGACGCGATCGTGGCCAAACATGGTCGCATCGATCTCCTGGTCAACAGCGCCGGTGTCAACGTGCCGAAGCGAAGCTGGGCCGACATGGAACTGGAAGGCTGGGACAAGCTCGTCGACATCAACCTCAACGGCGTCCTCTATTGCATGCGCGCGGTGCTGCCGGCCATGCGCAGGCAGAAGGACGGTTCGATCATCAACGTCGCGTCCTGGGCCGGCCGCCACGTCTCGAAGATGCCGGGCCCGGCCTACACCACGACCAAGCATGCGGTGCTGGCGTTGACCCATTCCTTCAACATGGACGAATGCGTCAATGGCTTGCGCGCCTGCTGCCTGTCGCCGGGGGAGGTCGCGACCCCGATCCTGAAGCTTCGGCCGGTTGTGCCTTCGGCAGAGGAGCAGGCCAGGATGCTGCAGCCGGAGGACTGCGGACGTACCATCGCTTTTGTCGCGAGCCTGCCGCCGCGGGTCTGCGTCAACGAGATCCTGATCAGCCCGACCCATAATCGCGGTTTCATTCAGACGCCGGCGAACAGGGATTAGCCCCTTACCTTCCCCCTTACGGGAGAGGGTGGGAGATTCCCGGCATGCGCCGGGACGACAGCGCAGCGCGTACACACGGTCGCGGCCCGCCAAAGTTTCAGGCATCACAAAGAATTTTTGTTCGAAACCGCCTCCCGAAACCTCCCGTAGCTCGCTGCGACGACGACGCCAGGCGATCACGCAAGCGCCGTTGTTGCCACCCATCGCCGGCGGCTGTTCGCCGGCAGCTCAGTTCATTCGGGAGATGATCCATGTCGAAGCGTATTGCACTTCTGTCGGCCGCCGCACTCGGCGCGCTGGCGCTCACCGCCACCATCGCACTGCCTGTCAGCGCGCAGGAAAAGACCGTGATGGTCGGGGGTGCTGCGATGTTCCCCTCGAAGAACATCATCCAGAACGCCGTCAACTCGAAGGACCACACCACGCTGGTTGCCGCGGTGAAGGCGGCCGGCCTCGTCGGCACGCTGGAGGGCAGGGGCCCGTTCACTGTGTTCGCGCCGACCAACGCCGCGTTCGGCAAGCTGCCGGCCGGCACCGTCGACAACCTGGTCAAGCCGGAGAACAAGGCGACCCTGACAAAGATCCTGACCTACCACGTCGTGCCCGGCAAGCTCGAGGCCTCGGACCTCACCGACGGCAAGATGCTCAAGACCGTCGAAGGCGAAGAGCTGACCGTGAAGCGTTCGGGCGACAAGGTGATGATCGTGGACGCCAAGGGCGGTTCCTCGACCGTGACGATCTCCAACGTCAACCAGTCGAACGGCGTCATCCACGTGGTCGACACCGTGCTGATGCCGGCGTCCTGAGCCCGGCCCGCTGCCGTCTGGTCCCCCGCGGGACACGGTCCCGGACGGGGGCGCGCAGGGAAGCGAGCCGGTCGCAACCGGCTCGCTTTTTTGTGACCGCAAAAGAACCCGCGGCATGAATGTCGGGGCATGGGGTTTGAGTAACGAAACCACCTTTTGCGGCGTATAATCGCCAAAGCAGTCGAGAACGGAGCCGCCATGTCCAGCCTTGCAGCCGCCGAAAGCCACGCCACGCGCGAGCCGGCCAGGGTGATTCAGCCCGCCTGGGTGCGGACCATGCACTGGATCAACGCGTTCGCGATGATCCTGATGATCATGTCGGGCTGGCAGATCTACAACGCCTCGCCGCTGTTTGATTTCCGCTTCTCGTCCAACATCACGCTCGGCGGCTGGCTCGGCGGCGCGCTGCTCTGGCATTTCGCCGCGATGTGGCTGCTCGTGATCAACGGCCTCGTATATTTCATCGTGGGGCTGGCCACCGGCCGCTTCCGCAGAAAACTGCTGCCGATCACGCCTGGCGGCGTGCTGTCCGATCTGAAGGCCGCGCTGACCTTCAAGCTGTCGCATGACGACCTTGCGAAGTATAATTACGTGCAGAAGGTGCTCTATGCCGGCATCCTGCTGGTCGGCGTCGTCATCGTGCTGTCGGGCCTGTCGATGTGGAAGCCGGTGCAGCTCCATTGGCTGGTGTCGCTGTTCGGCGGCTACGACGTGGCACGCTTCGTCCATTTCGTCTGCATGTCGCTGATCGTCGCGTTCCTGATCGTCCATGTCGTGCTGGCGCTGCTCGTGCCCAGGAGCCTGCGCGCGATGATCATCGGCCGCTGACCGAAACCGAGGATATCCATCATGGCCCGCAAGCGTTCCCTCCTCATTCCCGGTGTCGACAAGCGCCTCCTTATCAAGGATGCGATCAAGGTGATGCCGGACCTGTCGCGCCGGCGCTTCCTCACGGGCGGCGCGAGCCTTGGCGCGCTGACCCTGCTCGCGGGCTGCGACGTGGTCGATTCCTCTTCCGCCGAGGAGGTGCTGAAGAAAGTCTCGAAATTCAACGACGCGGTGCAGGCCTGGATGTTCAATCCCGACGCGCTGGCGCCGGAATTCCCGGAGAGCGCGATCACCAGGCCGTTCCCGTTCAACGCCTATTACGATCTCGACGATGCGCCTGAAATCGACGGCAAAGACTGGAAGCTCGAGGTGCGCGGCCTCGTCGACAACAAGAAGTCCTGGACGCTGGAGGAGCTCTACAAGCTGCCGCAGGTCAAGCAGGTCACGCGCCACATCTGCGTCGAGGGCTGGAGCGCGATCGGAAGCTGGACCGGCACGCCGCTGCGCGATTTCCTGAAGCTGATAGGCGCCGACACTCGCGCCAATTATGTCTGGTTCCAGTGCGCCGACCGCGAGGGTTACAACTCGCCGCTCGACATGCGCACGGCGCTGCATCCGCAGACCCAGATGACGTTCAAGTTCGCCGACGATATCCTGCCGCGCGCCTACGGCTATCCGATGAAGATCCGCGTGCCGACCAAGCTCGGCTTCAAGAATCCGAAATATGTGATCTCGATGGAGGTCACCAACGACTACAAGGGCGGCTACTGGGAAGACCAGGGCTACAACTCGTTCAGCGGAAACTGACGCGTAGCGTCATCCTGGGCAAGCGACAGCGCCGCGGGCTATGCGACCTTCAGCTTCCGCTGCAGCGCGGTCAGGATCGCGCCGGCGACCAGCATCGCGGCGGAAACATTCAAGGCATAGGAAAGGCTGCCGAGCGCGTCGGTGATGGCGCCGACCGCGACCGGCCCGAGCGTCTGGCCGATGCCGAACGCGATCGTCATCGCCGCGATCCCGGCCGGCCAGGCCGAAGGTGGCGCGTTAAGGCGCACGAAGGCAGTGGTCGAGCCGACCACGGCGAAGAACGCGATTCCGAACATGAAGGCGGAGACCGCCAGCAGCGCCATCGAATGGCCGAATACCGGCAAGGCCGCGCCGGCCGCATTGACGACGAGGATGATGGTGGTCGCAAGTCCGCCGCGGTCGAGCGCGAGCACGCGCCGCCACACCCACGGCGTCGGCAGCGCGCTGATGCCGATCAGGCCCCAGAACAGGCTTTGCGCCGCCGCGCCGCCGCCGCCGTCGCGCACATAGGCGATCATGAAGGTCATGTAGGCGATGTAGCCGGCGCCGAACAGGAAATAACCCGCGAGATAGGGCAGCGTGCGCAGGATCGGAAACCCATTTCTCGCCACGCCGTCGATGCGTGCGCCATCGCCAAGCGGCGTCGTCATCAGCGGCAGAATCAGGACGGCGGTGAGCAGCGTCATCGCCCACCAGACGATCCACCACGAGCCCGGGCCGCAGGCCTGGAGCAGGAAAGGCGCGATCAGCCCGGAGGCGAGGATGCCGATCCCCGGGCCGGCATAGAACAGGCTGAGCAGGAAGTTCGCCCGCTCGGGCCGCGACTGCGCGATGCTGGCCGCAAGCGCACCGCCGCCGACGAAGCCGATCGCGGCTCCGAGGCCGGCCAGAAGCCGCGCAAAGCTCAATACGATGAAATTGCCGGAGACGGCGCACAGCGCGAGCGAGATGACGGCCGCGATCGTTCCCCAGCGCAGGCTCGCGGCGAGCCCAAAGCGGCGGATGACGGCCGAGGCGGCGAGCGCGCCGACGAGATAGCCGACCGCGTTGATCGTGTTCATGAAGCCGGCTGCCGAGTAGGACCAGCCGAGCGAATCGCGCATGTCGGGCAGCACCAGCGAATAGGCGAAGCGCCCGATGCCGAGGCCGATGGTCGGTGCCAGCGACAGGATCAGGATCAGCCGCGCGGGATGCGCGTAAGTCGGTGGCGGGGAGGGGGCTCTCACGCAATGCTCCGAGTACAGATGCATTGTGGCAGGCAGCGCCGGATTTGCCCAGCATGCAATCGGCAATGGTGTGTTGCCGATCGCGCAACGGGCGCTAGTGGTCCGATTCTAACATTCGCCTCCCATCTGGGAGGCGCGCTTGCGAATGTTAGAATCAAAGGACCACTAGCAAATTGTCTTAATGCTAGTGGAGCTTTGGATTTGACGTTCGCATAAGGGAATCGCGGCAAATGGGCAGCGAACGTCAAATCCGCTCCACTAGCTCACCAGCACCAGCACGACGCCAACCACCGTCAGCATCGTGCCGACGACGATGCGGCCGGTGATCGTAATATGTCGTAGCATGATCGCGCTGAGCACCAATGTGACGAGCGGGTATACCGCAACTAAAGGTGCCACCAGCGTCACCGGCCCGTTGCGCACGGCGAAAAACAGCGTCAGCGCGCTCAGGCCGTTACTGATGCCGGTGACGGCGAACCAGAGCCGGCCGGACCACGGCGCCTGCTCGATGAAGCTTCCCTTGCGCACGCGCTGCACGGCCAGCACGACAATCGACGACATGACGTAGCCGATTAGGCTGCCCCAGAGCGGGCTCGGCCAGATCTGGAGCGCGAGCTTGGCGATCGGCGGCACGATGCCGCGCACCAGCGCGCTCGCGAGCGGCAGCAACAGCGCCCAGCTTCGCCAGTGGCCGAGGTCGCGCGGCCGCGTCACGCTGATCACCACGGCGCCGATCACCGCGATGACCATGCCTGCCAGCTGCGAGGTCCGCAGCGGCTCGTGCAGCAGGGCGACCGCGAGCGCCACCGCGAACAGCGGCGCGAGGTTGCCGAGCGTCGAGGTGATCACCGGCCCCAGCGCGCGGTTGGAGGCGAAGGTCAGGAAGGTCAGCGCGGCCGGGAAGAACAGGCCGATCGCGGCGAAGAGCGGCAAGCCACGCCAGACCACCGGCTCGCCGGCGAGAAGCAGCGGCGACAGCAGGATGAACAGGAGCGTGAAGGAGGGAACGCTGATCGAGGCGCCGGACAGCGGCTCGACCGAACGCAGCCCAAGCTGGGCGGTGACCACCCCGGCCCCGAGGAAAAAGGCGGAGGCAAAGGCGAACAGGATGGCTGAGGTCATGCGGTCCGTCTTGCTTGCCTTCTTCGGGGGGCGGCTTGTGCCAAAAACGGTCCGATTTCAGCCCAGCGCCAGCGCCTTGCCAATCCGCCTCCGGCGCATTAGCACTCCGCGCGCGACGAATAAGGAAACAGACCATGGCGACCCACAAGCTCCTGCTGCTCCCCGGCGATGGCATCGGCCCCGAAGTGATGACCGAGGTCAAGCGCCTGATCGACTGGCTCAACGACAAGGGCATCGCCCGCTTCGAGGCCGAGCAAGGGCTGGTCGGCGGTACCGCCTATGACGCGCACAAGGTTGCCGTCACCGACGAGACCATGGCCAAGGCCAAGGCGGCGGACGCGGTGATCTTCGGCGCGGTCGGCGGGCCGAAATGGGACAGCGTGCCCTATGAGGCGCGGCCCGAGGCCGGCCTGCTGCGGCTGCGCAAGGATCTCGGCCTGTTCGCCAATTTGCGGCCGGCGGTCTGCTACCCGGCGCTGGCGGAAGCCTCCAGCCTCAAGCGCGAGGTGGTCGAGGGCCTCGACATCATGATCGTGCGCGAGCTCACCGGCGGCGTCTATTTCGGCGAGCCGAAGACCATCACCGATCTCGGCAACGGCCAGAAGCGCGCCGTCGACACCCAGGTCTACGACACCTACGAGATCGAGCGCATCGCGTGCGTTGCCTTCGACCTCGCGCGCAAGCGGCGCAACAAGGTCACCTCGATGGAAAAGCGCAACGTCATGAAGTCGGGCGTGCTCTGGAACGAGGTGGTGACCCAGGTTCATGCGCGCGAATACAAGGACGTCACGCTGGAGCACCAGCTCGCGGATTCCGGCGGCATGAATCTCGTGAAATATCCGAAGCAGTTCGACGTCATCGTCACCGACAATCTGTTCGGCGACATGCTGTCCGACATCGCCGCGATGCTGACCGGCTCGCTCGGCATGCTGCCGTCGGCCTCGCTCGGCGAGGTCGATGCCAAGACGAAAAAGCGCAAGGCGCTGTACGAGCCGGTGCACGGCTCCGCCCCTGATATCGCGGGCAAGGGCCTTGCCAATCCGATCGCGATGCTCGCCTCGTTCGGCATGGCGCTGCGCTACTCCTTCGACATGGGCGCGCTCGCAGACCAACTCGACGCGGCGATCGCCGCCGTGCTGGCGAACGGTTTGCGCACCGCCGACATCAAGTCTGACGGCACGACGCAGGTATCGACGCGCGAGATGGGCGAGGCGATCCTGAAGGAGCTCCAGAAGCTGCACGGCTGAGCCGAGCGTCTCGCGAAGCAAAAATGAGAATGGCCGGGACAAGCCCGGCCATTCTTGTATCGATCGCTTGCGTCAGCGCTAGTAGAGCGGGAACCTCTGCGGATACCATCCGCCCAAATCGGACGGCGTGCTGAGCGGCTGCCGGTCGATCGGGCGGTTGTTGTTCTCACGCCCGAACGACGGGTACCCGATGTCCGGCGGAAAGGCATAGTCCTGGAATTTGCGATCGCCCGGCAGCACCTCGGTACCGGCGTCGAGCCAGGAGCGTTTGCTCACATAGATGCGGGTACGCGGCCCCTGCTGATAGGAGACGTTGGGGCCGCTCTGGCGGTAGACGCGGTTGTCGCGCCGGTCGGCATCGCGCGGCGACTGTGCGTTGGCACTTGCGGCAAAGCTCGCCGCCACCACGGCGCCTGCCGTCAACAGCAGCGCGAGCTTGCTCGCGGCAGCGAATTTCCAGGTCATCACGTCCATCCTCATGGGCTTGCTGATTGGGCTTGCCCAATCGATTTGCCGCCATCTTACCCGGCGCGGGCGCAAGATCACTATGTCCAATGCGCCACACCACGTCATATAATGCGGCGCCGATCGCTAAAGTTACATCAAAACAGGGCATTAAGCCGTGTCCGGGCGGGCTTGCGGGGGCCGCAGCCGCTACAAGGCGCCACGCAGATGCGGGTCGTCGGCGCCGGTCACCCAATCCGCCGAAAGCATCGGCGCCGCAGCCGGCGCGCAGGCGGCGCGCTTGAGCTCGGCGCGGGCGAACATTTCCGCAAGTTTCGGGTCATTGCCTGACGTCAGCAGCATCAGCCGGTTCAGCGTGCAGGCGATCGCCGCGCGCTGCGCCGGCAGGCCAGCCTGGCGGCACGAGAAGCCCGCGATCTGCAGATCGGGCGCCTCGAAACGCTTGACGAAGCCGACGCAGGCAGGCGCCGCCTCCGCTTCGTCCGTTCGCCTGAACAGCGCGACCTGGCCGAACTTGCTGTCGACCACGCCGGCGGGCTCGAGCGCAGCCCCGTTGGGCACCATTCGCGCCGCCACCGCGGCCCGCGGCGGAGTGGAGCGGTCGAATTCCCCGCCCATGCGGTAAAGTTCGAGCTCGCCGAGCGGCCTGTCGGCCTCGCCGGTCCAGCGGAAGATGTCCTTGCGGCCGCCGGCGGGGTGCCGAAGGATAGTGTAACTCGCTGATTTCTCGAAAAGATCAAGCGAGGTGACGGCGAATGCCGGATGCGAGCGGTCAGCCACGGCCCAGCCGGCGTCGGCTGCCGGCTCGGCAGCGATCACATCGATCCAATGGTTGAAGGCATAGAGCGCGAGGATGCCGACGAGCCCCAGCGTCCCCATATAGGCGACGAGGCGCGCGAGCGTCGCCACGACTTCGTCGGTGAAACTGGTCAGGGCGGGGTGGATCCGGTCCCTAGAATGGAAATTGGCCCGTTCTGGCCCAAAGGAACGCATCAAAACGCCTGAACGCGTGCTACCGTTGCCGCTGCCGTTGCCGTTGTCTTGGCGGTGGTTCTCGCATAGAAGCGCTGCCGCTTCCCTTTCCGCTATCAGCGGCGAAACGGCATTTTTCCTCGGAGAGTGAACGATGGGTTACAAAGTCGCGGTGGTCGGAGCGACCGGCAATGTCGGGCGCGAAATGCTTGCGATCCTCGACGAGCGCAAGTTCCCCGCCGACGAGGTCGTGGCGCTGGCCTCGCGTCGCAGCGTCGGCGTCGAGGTCTCCTATGGCGACCGCACGCTCAAGGTCAAAGCCCTCGAACACTATGATTTCTCCGACGTCGACATCTGCCTGATGTCGGCGGGCGGCTCCGTATCGAAGGAATGGTCGCCGAAGATCGGCGCCGCCGGCGCGGTCGTGATCGACAATTCGTCGGCCTGGCGCATGGATCCGGACGTGCCGCTGATCGTGCCGGAGGTGAATGCGGACGCGGCCGCGGGCTTCACGAAGAGGAACATCATCGCCAACCCGAACTGCTCGACCGCGCAGCTCGTGGTGGCGCTGAAGCCGCTGCATGATGCCGCCACCATCAAGCGCGTCGTGGTCTCGACCTATCAATCGGTGTCGGGCGCCGGCAAGGACGCGATGGACGAATTGTTCTCGCAGACCAAGGCGGTCTACACCAACGACGAGCTGGTCAACAAGAAATTCCCCAAGCGCATCGCCTTCAACGTGATCCCGCAAATCGACGTCTTCATGGAGGACGGCTACACCAAGGAAGAGTGGAAGATGATGGCGGAGACCAAGAAGATCCTTGATCCCAAGATCAGGCTTACCGCGACCTGCGTGCGGGTGCCGGTGTTCGTCGGCCATTCGGAAGCCGTCAATGTCGAGTTCGAGAAGCCGATCACGCCGGACGAGGCGCGCGACATCCTGCGCTCGGCGCCGGGCTGCCTCGTGATCGACAAGCACGAGCCGGGCGGCTACGTCACGCCCTACGAGGCGGCTGGCGAGGACGCGACCTATATCAGCCGCATCCGTGATGACGCCACGGTCGAGAACGGGATCGCGTTCTGGTGCGTCTCCGACAATCTGCGCAAGGGTGCGGCGCTGAACGCGATTCAGATCGCGGAAGTGCTGATCAACCGCAAGCTGATCAGCGCCAAGAAAAAGGCGGCGTGAGCTGGCTCTAGCAATCGGTACGTTTCATGACCGAACAGCCGGTGGCCGATCGGCCGGATCCTGCGCTCAAGCGCGTCGAGAGGGGCTTTGAGAGCCTGATCTTCAACAGCCGCTGGCTGATGGCGCCGTTCTATTTCGGCCTCGTCGTGAGCCTCGCCGTGCTGCTGCTGAAATTCTGCATGATGCTGTGGGAGTTCGTCGTGCATGCGCCGGGCTCGAAGGAGTCCGACATCATCCTCGGCGTGCTCAGCCTGATCGACGTGTCGCTGACCGGCAATCTGATCGTGATCGTGGTGTTCTCCGGCTACGAGAACTTCGTCTCCAAGATCGACGGCAGCGGCCATCCCGACTGGCCGGACTGGATGACCAAGGTCAATTTCGGCGGGTTGAAGCAGAAGCTGCTTGCCTCGATCGTCGCGATCTCGGCGATCCAGGTGCTGAAGGCCTTCATGAACATCGACACCGTGTTCGAGCCGAGCAAGCTCGCCTGGCTGGTCGGCGTGCACCTGGTGTTCGTGATCTCGGCCTTCATGCTCGCGATCTCCGACCGCTGGGCCGGCGGCGATCACGGGGGTGAGTAGCGAACAGGGAATAGCGAATTGAGAGCAGGGAATAGCGATTCCGCTATTCGCTACTTGCCCAGTTCCCGAACGCTCAAGAATTCCTTGGTCTCGCGGTCGAGCACGAACAGCGAGCCCTCGGCGACGCCGAAATAGGCGCCGTGCAGCTTCGTCTCGCCCCGCTGCACGCGTTCCCGCACGAACGGGAAGGTCGTCAGGTTTTCCAGGCTGCGGAACACGGCCGCCTTCTCGATGCGGACGGTGAAGTCCTGCATGCTCTCGTGGTTGCGCTGCTCGACCACCTCGCCCGGCTTGATGAACATCGCCATCCAGCGGCCGATGAAGTCGCCCGGCGACAGCGGCTCGATCTTGTCGATGAAGGCGCGGATGCCGCCGCACTGGGCATGGCCGAGCACCACGATATGCTTCACCTTGAGCACGTTGACGGCGTATTCCAGCGCCGCCGAGACGCCGTGCGCGCCGCCGTCGGGCTCATAGACCGGAACCAGATTGGCGACGTTGCGCATCACGAACAATTCGCCGGGGCCGGCATCGAAGATCACTTCCGGTGATACCCGGGAATCGCAGCAACCGATCACCATGACTTCCGGCGACTGCCCCCGCACCGACAATTCGCGGTAGCGGGTCTGCTCGGTCGGGAGCCGTTGCGAGGCGAAGGTGCGGTAGCCGTCGATCAGCCGCTGCGGAAACGATATCATGCCCCCTGCTAATCACATGGCAATGACCGGAACAAGGCTTCCGCGTAACAGTTCGAAGTGTTATCGCCAGAGTTCCGAAGAGCCCAAGCCTCCAGAGCTCAATCTCCGGAGCCCAAGCTCCGCAAGACCAAAGGGAGCCGCCATGACCCGCCCGCGCCGCAGCCTCCTGTTCATGCCGGGATCGAACGCCCGCGCACTCGAAAAGGCGCGCAACCTGGCCGCCGACGTGCTGATCCTCGACCTCGAGGATTCGGTCGCCCCCGACACCAAGGCCAAGGCGCGCGACCAGATTGCGGAGGCCATTGCCGCCAAGGGGTTTGGCAAGCGCGAGATCTGGATCCGCACCAACAGCCTGGATGCGCCTTGGTGGAACGACGACGTCGCCATGGCCGGCAAGGCCGGCCCTGACGGAATCCTGGTGCCGAAGGTTTCCAGCCCCGAGGACCTCCTGGCGATCGGCGGCCGGCTCGGCGAGATCGGGGCCGCTTCCTCGATCAGGGTCTTTGCGATGATCGAGACCGCGCGCGGGGTGCTCGACGCCGACAAGCTCGCTGGCGCCTCGCGCGATCCCAGGACGCGGCTCGCCGGCTTCGTGTTCGGCCCCAACGACATATCGCGGGAGACGCGGATCAGGATGCAGCCGGGCCGCGCGGCCATGATCCCGATGATCTCCCGCTGCGTGCTGGCGGCGCGCGCGTTTGGGCTGGAGATCTTCGACGGACCCTACAGTGATTTCGCCAATGTCGACGGCTTTGCGCTGGAATGCGCCCAGGCCCGCGATCTCGGCTTCGACGGCAAGACGCTGATCCATCCGAACCAGATCCAGGCCTGCAACGCCATCTTCACGCCGCCGGCAGAGGAGATCGCCCGGGCGCGGCGCATCATCGCGGAATTCGAAAAGGCCGAGAACGCATCGCGCGGCGCAATCCAGATCGACGGCCAGATGGTGGAGCGCCTGCATGCCGAGATGGCGCGGCGCACGATCGCGATCGCGGATGCGATCGAAAAGATGGCGAGCTGAGCCGGCTATCTATTCCCGCAGGAGTGCGGTCAGGCGCTTCTCGCTGTCGGCGGGCTCGCCGATGAGTGCGATCGTCGACGCGTTGGGACAGTAGTCCTCGTAGTGCTCCGCCGAGGTGCCGGCGATGATGTCGTGGTCGCATCGTACCTTGTGAGCGCATATGGCGCAGACGCGTTCCATGTCGCGCAGGATCAGCGCTTGCGTGCGCGCCAGACCCTCCTCATCGAGGCCGAGCGCGGCAAGCAGTTTCGGCAACTCGTCGGCGGCATGCGGCCCCTGCCACACCAGCTCGCCGAGTTCGCCGGGCGTGACCCTGAGCTCGCTGGCGATGCGGTCGAAATCGGCGCGGTCGATCTGGCGCATTTCGTTGAGCTCGCGCCGGTGCTTCAGCCATCGGGCGAACGTCTCGGTCAGCATCTGCACCACGGGATAGGGCTTGCTCTGCGCGGTCATGGGACACCTCCGGTCGGCAGCACCGGCACATTGGATCACCCGGTCGCCGGCACCGCGTTGCGCTGGATCAAATTCGCAGGCCGACGCTGCCGCCTATCGTGCGCCGAACTTTTCGGCGGCCCAGGCATAAAGGCTGCCCGGAACGGGCGCCGAATTGCCGCGGCCCTTGGGCGAGATATGCAGTCCGATCACGGCGGGATCGGCGAGCAGCGGGGCAAAATCGCTGTTCTCGAAAAACAGCCTGGGCTCGGCGTGCACGGCATAGAAGCTGCGCTTCGGCAGCGCGTTGTTCAGCGCGCCGGTGCGCCGGGCGAGTGCGGTGAGCGAGGCCGGTCCGAAGATCGCGATGCGCAAGTCGCAGACGCGGCTCGATCCGCCGGTGAGGCGGCGCAGCCCAAGGATGACGCGATGCCGCAGCGCCAGCCAGTCCGGCGCAAGCTCGTCCTGCGCCATCAGCCTTTCGAAGGCGATGACGATGGGATGATCAGCGGGCAGGTACAGCACGGAATTGCCGAGCTGGCGCGGCCGTTCCCAGGCAAAGTACGGCTTTGCCGGATCGATCTCGACCGGCTTCACCAGCAGCACGTCGGCGTCGAGCCACAGCCCGGCGCGCAGCGCCATCAGCCGCATGCGGAAGAAGTCGGAAAATTGCAGGATGGTCCAGTCGCGCCAGGAGCCGTCGGGCTCGGCGGGACGCAGCTTCTGCGCGAAGGCGCGCGGCAGGATCGCTTCGGCATCGGCATTGCCGACGCCGTCGGGCAGACCGGCCATCGGATCGAAGCTGTAGACGGTGACCTTGTGCCCGGCGGCGACCTGCGAGCGCAGGCACAGCAGCCGCAGGCGATCGAGCCGGCCGTGCCAGAAGGTGACGACGTCGGGCAACATGCGTCACCTAGAGCGCGACGGCCGCCATCGCGCTGTTTCAGGCCCAGGCGCGCTCGCGCTTGGCCTTTGCCTCGTAATCGTCGATCGACGATTTCTTTTCCATGGTGAGGCCGATGTCGTCGAGGCCGTTCAGCAGGCAATGCTTGCGGAACGGATCGATCTCGAACTTCACCTTGCCGCCGTCGGGGCCGCGGATCTCCTGATTGGCGAGATCGATCGTGAGCGTCGCATTGGCGCCGCGCTCGGCATCGTCGAACAGCTTGTCGAGATCGGCCTGCGAGACGCGGATCGGCAAAATGCCGTTCTTGAAGCAGTTGTTGTAGAAGATGTCGCCGAACGAGGTCGAGATCACGCAGCGGATGCCGAAATCGAGCAGTGCCCACGGCGCATGCTCGCGGCTCGAGCCGCAGCCGAAATTGTCGCCGGCGACCAGGATCCTGGACTTGCGATAGGCCGGCTTGTTGAGGATGAAATCCGGATTCTCGCTGCCGTCGTCCTTGTAGCGCTGCTCGGAGAACAGCCCCTTGCCAAGGCCGGTGCGCTTGATGGTCTTGAGGTACTGCTTGGGGATGATCATGTCGGTGTCGACATTGATGATCTTCAAGGGCGCCGCAACGCCTTCCAGCGTGGTGAACTTGTCCATCGTTCGCGCTTCCGGTTGAGAAACTACTATCAGGAGAGGTGTTTATCGCGCCGGAGACCGCAAGTCCAAGGTCAATTGCGCATAAGAGAGCGGCGCTTTTGCCCGAAACAGCGCCGAAATCAGTCCGCGTCGGCCTCGATCCGCGCCATGTCGCCGTCGGACAGCCCGAAATGGTGGCCGATTTCGTGGACCAGCACGTGGCGCACGATATGGCCGAGCGTCTCCTCATGCTCGGCCCAGTAGTCGAGGATCGGCCGGCGATAGAGCCAGATCATGTTGGGCAGGCGGGCGACGTCGCCATGGCTCTGCAGCGGCAGGCCGGTGCCCCGGAACAGGCCGAGCAGGTCGAATTCGCTCTCGCAGCCCATTTCGTCGAGCACTTCGTCGGTCGGAAAATCCTCGACGCGAACGATCACACCCTCGCACAGCTCGCGAAAGCGCCTCGGCAGGCGTTCGAAAATCTCGTGCGCCATCGTCTCCATGTCGGCGAGGGAGGGCGCTTTCCGGTCTTGCCACATGCCATCCTCTTAGCGCGGGTTTCGCCGTCATGCCTATCGCATTTACGAAGAGTTGACGCGGCTTTTGAAAACGGAGACGGTGCGGTCCCTCGAAAAGGTGTGGGTGGGCGCAATGACGGGTATCAGGACGGCAGCGATCGTGGTTGCGGTTGCAGGGGTGTTCTCGCTGCCGGCTACGGGCGCGAGGGCGCAAAACGCGCCGGCCGGAATTCGCCTCGCCCAGGCGGTGCCGCCCGATGCCGCGCCGCGTCCGGTGCGCCGGCCGCCGACCCGGCTGCGCGTCCACCCGCGTTACGAAGAGCCGTGGCGCGACGAGGTCTACCCGAGCTACAACCCAGGGCCGAACGCGGTGCGCGAATGCAGCACCGCCTATGTGCAGGAATACCGCCCGAGCGGTACCGTCATCGTGCCGCGCGTCAGCTGCTACTGGCGCCGCGGCTGATCGAGCCGCCCGCGCCGCCAGACGAGCAACGCCGCGCCGAACAGAACGACGGAAGCGCCATAGACCAGCAGCGCCATCGCAAGTTTCGTGGGGCGGTTTGCGGGAGCCGTGTTGTTCTCGTTCGGCGAAACGGGGGCACTCCAATCTTCAGCCCCTTTTGCGCCAGCGCCGTCGAGAATTCTAAGGAGTTCCGGGCCCCCTGCCGTTTCAGCGGGGCAATTGCTTTGGCGGTAACGGCTGAGGATTCAGTGCATTGGGCCGTTCCTTTGGTGGCAACGGTTGCGGGTTCAGCGCGTTAAGCCGCTCCTTTGGCGGCAGTGGCTGCGGATTCAATGCGTTGGGCCGTTCCTTTGGCGGTAACGGCTGCGGATTCAGCGCCTTCACGCCGGAATCCCCGCGTGCTTGCCCGCCGACAATGATGATCGCTTTGCCGGACACGGGATCGCGCTCAATTGACCGCGGAGCCGGCGCATTCCGTAGCGGCTTGTTGTCGGCCAAGGCTGCCGGAAGCGCGAAGAAAAGACTGGCGCAGGCGAGGGCCGCAAGGCCGATTGGCCCCGCGTGCTTTCTGGCTATGGAGCGAACTCTGGCGGTCATTTGACGGTCCCTTTCACAAACATGGGCGCCCATCTTGGCTGCTTGGCCGCCGGTTCGCGTCAACCATGTGGTGGAGGTGCTTTTGCGGCTTCGACAGGCTGTTGCCGTTGTCGAACAATCGCCAGAGCGACAGGAAACAGGTCAGTCGAACGGATCAAAGTCTTCCATGAGCACGCGCACCAGTTGTGCCTGCCGTTTCGTGTCGGTCTTTTCGAAGATGCGGATGAGATGGGTTCTGACCGTGGCGATAGATATTCCTAGGCGTGCAGCCACAGCTATACGGCCTCCACCATCTGCAATTTCCAGCGCCACTGCCGCTTCTGTCGGAGTAAGGCCCCATCGGGTTGCCGCGCGGCGCTGGCGTCGGCACCGTTCTTCACGAAGGTCGATGACAAGCAGGAACGCGGCAGGAGGCACGAGGCCAAAATTGAGTGACGCGGCTGTGACTGGCTCCGGCACCGGCATGGCGAGCACGCGCAGGCCCGGACCGCCATCTGCCGCTGCTATTTCCACCGGCGAGCATGGCCGTTGGAGGGTTCGTCGGGCGCTGGCATTGATCGCGTGGGCGAGTGCTCGCGCATCTCGCAGCCGGCGGGCCCTGAGCCGGCCTGCCTTTGTGAAAAGCCCTTCCGCCCGCGCGAGGGTAGCCTGTGCGGGATCGTTGGCGAAGACCACGCCGCCGCTACTGTCGAGCGCTATCACGCCAGTGTTGAGGCGTGCTAGCGCGCCTGACGCGCAAGCCTCCGCCAACGTGTGACCTGTCAGCCTTTCGCCGACACGCAGCGCCATTTCCACATGCGGTGTCAATGCGCGCATGGCCGAGATGGCTTCGGAGCCAAAATCCGGCCGTCCTCGAAGCCGGCCGACGGCGAGATAGAAGCGTCGCTGGCGCGCACTGGCCGGCGCGGACACCACGCCGTAGAAAGCGCCGGCTGGACGCACAACCTCGTGATAGAAGACTGACTCTGCAAACTCACGATCGGGCATCATCGCCGAACTCAGTACCACTGCACCGGTCGGCAGCTTGTCCGCCCACCGCGGCAGCGTGGTCAACGGGACTCCTTGGGCGAACGGGATGGCGATGTCCGTGGGTCCGCTGGCAGCGATCAGGTTGCTGTTGCCGGTTTCAGTGTCGTGGTGGAACAGGAAACAATGCTCGCCATCTACTGCTGCGGCGACTTGGGAGAGTGCTGCCGTCCAGTCACCGCCCAGAAGTGGCGTTTCGTGGATTTTGTTCACGGCGGTCAGTAGTCTTTCAGCAGGCGCCAACCTTCTCCCCCGATATTCAACAAGAACGAGGGAGAAGACTACGGAATCAATTTCTTTCGGTCCAGACAACCGTGAGGCCGCAAACACTGGTGGGTTACGGTTCGCAGAAGACGCGCGCTCTTTTTTGATGCGCACCGCTGGTGGGTACGCTCTTTACCGCGTGAAAGCCCGCAGTGCCGATCCGACAGATGGAGCGGGCTCGTGGACATGCGTCACCCGCCCGGTCGAAACGCCTTGCAGCCGTCTTCGAAAATGTCGAATCGCTTGTGGCAGATGTCGATGCGCGGCGCTTCATCTGCGCCGTCCCTGACTTGGTCGATCCGCCAATAGACCGGCTCGGGCTGGCCCACGTCGAATTCGGCGCGGCCCTCGCAATAGCGCGAAGCGGCAATGTAGGTCGTCGCCGTCGCATGGCGATTGGCTGAGGCTGGCGGGCGTCCGAGCAAAACCTCCCGCGGGTTTAGGCTCACCATCTTACGTCGAGGTGGGGCCATCTGTTCGGCGTTCTTGAAGTGCTCATGAATTTGACTGAGCACTCTATTGTCGGTGCATGGGAGCGGATCGGAGGCAAGGGCCGGCGTCGCAAAGAGGATCGTCGCGGCAAGTGTCAGAGCCTTGACGCTAAGGCCGGGAATACCGTTGCCTTCAAACATTCCGCGAAAGGAATTTGTCGAGCCACCGCGATGAGGTCGATGGACCTTGGCCGAACTCATTTTCCTGGAATCCGTTCTGTGCATTGCATGCCTTCGCCACCGATTTGCGTACCGCCAGCTATCGCCATGGGAGAATTGCCAAAACGGGACCGAGTCCGGAACGCGCCAGGTACACTATCAGGGAGCAAAGTCCGCTGCGCATCAACCATCTGGTCGATGCATGCACGTTTCACTTCCCGGGGTCTGATCCATAGCCCTCCCGGATTCGCCAGTGCCTGCCGCGACATGGTTGAACGCAATTGCGCCGAATCTGATCGCAAGGCGGGCCATGATCATCTCCGATGATTCGATCAAGACAAAATGCGCGCGCGTGACGCGGGTTTTTGCCGCGCCTGAAATGATCAGGAGGGTCGGAACTGGAATACGTCACGGGCATTGACGTTCCCGGCGCAGCATCTCACTCACCTTACCTCGCTCATTCCAAATCTTGCTCTGCGTCGCGACGAAACGGCGGATCGTTCGATCCGCCGAATGGCTGCTGGCGTGAGATATCGGGGGATTCTCAGGAGAACATCATGCATGTGACGAAAGTTCTGGGTCTTGCGGCGGTCGGCGCGCTGCTCACGATCGCCGCACCGTCGGAACGGGCACAGGCCTTGTCGCTGATCAATCCGGGCGCGGCCGCGCAGGTCCAGGACGATTCCAGGCTCGGCACCACCGAGGTGCGTTGGCATCGCCACCACCACGCGGGCCGCTGGCATCCCCGTCGCGGACATCGCTGGCACCGTCATCACCGCCGCTGGTGATCGACGCGAGGCAGGCCCGCTCATCAGGCGGGCCTGTTTTTGCATCGGGCGTGGCTGGGGTCAGTGGCCAAAACCGTTCGCCAGCAGCACAGTGGCCTGCGCGCCCGCTTTGCGGTCCTTTGAAATCTCCAGATAATCCGGCGAGTCCGCAAACGCGTGGAACTGCGCCTCGTCCGGAAACGACATCAGCACGACCTTGTCGCGGTCCCAGCTTCCTTCGACCACGCGCGGATGTTCGTCCGCCGACAACAGGCGTCCGCCGAAATTCCGGAACACGTCGAAAAACCGGGCCTGGTAGCGATCATACGCCGCGCGATCCGTCATCTTGAGCTGCACGATCACATAGACCGTCATCGTTTCTCTCCCTCTCGCGAGGCGCGACGTCGCTACAGTTTGTGTGCGCAACGCCAATTGATGCGATTCCACCATCCATCATTCGCGTCGTCCGCATTATTGTAATGCAGGGAGCGATGACAAATGAAGATGCGGAAAGCGGGTCTTTTCCGGCCCTGAGTTTTCGCGCCTGCATTATTGGGCTCACATGAAATGCAAAGGGCGCCCGAGGGCGCCCTTTGCATGTCCGTCTCGCGACGCCAGCGTCAGACCCAGTCCTTGATCTTCCAGGACCGCATCTTCCACGGCGTCAGGTTTTCCAGCCGCCATCGTGCGAAGCGCGCCGGGGGCCAGTTGCTCAGCGCCTTCTCTTCTTTCTCAGGGGTGGGCGCGATGACGCGGGGCGCGGCGCGGCGGCGGTTCTGCCGCGTCGCCTCGCTGATCATGTCGATGAATTCCGGCTTGTTGGCCATGGCAGCGGTCCTCGCGAAAGCCTTGCGTTTCGCTAGCACCAGTCTGCGCCTTGCTGCTTAACGAGGCGTTGCCAAAGCGCGATGGCTTTGAATCATCATCGCGCTTTTGGCTGCTTCGCGCTTATGGTTTGCGGGTGGCCTCCGCGCAAACGCGTTCCGCGTTTGTCGCGAGGGAAACCGGTTCCCGCTCTTCCGGGTCATGCGCTATCGCCACTCCCTGACGTCGACGAAGTGGCCGGCGATCGCGGCGGCCGCGGCCATCGCGGGCGAGACCAGGTGGGTGCGGCCCTTGAAGCCCTGCCGGCCCTCGAAATTGCGGTTCGAGGTCGAGGCGCAACGCTCCTCCGGCTTCAGCTTGTCCGGGTTCATCGCAAGGCACATCGAGCAGCCCGGCTCGCGCCACTCGAAGCCGGCCTTGATGAAGATTTTGTCGAGGCCCTCGGCTTCCGCCTGCTCCTTCACGATGCCCGAGCCGGGCACGATCATGGCGTTGACGTGGGCGCTCACCGTCTTGCCCTCGGCGATCTTGGCTGCCGCCCGCAGATCCTCGATGCGGCCGTTGGTGCAGGAGCCGATGAAGACGCGATCGAGCTTGATGTCGGTGATCTTCGTTCCCGGCGTCAGGCCCATATATTTCAGCGCGCGATGCTTGGAGAGCCGCTTGGCCTCGTCCGCGATCTTGTCGGGATCGGGTACGGCACCGGTGATCGAGATGACGTCCTCGGGTGAGGTGCCCCAGGTCACGATCGGCGGCAGCTTTGCCGCGTCCAGCCGGATCTCATGGTCGAAACGCGCGGCGTCATCGGAGCGCAGCGTTTCCCAGTAGCGCATCGCCGCATCCCAGGCGGCGCCCTGCGGCGCCTTGGGGCGGCCGCGCAGGAAGTCGAACGCCTTCTGGTCGGGTGCGACCAGGCCGGCGCGCGCACCGCCTTCGATCGACATGTTGCACACCGTCATGCGGCCTTCCATCGACAGCGCGCGGATCGCCTCGCCGGCATATTCCAGCACATAGCCGGTGCCGCCGGCGGTGCCGATCTCGCCGATGATGGCGAGGATGATGTCCTTGGCGGTGACGCCTTCCGGCAATTTGCCGTCGACGACCGCGCGCATGTTCTTGGCCTTCTTCTGGATCAGCGTCTGGGTCGCCAGCACATGCTCGACCTCAGAGGTGCCGATGCCGTGCGCGAGCGCGCCGAACGCGCCATGGGTCGAGGTGTGGCTGTCGCCGCAGACGATGGTGGTGCCGGGCAGGGTAAAGCCCTGCTCCGGGCCGATCACATGGACGATGCCCTGGCGCTTGTCGAACTCGTTGTAATATTCGATGCCGAATTCCTTGGCGTTCTCCGCCAGCGCCTTGATCTGCTCGATGCTCTCAGGATCGGGATTGGGCTTCTTGCGATCGGTGGTGGGAACGTTGTGGTCGACGACCGCGAGCGTCTTTTCCGGCGCACGCACCTTGCGATGCGTGGTGCGCAGGCCTTCGAAAGCCTGCGGCGAGGTCACCTCATGCACGAGATGGCGGTCGATATAGATCAGGCAGGTGCCATCCTCGGCTTCGTGCACCAGGTGATCGTTCCAGATCTTGTCGTACAGTGTTGTCGGTTTGGACATGAGCTTCAGCTCCGAAAGAAGTTTGGCTTGGACGGTGAGGCGCGAAGGCGCGCCGGCAACAAGGAGAGCGCTGCGTCAGAACGCGCGCGTAAGTTCCGCGGTCGCCGAGGTCGCGAACCGTCCGAAGAAGCGGCCGGGCAGGCGGCAGCGATCGTCAATCACGACGCGCCGGCACAGCATGCTGGTCTGATCCAGAACCATTCGATATTTCTAACACAGCCGTCGGGCGCGCGACAATCGAGCGGTCGGCGGCCCTGATCCCAAATCGTCATTGCCGGGCTTGACCCGGCAATCCATTGTTCTCGAGCAAAAGCCCTTTATCGATGGATGCGCGGGTCAAGCCCGCGGATGACGAGTCGAGCGCTACGGCATCCATAAGATAGGGTGGCGCAACAAAAAAAGCGCGGAGCATGCCCCGCGCTTTTCGAAAAGTTGAAAACTGTCGCGAAATCACTCGCCGACGGCGGTCGGGCGATCCTGCTTCTCCACGATGCGAGCGGATTTGCCGCGGAGGTTGCGCAGATAATAGAGCTTGGCGCGGCGCACCTTGCCGCGACGCACGACCTTGATCGAGTCGATCATCGGAGAGAGCAGCGGGAACACGCGCTCCACGCCCTCGCCGTAGGAGATCTTGCGCACGGTGAAGCTCTCGTTGATGCCGCCGCCGGAGCGGCCGATGCAGACGCCTTCATAGGCCTGCACGCGGGTGCGGTCGCCTTCGACCACCTTCACGTTGACGATGACGGTATCGCCAGGCGCGAAATCCGGGATTTGCTTGCCGGCCGACATCTTGTCGAATTGCTCTTTCTCGAGCTGCTGGATGAGGTTCATTGCAATCTCCATCGGCGGCGCGCCCAGCCGAACCGGGGGCTCGCGCTTGATCCTGCCGTCACTTGCGGAATTGGGCGCTCCTATACGGCATAGCGGCGCGCTTGTCACCCATCTGTCTTGCTTTTTGGCGGTTTTTGGCTGGCGCGCGCTGCCCAGAGGTCCGGGCGCCGCGCCTTTGTCAGGGCCTCGGCCTCGGCCTTGCGCCAGGCCGCGACCTTGGCGTGGTCGCCGGAAACGAGGATTTCCGGGATGGGGTGGCCCTCGAAGACCTGCGGGCGCGTATATTGGGGGTATTCCAGTAAGGAACCGGCAAAGCTCTCCTCCAGGCCGGATTCCTGCTTGCCCATGACCCCCGGCAACAGCCGGACGCACGCGTCGATCACGGCGAACGCCGCGATTTCGCCGCCGGAGAGCACGTAGTCGCCGATCGACACCTCCTCCAGCTGCCGGGCGTCGATGACCCGCTGGTCGACCCCCTCGAAACGGCCGCAGATGATCAGCGGGCCGGGGCCGGCGGCGAGTTCCGCAACCCGCGACTGGGTCAATGGCCGACCGCGCGGGCTCATCAGGAGGCGGGGGCGATCCGGTGTGGTTCCGGCCGCGTCGATGGCGGCCGCCAGCACGTCGGCGCGCAGCACCATGCCGGGGCCGCCGCCGGCGGGCGTATCGTCGACACTGCGGTGACGGTCGGTCGCGGACTCCCTGATGTCGCGGACCTCGAGGTCCCACACGCCGGACGCCAGCGCCCGTCCCGCCAGGCTCGCGCCAAGCGGGCCCGGAAACATGTCGGGGAACAGGGTCAGCACGGTCGCGCGCCAGGCAATCGCCTGCGGGGTCTCAGGTCGTGAGCTCGTCATGGCCACAAACTGGCCTGCCGGGCCTCCGTGGTCAAACCGGACCTCAGGTCGAGCCCGCCTGCTTCGGCTCTGCCGCGAGCGAAGGTGCAAGCACGATGGCGATCGGGAAGATCGCAAGCGCCGTGATGGCTGTCGCGACAGTGGCGGCGCCCGCGCCGAACGCGTCGCCGACGAGGCCGTAGAGAATCGGCGAGAGCGCACCCGATCCGATCGTCCCGGTGTAGAACAGCGCAAAGGCGTGCTCCGTGCGATGGGCGGGCGCGAGTTCCGGCACGGTGCCGTAGAGAACGGACGACGTGCCGTTGAGCATCACGCCGAGCAGCGGCAGCAGCACCATTGCGGGGCCAAGCGGCAGCGCGAGCACCGCAAGAATGCCGATCGCGGTGCCGCCTTCGGTCAGCAGCACCGTGCGCAGCACGCCGGCGCGCGCACCCAGCCAGCCGCAGACGAACTTGCCTGCGGCGCCGCCGACGAACACCAGCGCGAGCGCAAAGCCCGTCGTCGGCAGCGAAGCGCCTTTCGCATGCAGCAGAAACGGCAGGAATGTCAGCAGGCCCATGCGTACCGCGGTATCGAGCACGCCAATCGAAAACAGCAGCCAGAAGCCGCCGCGTCCGCCGGCCGAACGGCGGGAGGACGACGCCTCTTCGGTCCGCGCCCTGCCGACCGGCGGCATCAGCGCGCCGATCGCAATCGCCACACACAGTCCGACCAGCGCCAGCACGAGCAGCGCATGCCGCCATGGCATGATGATCAGAAGCAGCGACGTCAGCGCCGGCAACGCCGCCTTGCCCAGATCGCCCGAGAAATTGTAGATGCCGAGCGGTCCTCTGGCCGCGGTGCCGAAAGCCCGGGCGACTGCGGCAGACGCAATCGGATGCTGGGTGCTTGAACCGGCGCCGGACACCGCGAGCGCAAGGCCGAGCCCCACGACGCCGCCTGACAGGCCGGCGATCACGTAGCCAAATGCAGCCAGCGCGGTTCCGAGCATCAGAACCGTCTTGCCGTCGATCCGCCCGGCGAGCCATCCGACCGGAATCTGCAGTCCCGCCATGGCTCCGGCATAGAGTGCGCGCATCAACGCCAGCAGGCTGTAGCTGAGCGCGAACTCGCTCTGCCAGATCGGCAGCAGCACATAGATCAGGTCGGTATAGCCGTCGTGGAGCGCATGGTTGAGGCCGGTGATCGCGAGCGTGCGTCTGGCGTGGGGCTGGGTGGCGCTGCCTTGCTCGCCCGCCGTCAGTTCGCTCATCTGGCCGTGCCCCCCGCGGTCACCCGGCGTGAGTCGCGCAGCGATAAAAATTTTAATGTAGAGGGAGCGATCATTTCCGGATTCCGACATTGGCTGGCCAGAATCCTATATGAAGTGCTTTGCCCGACTGTCACAAACCAGTAATAATCACCCATGCGTTAGAAAAATTAACTTATCAAGATGCCCCAGCGACGCCGAGAACTGCCACCACTCAATGCCGTCAGGGCGTTCGAAGCCGCGGCCCGGCACGGCAGCTTCAAGGAAGCGGCCAGCGAGCTTGGCGTCACCCAGGGCGCGATCAGTCAGCAGGTCCGCCTGCTGGAGAACTGGCTCGGTCAGCCGCCGCTGTTCCAGCGCATGACGCGGCGTGTGGTGCTGACGGCGAGCGGCGCGGCGCTGCTCGCCGACGTCGGCCCCGCGCTGGACCGGATCGCCGCAGCCGTGCGGCAGCACGCCGGTCATGCCGGCAAGCCGCCTGCCGCGGTGGTCCAGGTCAATGCGCTCGCAACCTTCAGCCTGCGCTGGCTGTTGCCGCGGATGACGCGGTTTCGCGCCGAATACCCCGACATCGAGGTGCGTCTGACCACGTCGAGCGATCCGGTGGACGCGCTCTCGGATTCTTTCGATATCGTGATCCGCGGCGGCCCGGACACGTTCCACGGCTTCGTGTCGCGGCCTTTGCTCGCCGAGCGCCGGTTGCCGGTGTGCAATCCCTCGCTCCTCGTCGAACGGCCATTGACGGAAGTCGCCGATCTCGCCCGGCACACGCTGCTGCATGTCACGTCGATGCCGCGGCTGTGGCGCGACTGGCTCGCGACGGCGGGACAGGCCGGGCTGGAGCCCAGCGCCTCGCTGACATTCGATCACTTCTATCTCACCATCCAGGCGGCGATCGACGGCCTCGGCGTCGCCATGGGGCCGACCGCGCTGGTCGCCGATGATGTTGCGGCCGGGCGTCTGGTCGCGCCGTTTCCAAAGGTGAGCCTGCCGGCGCGAACCTATTTCGCCTATCTGCCGGAGACGCATCGCCCGGATTCTCCGAGCGTCGCGTTCTGCGACTGGCTGGAAGCGCTGGGGCGCGAGACAATGGTGCCGGACGGATAGCCGGCGCAATCGTCCAGCCGCTCAGGGCGCGACCGCGGTGAGATCGAGGCCCTGCATCAGCGCCGCCGCCTCGACCGCGCGACGGAAGTCGGCGAGCGGGAAGGTCGTGACCGCGATCTTCTTCAGCTCGAGCAGGCCGTCGGCGACGAGCCGCGCGAGCTCGCCGGGCGCGGTGCGCTCATACATGAACTGGCCGACCACCTCCCAGTCGTTCGCCAGCATCTCGCGGAACGACAATTCCAGCGGCACCTCGGCGCTGCCCATCAGCACCAGCCGTCCGCCGCGCTTCAGCGTCCGCAAGCTCGACAGCGTCGTCGACGTGCTCTTGGCGGCGCCGAGCAAATCGAGCGCGACGTCGGCGCCGCCGCCGGCGGCGTGGCGGATGATGGCCGGGTCTTTCGCGGCATCGCCTGACACGACGGCGGGAATCACGCGCGAACCGAAGGCATCGCGCAGGCCTTCGAGCGCCTCGCGCTTGCGGCCGACCGCCACCACACGGCCCGCGCCGAGCGCGACCGCGAGCATCACCGCGCCCGAGCCGAAATAGCCGGTCGCACCGTTGATGATGATGGTGTCGCCGCCGCGCAAGCCGGTGCGCTGCAGGCCGCCGAACGGAACGATCAGTTTTGCAAGCCCGAGCAGCTCTGTCGCCGGACGATCATCGAGCGCGGCAAGTGGCGTGACGCAGGCCGCCGGCCAGTGCGCGATTTCCGCGAACACGCCGTCGCGCCAGCGCGCCTGCAGCGCCAGCGCCGCATCGCTGGTCACGGTCGCGGTGAGCCCGATCAGGATCTGTGGCTGCTCGCGGTCCGGCACGTCGCCGCGCAGATGCGGGCTCAGGAAGACGCGGTCGCCCGGCGCGACATGCGTGACGGTGTCGCCGACCGCGACCACCCGCGCGATCGCATTGGTGCCGGGCACGAAAGGCATCGGGGGCAGGCTGTAGGGCACCGCGCCCGACAGCACGCGGCCCATATAGGACAGCACCATGCCGGCCTCGATCCTCACCACCACGCCGTCGGGCGCGGGGTTTGGCGTCTCGACGTCGTCGAAGCGGAGGTCGTTATGGGCGTGCAGCCGCCAGGCCTTGTGGGTGCTTGTCATTGTGATCATTCCAGTGCGACGTCGTTCCGGACAAGCGCGCCAGCGCGAGTCGGGATCCGTAATCGCCCATGTTAATGCTGCACGAAGCTAGGGCAACATCCGGAACGGCAACAAAGACGCGTGATGATGGGTCCCGCTTTCGCGGGGACGACGTTTCGACGGAGCACGCGACATCGCGAGTCACGCCGCGTCCGGCGCGTCGCCCTCGATCTCCTCGGGCAGCTCGATCACAACGCGTCCGCCGGCGAGATCGACCGTCGGCACCACGGCGTTGGAGAACGGCAGCAGCAGGGTTGCGCCGGCGGGCGGGGCGATCTCGATGATATCGCCGGCGCCGAAATTGTGGATCGCGACCACGCGGCCGAGCGGGGCATCCGCGGTCGTGACTGCGGCAAGCCCGATCAGGTCGGCGTGGTAATATTCGTCGTCATCGGTGGCGGGCAATTTCTCGCGCGCGACATAGAGCTCGAGGCCATTGAGACGCTCGGCCGCCTCGCGCGTGGTGATGTCCTTGAAGGTCGCGACCAGATGGTCCCTGGCCTCGCGTGCCTGCGCCAGTTCGAACTGGCGCGAGCCGTCCCTGGTCGAGAGCGGCCCGTAGCGCTTCACCGCGAACGGGTCCTCGGTGAAGGTCCACAGCTTCACCGCGCCGCGCACACCATGCGCGGCGCCGATCCGGGCGACGCAGATCCTTCTGTCTGCCGCGTCGTCAGGGCTGTTCGACTTGCCCACCCGCGAAATGCGGTCTTACGCCGGCTTGGCGGCGGCTTCGGCCTGCGCCTTGCGTTCCTTGCGCGGCACGGCCTTCTGCGGGTTCTTGCGCGCTTCGCGCTTCTTGACGCCGGCGGCGTCGAGGAAGCGCATCACACGGTCGGACGGCTGCGCGCCCTTGGCGAGCCAGGACTTCACCTTGTCCATGTCGAGCTTGAGGCGTTCCTGGTTGTCCTTCGGCAGCAGCGGGTTGAAATGGCCGAGACGCTCGATGAAGCGGCCGTCGCGCGGAAAACGCGAGTCGGCGGCGACCACATGGTAGACCGGGCGCTTCTTGGTGCCGGCACGGGCGAGACGGATCACGACGGGCATTCAGTTTTCTCCTTCAAAAGCCTGTTCGCTGTTCAATTGATTTCGGTGTCACTTCTTCTTGCCGGGAAAGCCGAGACCGGGCAGCGTCGGCTTGCCGGACATGCCGGTGAGCCCCGGCAGGTTCGGCAGCCCGCCGCGCAAGCTCGGCGGAAGATCCTTCGGCAGCGCCGGCATGCCGCCTTGTGGCAGACCGCCGGGCATCTTTTCGGCGAGCGCCTTCAACTGCTCCGGCGTCGGCGCCGGCGTGCTGCCGCCAAATCCCATCGCCTGCGCGATGCCGGCAAGCGGTCCGCGCTTGCCCGAGCTCATCGCCTTCATCATGTCGGCCATGTTCCGGTGCATCTTGAGCAGCTTGTTGACCTGCTCGACGTTCTGGCCGGCGCCGGCGGCGATGCGCTTCTTGCGGCTCGCCTTGAGGATGTCGGGGCTCTTGCGCTCCTGGCGCGTCATCGAATCGATGATCGCGACCTGGCGCTTGATGATCCTGTCGTCGATCCCGGCGGCGGCAATCTGGTTCTTCATCTTCGCGATGCCGGGCATCATGCCCATAAGGCCCGAGATGCCGCCCATCTGCGCCATCTGCAGCAGCTGCTCGCGCATGTCGTTGAGGTCGAACTGACCCTTGCGCATCTTCTCGGCGGCGCGCGCGGCTTTCTCCGCGTCGATATTGGCCGCGGCCTTCTCGACCAGCGAGACGATGTCGCCCATGCCGAGGATGCGGCCCGCGATACGCGCGGGGTGGAAATCCTCCAGCGCATCGGTCTTTTCGCCGGTGCCGATCAGCTTGATCGGCTTGCCGGTGACCGCGCGCATTGACAGCGCGGCGCCGCCGCGGCCGTCGCCGTCGACGCGCGTCAGCACGATGCCGGTGAGCCCGACGCGGCTGTCGAACGAGCGCGCGAGGTTGACGGCGTCCTGGCCGGTCAGGGAGTCCGCGACCAGCAGCACTTCATGCGGGTCGGCGGTGGTTTTGATCTCGGCCGCCTCCGCCATCATCTCTTCGTCGAGCGTGGTGCGGCCGGCAGTGTCGAGCAGCACGACGTCGTAGCCGCCGATCTTGCCGGCTTCGAGCGCGCGCCGCGCGATCTGCGGCGGCTTCTGGCCTTCGACGATCGGCAGCGTCGGAATGTCGAGGTCGCGGCCGAGCACGGCGAGCTGCTCCATCGCGGCCGGGCGATAGACGTCGAGCGAAGCCATCAGCACCTTGCGCTTGTCGCGCTGGGTCAGGCGGCGGGCGAGCTTCGCGGTGGTCGTGGTCTTGCCGGAGCCCTGCAGGCCGACCATCATGATCGCGACCGGCGGCACCGCATTGAGATCGATGGTGTGACCTTCGGAGCCAAGGGTGGCGACCAGTTCGTCATGGACGATCTTGACCACCATCTGGCCGGGCGTGACCGACTTGACGACGGTGGCGCCGACCGCCTGTTCCCGGACGCGCTCGGTAAAGCTTCTCACGACGTCGAGCGCGACGTCAGCCTCAAGCAGCGCGCGGCGCACCTCGCGCATCGCGGCGTCGACGTCGGCCTCCGACAGGGAACCGCGTCCCGTGAGCCGGTCGAGAATGCCGCCAAGCCGTTCCGACAGATTGTCGAACAATGCCTTCGTCCTTTGCCTATCAAGGCAGTCGCTTCACTAACCAACGTCATGCCCCGCGAAGGCGGGGCATCCAGTACGCCGCAGCATTTCGGCCCAAACCGATCTGCTCTGGGATACCGGATCACCCGCTCCAGTGCGCAATTGCGCACAAGGCGGGTGATGACGACTTATGTCTCCCGGCGCCGAACGCCAGGACGATACTCCAAACACGTTTGCGCCCGAGGGCGCACAGCGCTGTCGGGCGTTGACCTCCGGCCTCCAGGACCGGGCGGTGGCTCGAAAAGATAAGACCTTTCCGATTGAAGTGGCGCGGTTAAATAGCCGGATCAGCGAAAAGTCAAGCAAACTCGCCGTAAAGCGCGGATTTTTGAGGGTTCCCAGCCCCTTGCCGTATCAGCGATTTTGGGGCCAATCGGGGCATGATTATCAGCCGCCGTCGCCTGCTGGGGCTGGTCGCCGGTGCGGCCGCCCTGATTGGCGTGCCTTCCTTCTGGTTCTCCCGCATGAAAACCTATTCCGGGCCGGTTTCCGACCATTTCGACGGCTTGCGCTTCTTCGATCCCGACGGTTCCCCACCCAAGTCGCTGCGCGAGGTGCTGCGCTGGCAGCTCGGCTCCGGACGGCAGCGCACCGACTGGCCTGTGTGGGTGCCGAGCCCCTATGCCGATACTCCGCCGGCACGCGTCGACGGCGCGCGGGTGCGGCTGTCCTTTGTCGGGCATGCGAGCTGGCTCTTGCAGACCGCCGGCCTCAATATCCTGATCGATCCGGTGTGGTCGGAGCGCGCCTCGCCGGTCGCCTTCGCCGGGCCCAAACGTCACAACGATCCCGGTATCGCGTTCGACGCGCTGCCGGAGATCGACGTCGCGCTGGTATCGCATGGCCATTACGACCATCTCGACGTCGCGACGCTGTCGAGGCTTGCCGCCAAATTCTCGCCGCGCGTGGTCACGCCGCTCGGCAACGACGTCACGATGCGCGAGGCGGATGGGGCGATCCGCGCGGAAGCGTTCGACTGGAACGCCCGCGTCGAGCTCGGTCCTGGCGTGGCTGTGACGCTGGTGGCGACGCGGCACTGGTCGGCGCGCGGCCTGTTCGACCGCAACAAGGCGCTGTGGGCGAGTTTCGTCCTGGAGACGCCGGCGGGAAAACTCTACGTCGTCTGCGATTCCGGTTACGGCGACGGCGGGCATTTCCGCCGCGTCGCCGCAGCGCATGGGCCCTTGAGGCTCGCGATCCTGCCGATCGGCGCCTATGAGCCGCGCTGGTTCATGCGCGACCAGCACATGAACCCGCAGGATGCGGTGAAGGCGCTGTTCGATTGCGGCGCAGCGCAGGCGCTCGCCCATCACCACGGCACCTTCCAGCTCACCGACGAGGCGATCGACGCGCCGGTCATCGCGCTTGGCGAAGCACTGGACGAGGCGAAGGTCGCGCGCGAGCGCTTCGTGGCGCTGAAGCCGGGACAGGTTTACGAAATCTAACGGCGCCGCGGACGGGGGCTCGGCTTCACCTCTTCCACGGGGGGGAGGTGAAGAGCGTTGGCGGAAGCTGCGGCTACGGCCCCGCCTGCTTGATCGCCCAGGTCACGTTCACGCTGACCGACAGCGTCTCTTCGCCCTGCGCCACCGGCGTGGGCGCAAATCCGGATGCGGCCACCTTGGCGCGGAACATCGGCTGGGGAGCTGAGCCGAGCTCAGCGATGCTCAGGGGCGCGCCCAGCGTGACGCCGGCGGCCTTGGCGTAGATCTCGGCCTTGCGCCGCGCGTCGGCGATCGCCCTTTCGCGGGCGTCGTCCAGAAGCTTCGAGGCTTGCGACACCGAGAAGCTGAGCCCGCCGATGTCATTGGCTCCGGCGCCGACCAGCGTGTCGATGATGCCGGCGACCTTGGTGACGTCGCGCAGCCTGATGGTCACGTGGTTGCTGGCGTGGTAGCCGACGATGCTCGGCGGCGCCGTGGGGGACGATGCGTTGCGGTTGGCGAATTGCGGCTGCAGCGACAGCCGCGAGGTCTGGTAGTCCTTTTCCTCGATGCCCGCGCCCTTCAGCGCCAGCAGCACCTTGCCCATCGTCGCGTTGTTGGCGTCGGCGGCCTCCCGCGCGGTCTTGGCGTCGGTGGTGACGCCGGCGTCGAGCTGCGCCTGATCGGGCGCCACCGACACGGTGGCCTCGCCGGTCACGGAGATCGCCGGCGGCAGATCGGTGGGCACTTGGGCGAGGGCGGGCGCGGTGAGGAGGGATGCGAGCAGGGTGCCGGCAACGGGAAGGCGAAATTTCATGGGGCTCACTTCAGGGGCACATAGACGTTGATCACGAGCTTGTCTTCGGCGGTCTTCAGGGGATCGGTGAGATATTCCTCGATGAAGGTATCCTTGGCTTCGAGCTTCTTGTCGTCGAGGTGATTGGTGATCGCCTCATAGGTGTTGTCCATGTTGTCGTAGGAACCGCGATGGACGAATTTGAGCGCCTTGCCTTCGGGCGACTTGCCCATGCTGGTGTCCTTGCCGAGATTCTTCGGCTCCTGCTCGACCGGAATTTCGGCGAGATAGGTGAAGCCGGTGTCGTCGGTCGAGGTGTAGACGATCATGGCATTGCCCGCTGGCTTGATGCCCTGCTTGTCGAGCAGCGCGTTGAGCGACTTGAACGACTCGATCAGGGTGTCGAAGGCGGAATCCCAGTTGGCGGTGCCGCGGTGGATCACGACCTTCTTGGCTTCCAGCGTGGTCTGCTCGCCGAAGGGATCGGCGGCCTGCACCGGTGCGGTCGAGGGGCTGGGGGCCGCGGCCGAGGGTGAGGCGGCCGGCGCCGGGCTTGCGGCGGGGGCCGGCGTCGCCGACGGGGCGGGCGTGGGCGATGCCGCCGGCGACGGCGTGGCGCTGGGCGCCGGGCTCGCCGATGGCGGCGGCGACTGCGCCCATCCGGCCGGCAGCGAAAGCCAGATCGCGACGGCCGGGATCAGGGCGGCCATGGCAAGTCGGGGGAAGAAAGCGCTGCTCATCCAATGTTCTCCATGGCCAATTCTTCTGTCCCGGGCGAGTTGCAAGCTTAACACGCGGCCTTGATTTTCGTCCCATGACAGATCGGTCATCTGCTCCGCGCACCGGCTATGGACTTGCAGCAATCCTGCGGCACCAATCGTCGGGGGCCTACTTCCACGAACCGCGGAAAGCAAGGGCGCCAGCAAATTCATGATTCCAGTGCCGCTTTCGATTTGACGTTCCTGCATTGGTTGCCTCGAGTCCGAAACAGGAACGTCAAACCGGCGGCACTGGTCAATCCCGCATCATTCGCCATATAAGGCAGGCAGAAATTGGATATTTTCATGAGCGCGCTTGCCAACCACGCCTTCGCCAAGATGAACGGCATCGGCAACGAGATCGTTGTCGTGGACATGCGCGATTCCAAGGCCGTCGTCACCTCCGACGACGCGCGCGCCGTGGCTTCGCCCGCCGGTGTGCCTTACGACCAGCTCATGGTGCTGCAACCGCCCCGGCTTGCCGGCACCGAGGCCTTCATCCGCATCTACAACAATGACGGCTCGGAAGCCGGCGCCTGCGGCAATGGCATGCGCTGCGTGGTGCGGCGGCTGTTCGAGGAGACCGGCCAGGCCGCGGCCACCTTCGAGACTCGCGCCGGCCTGTTGAACTGCTGGCAGGGACCGGCGGCGGACCTCTACACGGTCGACATGGGAGCGCCGAAATTTTCCTGGCAGGACATTCCGCTGGCGGAGGAGTTTCGCGACACCCGTTACATCGAGCTGCAGATCGGCCCGATCGACGCGCCGGTCCTGCATTCGCCGTCCGCCGTCAGCATGGGCAATCCGCACGCGATCTTCTGGGTCGACGACGTCAACGCCTACGATCTCGCGCGTTTCGGGCCGCTCTTGGAGAACCATCCGATCTTCCCGGAGCGCGCCAACATCACGCTCGCCCATATCGTCGACCGCGACCACATCACGATCCGCACCTGGGAGCGCGGCGCCGGCCTCACCAAGGCCTGCGGCTCGGCGGCCTGCGCCACGGCGGTGGCGGCGGCGCGGCTCAAGCGCGCCAACCGCATCGTGCAGATCACGCTGCCCGGCGGCGACCTCTCGATCGAGTGGCGCGAGCGCGACGATCACGTGCTGATGACGGGCACCGCGACCTTCGAATATGAAGGCCGCTTCGATCCGGCACTGTTCGCGATCTGACCATGGCCATCGACGTCGTCACCTTCGGCTGTCGCCTCAACGCCTACGAATCCGAGGTGATTGCGCGCGAGGCGGCGGATGCGGGGCTGACCGAGGCGATCATCGTCAATAGCTGCGCCGTCACCAACGAGGCGGTGGCGCAGGCGCGGCAGTCGATCCGGCGCTTGAAGCGCGATCGGCCAAAGGCGCGCATCGTCGTCACCGGCTGCGCCGCGCAGACGCAAGGCGCGGTGTTTGCCGAAATGGCCGAGGTCGATCGTGTCGTCGGCAATGACGACAAGATGCGCGGCGAGACCTGGCGCGCGACGCGGGAGGCGCTTGCAGCTCCCGGAGGCGGCAAGATAGCCGTCAGCGACATCATGGCCGTCGCCGAGCTGCCGCGGCAGAAGGTGGTGGCTTTTCAGCGTGGCCTGCCGCGGGCCTTCGTGCAGGTGCAGAACGGCTGCGACCATCGCTGCACCTTCTGCATCATTCCGTTCGGTCGCGGCAACTCGCGCTCGGTGCCGATGGCCGACGTCGTCGACGAGGTCAGGGCGCTGGTCGCGCATGGCCATGCCGAGGTCGTGCTGACCGGAGTCGATCTCACGAGCTTTGGAGCGGACCTCGCCGAGGCGCCGAGGCTCGGCGCGCTGGTCAAGCGCATCCTGCGCGAGGTGCCCGAGCTGAAGCGGCTGCGCCTCTCGTCGATCGACTCGGTCGAGGTGGACGATGACCTGCTCGACGTCATCGCCGGCGATGCGCGGCTGTTGCCGCATCTGCATCTGTCGCTGCAGGCGGGTGACGATCTTGTCCTCAAGCGGATGAAGCGCCGGCATACGCGCAAGGATGCGATCGCATTCTGCGCGCAGGTGAAGCGGCTGCGGCCGGACATCGCGCTCGGCGCCGACATCATCGCGGGCTTTCCGACCGAGACGGAAGGCATGTTCGCCCGTTCGCTCGATCTGGTCGGGGAATGCGATCTCACCTTGCTGCACGTCTTTCCCTATTCGCCGCGGCCGGGCACGCCGGCGGCGCGCATGCCGCAGGTCGTTGGCGGCGCGATCAAGGAGCGGGCGCGGCGCTTGCGCGCGGCGGGCGAGGCGGCGCTGCAAAGGCGGCTGGCGTCCGAGGTCGGCGCAACGCGCGAGGTGCTGATCGAGAGCGCGACGGTCGGCCGCACCGAGCATTTTCTGCCCGTGGCGATTGCCGGCGAGAACCCGGGCACGGTGAAGCGGGTGAAGATCGCGGGCCATGATGGCGCGCGGTTGACGGTGTGAGAGACCTGTCGTCGCCCGGCTTGACCGGGCGACCCAGTACGCCGCGGCCTCTCGATCGATCACGACTGATTCTGGAGTACTGGATCATCCGCTTTCGCGGATGATGACGACGGAGTTCGTGGAACGGCCGCGCCGCGCGCCTCACTCCCCGTTCCACCCGCATGCCCGCAGCCGCTCCTGCATATGTTCCGGCGGCGGCGCCACCACGCGCACCGGCTCCTTGTTCCTGGAAATCGGGATGCCGATCTGGCGCGAATGCAGGTGCAGGCGCGGCTCGCCGAAGCGCGGCCCGTTGCCATAGATGTTGTCGCCGACGATCGGCCAGCCCGAGGCGGATGCGTGCACGCGCAATTGATGCGTGCGGCCGGTAACCGGTTCCATGGCAAGCCAGGCGAGACCCTCGCCGCGGCCCAGCACCTTCCAATGCGTGATCGCCGCCTGGCCGTCCGGGTCCGGCTTCTGCCACCAGCCGCGCTCGGCATTCATGCGGCCAAGCGCAAGCTCGATGGTGCCTTCGTCCTCGCGCGGCCCGCCCTCGACCACGGCCCAATAGGTCTTGGCAATCTTGCCGTGCTTGAACAGCAGGCCGAGGGAAGCAGTTGCCTTGCGATGGCGCCCAAGAACCAGGCAGCCGGAGGTGTCCTTGTCCAGCCGATGCGCGAGCACCGGCGGACGCGGCAACCCGAACCGCAGCGCATCGAAGGAAGTTTCCAGATTGGGGCCGCCCTTGGGCCCGCGATGCACCGGAAGGCCGGCCGGCTTGTCGATCACCAGCATCAGCCCGTCGCGATGGAGCACGCGCGCCTGGATTTCCGCCGCGGTCAATGCGGGGACCTCGATCGGTCGGTCAAGACTATCGTTCATGGCTCGAAACGGCTAACACACCGGCGCCATGAACGATACCACTGCGGGAACCCCGAAACAGAGCTGGTGGCAGCGCCTGAAAGGCGGCCTGAAGCGGACCTCGAGTTCGATCGGGACCGCCGTCACGGATCTCGTCACCAAGCGCAAGCTCGACCGCGCCATGCTGGACGAGATCGAGGACGTGCTGTTGCGCGCCGATCTTGGAACCGCGGTCGCCGCGCGGATCGCGGAGGCGGTCGGCGCCGGCCGCTACGACAAGGCGATCACGGCGGACGAGGTGAAGGAGGTGGTGTCGAGCGAGGTCGAGAAGGTGCTCGCGCCGGTCGCGCTGCCGCTCGTCATCGACGCGGCGCGAAAGCCCTTTGTCATTCTCGTGGTCGGCGTCAACGGCTCCGGCAAGACCACGACGATCGGCAAGCTTGCGGCACGTTTTTCCGCGGAGGGCCGCAGCGTGATGCTGGCGGCCGGCGACACCTTCCGCGCCGCCGCGATCGAGCAGCTCAAGGTCTGGGGTGAACGCACCAAGACTCCGGTGATTGCGGGCGCCCAGGGCTCGGATTCCGCAAGCCTCGCCTTCAACGCGCTGTCGGCCGCGAGCGAGCAGAAACGCGACGTGCTGCTGATCGACACCGCAGGGAGACTGCAGAACAAGGCCGAGCTGATGAACGAGCTCGAAAAAGTGGTCCGCGTCATCCGAAAGATCGACGCGTCGGCGCCGCATGCGGTGCTATTGGTGCTCGACGCCACCGTCGGGCAGAACGCGCTGTCGCAGGTCGAGGCATTCCACCGCACCGCAGGGGTCACCGGCCTCGTGATGACCAAGCTCGATGGCACCGCGCGCGGCGGTATTTTGGTGGCGCTGTCGGAGAAGTTCAAGCTGCCGGTGCATTTCATCGGCGTCGGCGAAAGCGTCGAGGACCTTTCGCCCTTCACCGCGCGCGATTTTGCCCGCGCGGTCGCGGGGATGGAATCGTAGGTTTTTTCTTGTCATGCCCCGCGAAAGCGGGGCATCCAGTACGCCGCGGCGCTGAACGCGACTGAGAGATTTCGGCGTACTGGATCATCCGCGGATGATGACCACAACACAGGGTATCAAATGGACAAGACCCAGCCGCACCCGTTGTTCAAGCTTGCGACCGAGCTTGGCCCGCTGATCGTCTTCTTCGTGGCGAACGCGAAATACCAGCTCTTCGTGGCGACCGGCGCCTTCATGGTCGCGATCGTCGCGTCGATGGTCGCATCCTACGTGGTGACGCGCCACGTGCCGATCATGGCGCTGGTCACCGGCGCGATCGTGCTGGTGTTCGGCACGCTCACCCTGGTGCTGCACGACGAAACCTTCATCAAGGTCAAGCCGACCATCATCTATGGCCTGTTCGCGGCCGTGCTCGGCGGCGGGCTGTTGTTCGGCCGCTCCTTCATCGCGCTATTGTTCGACCAGATGTTCAACTTGACGCCGCAGGGCTGGCGCATCCTCACCGCGCGCTGGGCGCTGTTCTTCCTGGGGATGGCTGTTCTCAACGAGATCGTCTGGCGCACCCAGAGCACCGATTTCTGGGTCGCGTTCAAGGCGTTCGGCGTGATCCCCATCACGATGATATTTGCGATCGCGCAGATGCCGCTGACCAAGCGTTATCATGTCGAGCCGGTGTCGCTGGAGCGAAGCGAGGCGGAAGCGGGCGATGTGAGCCAGGGGTGAGGCTAAAGTGCGATGAGATCAGGTTGAATCGTCATCGCGCTTCAGGTTCTTGATTGAGCATGATCTCCGCGCAAACGCGTTCCGCGTTTGTCGCGAGGGAAAACCGCTACACACTCTTCCGGATCATGCTCTAGGAGCCCGCCTTCAGCGCCTTGTCGATCTCGGCCTTCAGCACGGCCTCGATATTGTCCGGCGTGATCGGGCCGACCAGCTTGAACAGGATGGTGCCCTCGCGGCCGATGACGAAGGTCTCCGGCACGCCGTAGACGCCCCATTCGATCGCGGCGCGGCCGTTGCCGTCGACACCGACGATGCCGAACGGGTTGCCGTAGCGGCCGAGGAAACGCCGCGCATTGTCGGGCGCGTCCTTGTAGTTGATGCCGATGAGCTGCAGCCGCTTGTCCTTGGCAAGCTCGGTCAACAGCGGCGCCTCGTCATGGCAGGGCACGCACCACGACGCCCAGACATTGACGATGCTGACCTTGCCCTTGAGCGTGGCGGGATCGAGCCCCGGCACGGCAGCGCCGTTGCTGGTGAGGCCTTCGAGCGCCGGCAGCGCGGTCTGCGGCGCCGGCCGGCCGATCAGCGCGGATGGAATCCGCGAGGGGTCGCCACTGCCGAGCCGCAGCCAGAACAGCACCGCAAGGGCGGCGAACACCAGGAGCGGCAGCGCCATCAGCCAGGGCCGGCGCGGCGGCGGCGACGTCTGAGCCTCGGTCATTTCATGTCCATGGTGCTGCGACGGGATCGCCTGACCACGCCGCTTTCCTCCAGCTCGCGCAGCCGCAGCCGCTGCTGCCGATAGTCGACCGCGATCCAGCCGATCAGGATCAGCACCATGGCGGCGACCATTGCATAGGCGGCAACGATGAAGGCGGCATAGGGGCCGAGCGAGGTCATGTTGCGGCGGACTCCCTCAGCTCGGCCGCGCCCGGCAGGCTCTGGCTCGCCTGCAGCATCTGCAGGCCGCGCACGCGGCGGCGCAGGATCTCGTTGCGCATCGCCGCCATCAAGAGCGTCACGAACAGCAGCGAGAACGCAACCGCCATCACCAGAAGCGGGACCAGGAAGGCGCTGTCGAGCGCGGAGCCGCCGAGCCGCAGCACCGACGCCGGCTGGTGCAGCGTGTTCCACCAGTCGACGGAAAACTTGATGATCGGGATGTTGATGGCGCCGACCAGCGTCAGCACCGCGGCGGCGCGTGCCGCGCGCGAGGGATCTTCCACCGCGCGCCACAGCGCGATCAGGCCGAGATACATCAAAAACAGGATCAGCACCGAGGTCATCCGCGCGTCCCATTCCCAATAGGTGCCCCACATCGGCCGGCCCCACAGCGATCCCGTCACCAGCGCAAGGAAGGTGAAGACGGCGCCGATCGGGGCGGCGGCCTTGGCGGCGACGTCGGCGAGTGGATGACGCCAGACCAGCGTGCCCAGCGCGGCCACGCTCATCACGCTCCAGACGAACATCGACAGCCATGCATTCGGCACATGGATGAACATGATCTTCACGGTCGCGCCCTGCTGATAGTCGTCGGGCGCCATCGCCGACTGATAGAGGCCGAGCGCCAGCAGGATCGCCGTCGCGCCCGCAAGCCACGGCAGCATGCGCGCGGTCAGCGTGAGGAATTTGGAAGGATTGGCGAGGTCGATCAGCGTCATGGCACCCTGATAGTCTGCGGCTCGGCGGCAGGCAATCTACTAGTGCCCGCTTTCCGAAGTTCGTGATCTATCGCTGCGAGTTCGTGCGCGAACTTCGGAAAGCAAAGGGCACTAGCAAATCTATGATTCTAGTGCCGCTTTCGATCTGAAGTTCCTAACGGATGATCGCAGCGGGCGGCGTAGGAACTTCAGATCGGCGGCACTAGAAAATCTCACGCGAAAGTTGATCGGCCTCAATCGCGCGTTCCAAAGTTTGTCAGTCGCCGCGGCACTGCACTAGTCCAGTCCGTGGCGCAGGCTCGCGCCGGCCGCCAGCGGGCCGACCACGAAGGAGACCAGCGACAGCGCGCACAGGATCGAGAATGGCGCGCCGAAGGCGAGCGGTTCCGTGATCGCGGCCTGCGACGCCGCAACGCCGAAGATCAGCACCGGGATCGACAGCGGCAGCACCAGCACCGCCAGCAGGAGGCCGCCGCGATGCATGGTCACCGCGAGCGCGGCCCCGATCATGCCGGTGAAGGTCAAGGCCGGCGTTCCCGCCAGCAGCGTCAGCGCCACGGCGCCGGTGGCACGCGCGTCGAGATTGAGCAAAAGACCGAGCGCCGGCGTTGCCACGATCAGGGGCAGGCCGGCGGCGAGCCAGTGCGCCAGCGCCTTGGCGGCGCAGGCAAGTTCCAGCGGGGTGCGGCTCATCGCGATCAGGTCGAGCGAGCCGTCGTCATGGTCGGCGGTGAACAGCCGGTCCAGCGTGAGCAGGCTCGCCAGCAGCGCACCCAGCCAGAGGATCGCAGGCCCGAGCCGCGCCAGGAGCGCAAGATCGGGCCCGAGCGCGAACGGCATCAGCACCACGACCGCCAGGAAGAACAGGACGCCGATCAGGGCGCCGCCGCCGATGCGCAGCGCAATCCTGATGTCGCGGCGGATCAGGGCGGCGAGCGCGGTCATGCCGCACCCCCGATTCGCAATTCACGCGCCGCGATGCCGAGTGGCCCATGGGTCGCCGCGACGATCAGGCCTCCGCGGGCGAGGTGATCGCGCATCAGGCCGGTGACGAGGTCCTGGCCGACGGCATCGAGGGCGGTCGTCGGCTCGTCGAGGAGCCAGATCGGGCGCTTGACCGTGAGCAGCCGGGCGAGCGACAGCCGCCGCCGCTGGCCGGCCGACAGGAATGCGGCCGGCAGGTGCGCGGCATGGCCGAGGCCGACCGCGGCGAGGTTTTTTGTGGCGTCGGTCGCTTCGCCGCCCAGGAAATCGCGCCAGAAGACGAGGTTTTCCGCGACGCTGAGCGCCGGTTTCAGCGCGTCGCGGTGGCCGAGATAATGCGCCTGCTCGGGCAATGTCAGCTCGGCCTCTCCGCCCTCGAGGCGGATCGCCCCCGCGGCCGGCACCAAGAGGCCCGCGATCAGCCGCAGCAGCGAGGTCTTGCCCGACCCGTTGTGGCCGGTGACCGCCAGCGCCTCGCCGGCGGAAGCCTCGAAATCGAGGCTGGAAAACACCTCGCGGCCGCCCCGCACACACCGGATCCCGCGTCCTGAGAGCCGCATCCTGTCCCTTCAGAGCCCTGCAAAATGTGGGGCTAGCGCATCAGAATTTGTGGGTCGCACTGTGCGGCAGCTCGATTGTCGGTGTGGCGGCGGGTTTGGAAAGGTTCTATAAGCCCGGAACTTGATGCAGCACATGCTTTGCGGCTGCAAGCCATCAGGCCAACCCCCGCCGACGGTGTTATAATACCCTTTGCCGGGTATAGCTCAATTGGGATTTCCACATGACCTCGCTCGACAGCTTCAAATGCCAGAAGACCCTCAAGGTTGGCGGCAAAACCTACGTCTATTACAGCCTGCCCGCCGCCGAGAAGAACGGTCTGAAGGGAATTTCCAAGCTTCCTTATTCGATGAAAGTGCTCTTGGAAAACCTGCTGCGCAATGAAGACGGGCGCACGGTCAAGAAGGAAGACATCCAGGCGGTCGCGAAGTGGTTGAAGAAGCGCACGCTCGAGCACGAAATCGCGTTCCGCCCGGCGCGGGTGCTGATGCAGGACTTCACCGGGGTGCCGGCGGTGGTCGATCTCGCCGCGATGCGCAACGCCATGCAGGCGCTCGGCGGCGATGCCGAGAAGATCAATCCGCTGGTGCCGGTCGACCTCGTCATCGACCACAGCGTGATCGTGAACTTCTTCGGCGACAACAAGGCCTTCGCCAAGAACGTGGTCGAGGAATACAAGCAGAACCAGGAGCGCTACGAATTTCTGAAGTGGGGCCAGAAGGCGTTCTCGAACTTCTCCGTCGTGCCGCCCGGCACCGGCATCTGCCACCAGGTCAACCTCGAATATCTCGCGCAGACCGTCTGGTCGAAGAAGCAGAAGATGACGGTCGGCAAGAAGACCGGCACCTTCGAGGTCGCATATCCGGATTCGCTTGTCGGCACCGATTCGCACACGACGATGGTGAACGGCCTCGCCGTGCTCGGCTGGGGCGTCGGCGGCATCGAGGCCGAAGCCTGCATGCTCGGTCAGCCGCTGTCGATGCTGCTGCCTGACGTCGTCGGCTTCAAGCTGAAGGGCCAGCTCAAGGAAGGCGTCACCGCGACCGACCTCGTGCTGACCGTGACGCAGATGCTGCGCAAGCTCGGCGTGGTCGGCAAGTTCGTCGAGTTCTTCGGCCCCGGCCTCGATCATCTCTCGGTGGCGGACAAGGCCACTATCGGCAACATGGCGCCGGAATATGGCGCGACCTGCGGCTTCTTCCCCGTCGACGCCGCGACCATCGATTACCTGAAGACCTCGGGCCGCAAGTCGGATCGCGTCGCGCTGGTTGCCGCCTACGCCAAGGCGCAAGGGTTGTTCCGCACCAGCAAGTCGGCCGATCCCGTCTTCACCGAAACCCTCACGCTCGACCTCGGCGACGTCGTGCCGTCGATGGCCGGGCCGAAGCGCCCGGAGGGCCGCGTCGCGCTGCCCGCGGTGTCGGAAGGTTTCGCCGCCGCGATGGCGAGCGAGTACAAGAAGGCGACCGAGGCGTCGCAGCGCTATGCCGTTGAGGGCCGCGCTTTCGATCTCGGCCATGGCGACGTCGTGATCGCCGCGATCACCTCCTGCACCAACACCTCGAACCCGAGCGTCTTGATCGGTGCCGGCCTGCTTGCGCGCAAGGCCGCCGCGAAGGGATTGAAGGCAAAACCCTGGGTGAAAACCTCGCTCGCGCCGGGCAGCCAGGTGGTCGCCGAATATCTCGCCAATTCGGGGCTGCAGAGCGATCTCGACAAGGTCGGCTTCAACCTGATCGGCTTCGGCTGCACGACCTGCATCGGCAATTCCGGGCCGCTGCCGGAAGAGATTTCGAAATCGATCAACGACAACGGCATCGTCGCAGCGGCGGTGCTGTCGGGTAATCGCAATTTCGAGGGTCGCGTCAGCCCGGACGTGCAGGCGAACTATCTCGCCTCGCCCCCGCTGGTCGTGGCGCATGCGCTTGCGGGCTCGGTAACGAAGAATCTCGCCACCGAGCCGCTCGGCGAGGGCAAGGACGGCAAGCCGGTCTACCTCAAGGACATCTGGCCGACGGCGAAGGAGATCAATGCCTTCGTGAAGAAGTACGTCACCGCCACGATCTTCAAGAAGAAATACGCCGACGTGTTCAAGGGCGACACCAATTGGCGCAAGATCAAGACCACCGACAGCGAGACCTATCGCTGGAATATGTCGTCGACCTATGTGCAGAACCCGCCCTATTTCGAGGGCATGAAGAAAGAGCCCGAGCCGGTCAACGACATCGTCGATGCCCGTATCCTCGCGATGTTCGGTGACAAGATCACCACCGACCACATCTCGCCGGCCGGCTCGATCAAGCTGACCTCGCCCGCGGGCAAGTTCCTGAGCGAGCATCAGGTGCGTCCGGCCGACTTCAACCAGTACGGCACGCGCCGCGGCAACCATGAAGTGATGATGCGCGGCACCTTCGCCAACATCCGCATCAAGAACTTCATGCTGAAGGGCGCCGACGGCAACATCCCGGAAGGCGGCTTCACGAAGCACTGGCCCGACGGCGAGCAGATGCCGATCTACGACGCCGCAATGAAGTACCAGGCCGAGGGCGTGCCGCTGGTCGTGTTCGCCGGCGCCGAATACGGCAACGGCTCGTCGCGCGACTGGGCCGCGAAGGGCACCCGCCTGCTCGGCGTGCGCGCCGTGGTCTGCCAGAGCTTCGAGCGCATCCACCGCTCCAACCTGGTCGGCATGGGCGTGCTGCCGTTGACCTTCGAGGAGGGCACCTCCTGGCAGTCGATCGGATTGAAGGGCGACGAGACCGTGACGATCCGCGGCCTGCAGGGCGACCTGAAGCCGCGCCAAAAGCTGACGGCCGAGATCGTTTCCGCCGACGGCACGCTGCAGCGTGTGCCGCTGCTCTGCCGCATCGATACGCTCGACGAGCTCGACTACTATCGAAACGGCGGCATCCTGCATTATGTGCTGCGCAAACTCGCGGCCTAGCTCCTCAAAACGAGGCGAATGTCAGACCCGGGACACTAGCGCGAATTTGTGATCGGCGGCTCACCGCGAAGTGAGTAGCGAGCCCATCGAAGGCGGCCTATCAAGGGCCGCCTTTGCGCGTCTGGAGCAGGGTTTTCGCGTTAGAATCCCTGCTCCGTACGACTACGGATACCAATCGTAAACCCTAACGGCGATATGGCCGGCGGTGCCGTGCAGCAATGACAGGGATGATGGCTAGCAAGCGTATTTCGTTGTGGTCCGGCGCGCTCAGTGTCTGCGCGATCATCGCAATCATTCGTCCGGCCGAGGCCGATCCGCGCGCCGTCGTCGAGCTGTTCACCTCGCAAGGCTGCTCGTCCTGTCCGCCCGCCGACAAGATCATCGGAGAGCTCGCCAAGGATCCTTCCGTCATCGCGCTGAGCATGCCGATCGACTATTGGGACTATCTCGGCTGGAAGGACACGCTGGCCGACAAGCGCTTCTCGGCGCGGCAGCGGGCCTATTCGCAGATGCGCGGCGATCGTGAGGTCTACACGCCGCAGGCGGTTATCAACGGTTCGGTGCATGTGGTCGGCAGCGACCGTGCCGGCATCGAGGGCGCGATCAGCGACACCAGCAAGAGCAACGGCGTGATGTCGGTGCCGGTGACGATGTCGATCTCCGGAAAGGACATCAACGTCTCGATTGCCGCGAGCGAGGGCTTGGCGGCGAGCCATGGCGAGGTGTGGATCTGCTCGATCTCGAAGGCGGTGCCGATCGCGATCGAGCGCGGCGAAAATCGCGGCCACGAGATCACCTATCACAACGTGGTCCGCAACCTGGTCAAGATCGGCGACTGGAACGGTGGCTCCGGAAGCTGGACGGTGCCGCTGGAAAACATTTCCCGCGACGGCGTCGACGCCGCGGCCGTCTATATCCAGGACGGCAGCCGCGACCGGCCCGGGCCGATGCTCGGTGCCGCCTTCACCTCCCTGCACTGATTCGCTCCCGCATTCATCCTGGCGCGCCGCGCGGCTTGCGCGAGCTGCGTTTGTTTGCGTGATGGCTGGCGGAGCGCGATGCGCAAGCGCGCTTGCGCCAAGCTGCGCCGGCCGCGATGTAATGCTTGCTGAAAAAAGAAAAGGACCAACTCGCGTTGGCCCTCTGGAGGATGTTTTGTGCGACAGGCCCGGCTCCGACAATCCCGGGGGGCTGGGGGCTGAGGAATCCGGAACCGAAAGAACCGGGCCAACGCACACTCGCTTTATTGCAAGTTAGGACGGCGGGCGCTTGGCGGAAGTGGGGCGGCATTATGATTCCGCTAACGATCACGTGACGGTCTAAGATGAAGTAGTTTCACGCAAAATCGCGCTCCCGCATCGGGATTTGTTTTCACATGGTCCGCGATTCGAGCCCGAGGGCGTGGCTGCGGAGCCCTGTTGTCCATCCCCGAATCACGTGCGTGCAGGCCTCGCCGAATCATGCCCTCGCCCCTCGTTCGGATCGGACAATTCGCCGCGTCCGCCTGGGCCCATTCGATTGGCGCCCCCTTGCAGCCACCCGCGGTTGGCGCGATCATGTCAGCGACATGACAGGAGGCGCTCCATGAATCTGACCTCGGAGGATGCCGACCCCAGCGAGAGTCGCGCAGCGGCACGTGTTGCCGCTGCGGGGAGCGTGCCAAACCGCGTGACGTTCAACCGGCTCGAGCTCAATCGGATCCTCAATCTCTACGGCCGCATGGTCGCCGACGGCGAATGGCGCGATTACGCCATCGACTTCCTGAAGGACCGCGCCGTGTTCTCCATCTTCCGCCGCGCTTCCGAAGTCCCGATCTACCGGATCGAGAAGGATCCGCGGCTCGCGCGCAAGCAGGGCATGTATAGCGTGATCTCGGCGACCGGGCTGATCCTGCGCCGCGGCCACGAGCTGGACCGCGTGCTGCTCGCGATCGACCGCAAGCTGGCGCTGGTCTAGGAGTCGGAAGGAATCGTCGTGGCGCCTTCGCCGAGCGCGAGCTGCATCATCACGGTGTCGAGCCAGCGGCCGAACTTGAGACCGACGCTCGGATGCGTGCCGATCATCTGAAACCCGCATCGCGCATGCACGCCGATCGATCCGGCATTGGCGGAATCGCCGATGACGGCGATCATCTGGCGAAAGCCGAGGGCCTCGCATTCGGCGATCAGGCGCTTCAATAGCTGCTGCCCGACGCCGCGGCGGTGGACGGCGGGATCGAGATAGATCGAGTTCTCGACCGTGAAGCGGTAGGCCGGCCGCGGCCGGTAGGCGCCAGCATAGGCGTAGCCGGCAATGCTGCCCTCGAGCAGGGCGACGAGATAGGGGTAGCCGCCGTCCGCCAGCGCCCGGAAGCGGCGTGTCATTTCCGCAAGGTCCGGCGGCACCAGCTCGAAGGTCGCGGTGCCCTTGCGTACGGCGTGGTCGTAGATCGCAGTGATGGCGGGGAGATCCGCCTCGGTGGCGGGCCTGATTTCGGGTGCGGACATGGCTTTGAGGATAGCAGCGGCGCGGCGCCGATCAACGCTTCTCCACAAGCCTGCGGACGTGCCGCCCAAGCAAAAGCCCCGGCCGCAAGGCCGGGGCTCCATTGGTCCGCCTACTACGGGAGGCTCCGGTCAGTCTCGCTGACCGAGGAGCTGCAGGAGCAGCGTGAACAGGTTGATGAAGTTCAGGTAGAGCGACAGCGCGCCGGTGATCGCCGCACGTTCCGCTACCTCGCCGCCGGCCGAGGCGTAGCCGTAGATGTAGTCGTTCTTCAGCCGCTGGGTGTCCCAGGCGGTGAGGCCGGCGAAGATGAAGACGCCGATGATCGAGACGAAGAACTGCAGCGCGGAGCTTGCCAGGAACAGGTTCACCAGGCTCGCGATGATCAGGCCGAACAGGCCCATCAGCAGGAACGAGCCGAGCCCGGTCATGTCACGCCGCGTGGTGTAGCCGTAGAGGCTGAGCGCGCCGAACGAGGCCGCCGTGATGAAGAACACCCGCACGATCGAGGTGTGGGTGTACACCAGGAAGATCGAGGACAGCGAAACGCCCATCAGCGCCGAGAACACCCAGAACAGCATCTGGGCGGTCGACGGAGCGAGGCGGTTGATGCCGGCCGAGATCACGAACACCATGGCGAGCGGCGCCAGGATGAACAGCCATTTCAGCGGGCTCACGAACATCGCGTAGCCGAACGGGGTCAGGAACGCGTTGCCGATCTTGGCGGCAGCACCCGACGGGTCGTTGGTCACCGCCGCCATGTAGATGCCGAGCGCGGCCAGGCCCGTGATGGCCAGGCCGATCGTCATGTAGTTGTAGATGCGCAGCATGTATGCGCGCAGGCCGGCATCGACCGTCGCGGCGTCAACGCGCCCGGCGGCCCGGCCGAAAGGAGAAGCGTAGTTACGGTCTAGGTCCGACATGGTCGAATTCCCGTTGGTTTGTCCGGCGGAGCGCAAGGGCTTTGCGGCGCCGGCATGAAATCTATCTCAGACGGTCCAGTTTGCAGACATTAATTTTGCGTCATCAAGCCGGCGTCTGAACCCATGCTCCATGTGGGAGACTAGCACATCCGCTGCAAGCTTTCCCGCGCGGCTGAATGTCGCTCTGAGGCCCGACTTTACGAGCCAAAACGCCGCATTAGTCCAGTGGCAGGGCACGCCCCGGGAACGCTCAATTTGTCACAAATTGCGCAGCACGGCGGCGGGTTTCTGGTTCAACGCCAGCCAGGTGCCGGCCAGCCCCAGCCCCACGGTGACGAGCAGAGCGGCGACCACGACAACGGCCGCGCTGCCGGCCTGCCAGACGAAGCTCAGCGTCATCAGCCGGGTCACGATCAGATAGGCCGAAAGCGAGCCCGCGATCACCCCGAACACCGCGGTGGCGAGCCCGATCATCAGGTACTCGAGGGCGTAGGCGCCGAGCAGGCGGGCGCGGGTGGCGCCGAGCGTCTTGAGGATGACCGCGTCGTAGACACGGTGGCGGTGGCCGGCGGCCAGCGCCCCGCCCAGCACCAGGATCGCCGAAATCAGCGTCACGGCGCTGGCGCCGCGGATCGCCAGCACGAGATTGGTGACGACGGAGCCGATCGTTTCCATCACCTCGCGCACCCGCACGCTCGTCACCATCGGGAAGGCGTCGGCGACCGCCTTGATGATGCGGGCATCAGTGCCGGCATCGGGGCGGGCTTCGGTCAGGGTCGCGATGTGGGTGTGCGGGGCGCCCTTGAAGGCATTGGGCGAGAACACCAGCACGAAATTGATGCCGAGCCCCTGCCAGTCGATGTTGCGCAAATTGGCGATCCGCGCCGGGATGTCGCGGCCAAGCACGTTGACGACGACCTCGTCGCCGATCGAGAGCCGCAGGCCGTCGGCGATCTTCTTCTCCATGGACACCAGCGGCGGGCCGGCATAGTCGGCGCCCCACCATGCGCCCTCGACCACCTTGGAGCCATTCGGGATCTCGCCGGTGTAGGTCAGCCCGCGGTCGCTCTGCAGCACCCACTCGGCATCGGTCGTGGGTTTCAGCTCCTCCGCCTTGACGCCGCGCGCGGCGACGATCCGCCCGCGCAGCATCGGCACGTCCTCGATCGTGGCGTCCGCTATCGTCTGCTTCAGGAAGGTGTCGAACCGCGCGGCGTCGCCTGCGGGAATGTCGATGAAGTAGAACGAGGGGGCGCGCTCCGGCAGCGCGGCCAGGAACTGCCGGCGCAGATTGCCGTCGATCTGGGTGATCGTGACCAGCACCGCGAGCCCAAGTCCCAGCGACAGCACCACCGACGGGGTCAGCGCGCCCGGCCGGTGGATGTTGGCGATCGCAAGCCGCAGCATGGTGAAGCGCGTGCGCGGCAGGCGGCGGGCAATCGCCATCAGCAGCGCGGCGACCGCTCGCAGCAGCGCGAACACCAGGATCGAGGCGACGACGAAGATCGCGGCCGTGCGCCGGTCATAGGCGAGCCCGATCACCACGGCGACCAGCAGCGCAATCACCAGCGCCATCAGTGCCAGATAAGGCCAGCGGGGGCGATGCCACGCCGCCGCAACCGCCTCGCGGAACAGCGCCGCGACCGGCACGTCATGCACGCGGCCGAGCGGCCACAGGCCGAAGGCGAGCGCGGTCAGGAGGCCATAGACGAAGGACAGCGCCAGTTCGTCCGGATGCAGCGCCGGCACCACCGGCAGCGGCAGCAGGTTGCCGAAGGCCCCGACGATGGCAAAGGGCAGCGCCGCGCCGACCGCCAGCCCGATGACCGAGCCGATGCCGGCGAGCACGACCACCTGTGTCAGATAGATCGAAAACACCGCCCGTCCGGTGGCGCCGAGCGCCTTGTAGGCGGCGATGACGTCGCGCCGGCGGTCGATATGGCTCTTCACCGCATTGGCGACCCCGACGCCGCCGACCAGCAGCGCCGCGAGCCCGACCAGCGTCAGGAACTGGGTGAAGCGGTTGATGGTGCGTTCAAGCTGCGGCGAGGCGTTGCCGCGGCTGCGGATCTCCCATCCGGCTTCGGGCAGCGTGGCGCGGGCATCGTCGATCAGTGCGGTCATCGCGCGCTCGCCGCTTGCACTGTCGGGCAGCTTCACGCGGTAGCTCCAGCGCACGAGGCTGCCCGGCTGCACCAGGCCGGTGGCCTTGAGCGCTGCCTGGCTGACCAAAAAGCGCGGACCGAAGCCGACACCGCCCGCCAGCTTGTCCGGCTCGGCATCGACGGCGCTGCGGATCTGGAAGGTGGCGTTGCCGATGCTGACGCGGTCGCCGACCTTGAGCTCGAGCCGCGCCAGCAGCGTCGGGTCGGCCGCCGCGCCAAACGCGGTGCCGCTCGAATCCTGGCGCTCGGCAAGCAGGTCGGCGACCGGCAGTTTCGGCGCCAGCGACAGTTCGCCGAGCAGGGGATAGGCCGCGTCGATGGCCTTCATCTCGACCAGCGCGACGCGGCCGTCGGCGGCGCGCGCCATCGCGCGCATGGTGGCCGCGGCCGACAGCTCGCCATGCGCACGCAGGAACGCGATCTCCTGCGGCTTCGCTTCGCGCTGGAACAGCACGAAAGCGACGTCGCCGCCGAGCAGCGTGCGGCCTTCTCGCGCCAGCCCCTCGCTCAGGCTGGCGGCGACCGAGCCGACGCCGGCGATCGCCATCACGCCGAGCGCGATGCAGGCGATGAAGACGTAGAAGCCGCGCAGGCCGCCGCGCAGCTCGCGCAACGCATAGCGCAGCGGCAATGAGGCGGTGTGGCCGCGGTCGAGGCGTTCGGCGATGACGCTCATCGTGCGGGGCGTCGCGGCGGCGTTTCGCTGTCGATCCGCCCGGAGCGCAGTCGCACCACGCGGTCGCAACGCTGGGCGAGCGATTGGTCGTGGGTCACCAGCACCAGCGTCATGCCGCGCTCGTCATGCTTGGCGAACAGGAGATCGACGATCTGCTTGCCGGTGGTCTCGTCGAGATTGCCGGTCGGCTCGTCGGCGACGAGGATCGCGGGGTCGGGCGCCAGCGCGCGCGCCAGCGCGACGCGCTGCTGCTCGCCGCCGGAAAGCTGCGTCGGGTAATGATGCAGACGGTCGCCGAGCCCGACCGATTGCAATTCCGCGGCGGCGCGTGCCGCCGCATCAGCGGCGCCGGCAAGCTCCAGCGGCACCGCGACGTTCTCCAGCGCCGTCATGGTCGGGATCAAATGGAAGGACTGGAACACGATGCCGACCTGCCGCCCGCGGAAGCGCGCCAGCGCGTCCTCGTCGAGGGCATTGAAAGGCGTGCCGTTGACCACCACCTCTCCGCTGTCGGGTCGTTCCAGTCCCGCCATCACCATCAGCAGGGTCGACTTCCCAGAACCGGACGGCCCGATCAGGCCGAGCGCTTCACCCGATGCGACACGAAGGCTGATATCCTTCAGGATATGGACACGCGCGGCGCCGGCGCCGAGCGACAGATTGATGTTCGAGATCGAAATGGTGTCCGGCTCGGTGCCGGTCAAAGACGAGGATTCGATGAGGCTGTCCATGGTTGCGTCATATGGCACTTCGGCGCCCCGGGTCGAGGGCTTCAGGCGTCTGTTCGCGCACATGCTCGTGTTGACGGTCGCGTTGATGACGGCGTTGGGCGCGTCAACGCCCGCGATGGCGGCGGCGTCCCGGCCGATCAAGATGGTGGTGCTCGGCGATTCCCTGAGCGCCGGGCTTGGTCTTTCGGGCCCCGAGGCGTTTCCGGCGCGGCTGCAAAAGGCATTGAAAGCCAAGGGGATAGATGTCGATATGGTCAATGCCGGGGTGTCCGGCGACACCGCCTCTGGCGGCCGCGACCGGCTTGACTGGTCAGTGCCGGAGGGAACCGAGGCTGTTATCGTCGAGCTCGGCGCCAATGATGCCTTGCGCGGCCTCGATCCCGCGGTGACGCGCGCGGCCTTGAGCGACATCGTGGCGCGGCTGAAGGCGCGCAAGATCGCGGTGATGCTGTGCGGGATGCTGGCGCCGCCGAACTACGGCAGCGACTACGCCGCGCGCTTCAACGCGATCTATCCGGATCTCGCCAAATCCTTCGGCGTGCCGCTTTACCCGTTCTTCCTCGAGGGCGTCGCCGCCGACAAGAAGCTCAACCAGGCCGACGGCATCCATCCGACCGCCGAAGGCGTCGACATCATCGTCAGGAACGTGCTGCCTACGGTCGAGGCATTTCTCGGATCGATCGGTGGGCAGCGCAGTTGAAACAACAGGCGGGATTTTCCCCGCATTATCCCGGAGGTTTCCGATCCGTTAACGTGTCGTGCTTCGCAGAGTCATATAAGTCGGGTAAAAAATAGAAGCCGGTGATTCGTCACCGGGCCTTGTTAAGGGGCCTTGACCGGTTCAGCCGGTCGCGCCCAAGCATCGGGAGTCCGAACGATGCCGCGTTTGTTCACTGGACTGGAAATCCCGGCCGAGGTCGGGCACACGCTTTCCGGCTTGCGGGGTGGCCTCCCCGGCGCCCGCTGGATCGATCCCGAAAATTATCACGTCACCCTGCGCTTCATCGGCGACATCGACGGCATTTCCGCCAACGAGATCGCCTCGATGCTGTTCCGGGTCAACCGCAAGCCGTTCGAGGTCACCGTGCAGGGCCTGTCGAGCTTCGGCGGCCGCAAGCCGCGCGCGGTGGTCGCCAACATCGCGCCGAGCCGGCCGCTGATCGAGCTGCAGGCCGAGCTCGAGCGGATGATGCAGCGGATCGGGCTCGATCCCGAGGGGCGCAAGTTCACGCCGCATGTGACGCTGGCGCGGCTGCATGATGCGTCGAGCCAGGATGTCGCCGACTACCTTTCGGTGCGCGGCTATTTCCCGAGCAAGGTGTTCACCGCCGAGCGCTTCGTGCTGTTCTCCTCGCGCGCCTCGACCGGCGGCGGACCCTATGTGATCGAGGACGCCTACGCGCTCTGTGCGTGAGACTATCACCGCTGTCATCGCCCGGCTCGACCGGGCGATCCAGTATTCCAGGACGGCTCGGCCTTGATTGAGAAGCTGCGGCGTACTGGATGCCCCGCTTTCGCGGGGCATGACGTCTTCGGTGGAACGGGACAGTATCGCGCATACCCCATAGCCGCATTCACGGCTTGCAATTTTTCCGCGGCTGGGCCGTAAACGGGGCCATGCTTTCGACCGCTGAATCCTCCTTTCTCTCCCACTATTACGCGCTCGTGTCTTCCGGCGCGATCGAGCGCGATCCGGCGCAGGCCGAGGTCGCCGCGGCCTTTGCCGCGCTGGAGACACGGCTGGCGACCTACAAGCCCGCGCGCAAGCAGGGCCTGCTGGGCCGGCTGTTCGGCGACAAGAACGGCGGGCCGCCGCATGGGCTTTACGTTCACGGCGAGGTCGGGCGCGGCAAGACCATGCTGATGGACCTGTTCTTCCAGCAGAGCGTCGTCGAGCACAAGCGCCGCGCGCATTTCCACGAATTCATGGCCGACGTGCACGAGCGCGTCCACAACTACCGGCGCAGCATCGCGCGCGGCGAGCTTGCGGACGCGGATGTGATTGCGCTCACCGCCCAGGCGATCTTCGAGGAAGCCTGGCTGCTCTGCTTCGACGAATTCCACGTCACCGACATCGCGGACGCGATGATCCTCGGCCGGCTGTTCGCAAAACTGTTCGAGCTCGGCACCGTGGTGGTCGCGACCTCCAACGTCGCCCCCGACGATCTCTACAAGGGCGGGCTGAACCGGGCGCTGTTCCTGCCCTTCATCGCGCAGATCGAGGAACACATGGAGGTGCTGCGGCTCGATGCGCGCACCGATTTCCGGCTGGAGAAGCTCGCCGGCGTCAAGATGTGGCTGGTGCCTGCGGACCGCGTGGCGGATGCCGCGCTCGACAAGGCCTGGGTGAAGCTGAGCGGCAACGCCCCCTGCAAGCCGCGCGACATTTCGATCAAGGGCCGCACCCTGCGCGTGCCCTGCTCGTCGCATGGCGTGGCGCGGTTTTCCTTCGCCGATCTCTGCGAGCAGCCGCTCGGGGCTTCCGATTATCTCCGGCTTGCGCGCGACTACCACACCATCCTGGTCGACCATATTCCAGTGATGGACTTTCCCCAGCGCAACGCCGCCAAGCGCTTCATCACCCTGATCGACGCGCTCTATGACAATGCGGTGAAGCTGATGGCCTCGGCTGAGGCCGAGCCGGTCGCGCTGTACCGCGCCACCGAGGGGTTCGAGGCCAACGAGTTCAAGCGGACGGCCTCGCGCCTGATCGAGATGAGCTCGGAATCCTATTTGGCGCTGCCGCATGGGCACAAGGATTCGGCCGCGAGCGGCTCGACCACCGGGCTCGTGGAAACCTGATCGAGCCGAGATCGCGATCCGGCCCTTTCATCTCCTGAAACGACCGGCTGCTCGCGCATGAGATCGCCGGGCCAGGCTGGCGGCATGCCCTGACCGAAAATGCGGCAAGGCCGTCAATCAGGCGCGGGCGCGACTTGAACCGGTGAGGCGAAAGGGCTAACCAAACGCATCTTTTCCACCTCTCTTCCCGGCTCGGGTCACAAGGACACAACGGGTTCAAAGGAAACCACTCCCATGGCGCGCGACAAGATTGCTCTGATTGGCTCCGGCCAGATCGGCGGAACATTGGCTCACCTCGTCGGCTTGAAGGAGCTCGGCGATGTCGTGATGTTCGATATCGCTGAAGGCGTGCCGCAGGGTAAAGCGCTGGATATCGCCCAATCCTCTCCGGTCGACGGCTTCGATGCCGCCTTCACCGGCGCCAATTCCTACGAGGCGCTCGACAACGCCAAGGTCTGCATCGTCACCGCCGGCGTGCCGCGCAAGCCCGGCATGAGCCGCGACGACCTGCTCAGCATCAATCTCAAGGTGATGGAACAGGTCGGCGCCGGCATCAAGAAATACGCGCCCGACGCCTTCGTCATCTGCATCACCAATCCGCTCGACGCCATGGTGTGGGCGCTGCAGAAGGCCTCCGGCATGCCGCACAAGAAGGTGGTCGGCATGGCGGGCGTGCTGGATTCGGCGCGCTTTCGCTATTTCCTCGCCGACGAGTTCAACGTCTCGGTCGAGGACGTCACCGCCTTCGTGCTCGGCGGCCATGGCGACACCATGGTGCCGCTGGTGCGCTACTCCACCGTCGCCGGCATCCCGCTGCCCGACCTCGTCAAGATGGGCTGGACCTCGCAGGCGCGCCTCGACGAGATCGTCGACCGCACCCGCAATGGCGGCGCCGAGATCGTCAACCTCCTCAAGACCGGCTCGGCCTATTATGCGCCGGCCGCCTCCGCGATCGCGATGGCCGAGAGCTATCTGCGCGACAAGAAGCGCGTGATGCCCTGCGCCGCCTACCTCAACGGCGAATATGGCGTGAAGGACATGTATGTCGGCGTGCCCGTCGTGATCGGCTCGAAGGGCGTGGAGCGCATCGTCGAGATCGACCTCGCCGGCAAGGAGCGCGAGGGCTTCGACAAGTCGGTCGGCGCGGTCCAGGGTCTGGTCGACGCCTGCAAGAAGATCGCGCCGGATCTTCTCGGTCGCTGATTTCGTTCGGTTTTCGGTCGGAGACGGCTCTCGCCCGGCTCCGACCCTTGCAGTTTTTGTGGTATATGGTATGCCAGCTTCAAAAGAAGCCGGCACGATCGCCGCACGAGGTTTGGGGAGCGTCCTGAATGAATATCCATGAATACCAGGCCAAGGCGCTGCTGAACGAGTTCGGGGTTCCGATCTCGAAGGGCGTGCCCGTGCTCAAGGCCGAAGACGCCGAAGCCGCCGCCAAGGCGCTGCCGGGTCCGGTCTGGGTGGTGAAGAGCCAGATCCACGCCGGCGGCCGCGGCAAGGGCAAGTTCAAGGAAGCATCCGCCGGCGACAAGGGCGGCGTGCGCATCGCCAAGTCGCTCGCCGATGTCGCGCAGTTCGCCAGGCAGATGCTGGGCGCAACGCTGGTGACGGTGCAGACCGGGCCGCATGGCAAGCAGGTCAACCGCCTCTACATCGAGGACGGTTCCGACATCGACAAGGAGTTCTATCTCTCGCTCCTGGTCAACCGCGAGACCTCGGAAGTCTCCTTCGTGGTTTCGACCGAAGGCGGCGTCAACATCGAGGATGTCGCGCATAACACGCCGGAAAAGATCGTGAGCTTCTCGGTCGACCCCGCAACCGGCATCATGCCGCATCACGGCCGCACGGTCGCAACGGCGCTGAAGCTGTCCGGCGATCTCGCCAGACAGGCCGAGAAGCTGACGAGCCAGCTCTATGCCGCCTTCGTCGCCAAGGACATGGCGATGCTGGAGATCAATCCGCTTGTGGTGACCAGGCAGGGCCAGCTCCGCGTGCTGGACGCGAAGGTGTCGTTCGACGACAACGCCTTGTTCCGCCATCCCGACGTCGCCGCGCTGCGCGACGAGACCGAGGAAGACGCCAAGGAGATCGAGGCGTCGAAATACGACCTCAACTACGTTGCGCTCGACGGCACCATCGGCTGCATGGTCAATGGCGCGGGCCTGGCGATGGCGACGATGGATATCATCAAGCTCTACGGCATGGAGCCCGCCAACTTCCTCGACGTCGGCGGCGGCGCCACCGTGGAAAAGGTGGCTGCGGCCTTCAAGATCATCACGTCCGATCCCAACGTGAAAGGCATCCTGGTCAACATCTTCGGCGGCATCATGAGATGCGACGTGATCGCGGAAGGCGTGGTCGCCGCGGTGAAGCAGGTCGGGCTGAAAGTGCCGCTGGTGGTGCGGCTCGAAGGCACCAATGTCGAGCAGGGCAAGAAGATCATCCGCGAATCCGGCCTCAACGTGGTGCCGGCAGACAATCTCGACGACGCCGCACAGAAGATCGTGAAAGCCGTCAAGGGAGGCTGACGATGGCCGAGGACCATCTCGCTGCGCCGACACCGCTACCAGAGCACAGGAAGCTTGCAGTGTTCGCCGGCGAATGGAACGGCGAGGAGACGGTGTTCCCGTCGCGCTGGGTCGCCGGCGGTCCCGCCACCTCCCATGTGGTCGCGCGCATCGACCTCAACGGCTTGTATCTGATCCAGGACACCCGCCAGACGCGCGACGGCAAGGAAAGCTTCGCCACCCACGCGCTCTTCACCTACGACCGCGAAGACCGGCTCTACAAACTGTTCTGGCATGATTCCCTTGGATATTACCCGCCATCGCCCGCCTCCGGCGGCTGGGCGGGCAAGGTGCTGACGCTGGTGCGCGGCTCGCTGCGCGGCAATGCGCGCCACGTCTACGAAGTCGTCGACGACGACACCTATACCATGAAGATCCAGTTCTCGCCCGACGCGGAAGGATGGTCCGACGTGCTTACCGGCATCTACCGGCGCATCCACTAGTTTACACTCGTTCGAAAGCAGCCTGTCCCATGTCCATCCTGATCGACAAGAACACCCGCGTTATCTGCCAGGGTTTCACCGGCAAGAACGGCACCTTCCACTCGGAAGCCGCCATCGCCTACGGCACCAAGATGGTCGGCGGCGTCTCGCCGGGCAAAGGCGGATCGAAGCATCTCGACCTGCCGGTGTTCGACACCGTCGCCGAGGCCCGCGAGAAGACCGGCGCCGATGCGTCCGTGATCTACGTGCCGCCGCCGGGCGCCGCTGACGCGATCTGCGAGGCGATCGATGCGGAAATCCCGCTGATCGTCTGCATCACCGAAGGCATTCCGGTGCTCGACATGGTTCGCGTGAAGCGCTCGCTGTCGGGCTCGAAGTCGCGCCTGATCGGGCCGAACTGCCCGGGCGTGATGACCGCCGGCGAGTGCAAGATCGGCATCATGCCGGCGAACATCTTCAAGCCGGGCTCGGTCGGCATCGTCTCCCGCTCGGGCACGCTGACCTATGAGGCGGTGTTCCAGACCACCCAGGAGGGTCTCGGTCAGACCACCGCGGTCGGCATCGGCGGCGATCCGGTCAAGGGCACCGAATTCATCGATGTGCTGGAAATGTTCCTGGGTGATCCAAAGACCACCTCGATCATCATGATCGGCGAGATCGGCGGCTCGGCCGAGGAGGACGCCGCCCAGTTCATCAAGGACGAGGCCAAGCGCGGCCGCAAGAAGCCGATGGTCGGCTTCATCGCCGGCGTCACGGCACCCCCCGGCCGGCGCATGGGCCATGCCGGCGCGATCATCTCCGGCGGCAAGGGCGATGCCGGTTCCAAGACCGCGGCCATGGAATCGGCCGGAATCACCGTTTCCCCGTCCCCGGCCCGCCTCGGGCATACCCTCGCAGAAAAACTGAAAGCTTAATTCAGTCCTTGGTTCTTTTCGGCGCGAACATTCGCCCCAAATAGGGTAAAGGGTTCGCAATCAGGCTGGTCTGCCGGGATCGGCCATAAGCGCCGCTTCGCTTGAAGCGCGAACCGAATCGCCAGGACCCCAGCATGTCTCGTCAGGACGCGAACGCCGCCTTTGCCCTTTCCTCGTTTTTGCAGGGCACCAACGCCGCCTACATTGATGAGATCTACGCCCGCTACGAGAAAGACCCGAACTCCGTCGATGCGGAGTGGCAGGAATTCTTCAAGAGCCTGAAGGATCGGCCCGAGGACGTCCTCAAGAATGCGGAAGGGCCGTCCTGGGAGCGCGACAACTGGCCGCTCGCCCCGCAGGACGAGCTGACGTCCGCGCTCGACGGCAACTGGGTCGAGGCCGAGAAGGCGGTCGGCGGGAAGCTCGCGGCCAAGGCCAAGGACAAGGGCGCCGAAATCACCGCGGCCGAGCTGCATCAGGCAACGCGCGATTCGGTGCGAGCGCTGATGCTGATCCGCGCCTATCGCATGCGCGGCCATTTCCACGCCAAGCTCGACCCGCTCGGCATCGAGGCGCCGCGCGACCGCGAGGAGCTCGATCCCCGCACCTATGGCTTCACCGAGGCCGACTACGACCGCAAGATCTTCCTCGATCACGTGCTCGGCCTGGAATACGGCTCGCTGCGCGAGATCGTCGCGATCTGCGAGCGCACCTACTGCCAGACGCTCGGCGTCGAGTTCATGCACATCTCGAATGCCGCGCAGAAGGCCTGGATCCAGGAGCGCATCGAGGGCCCGGACAAGGAGATCAGCTTCACCCGCGAGGGCCGCCGCGCCATCCTCAACAAGCTGGTCGAGGCCGAGGGTTTCGAGAAATTCTGCGACGTCAAATTCACCGGCACCAAGCGCTTCGGTCTCGACGGCGCCGAATCGCTGATCCCGGCGCTGGAGCAGATCATCAAGCGCGGCGGCAATCTCGGCGTGAAGGAGATCGTGGTCGGCATGCCGCATCGCGGCCGTCTCAACGTGCTCACGCAGGTGATGGCCAAGCCGCACCGCGCGCTGTTCCACGAATTCAAGGGCGGCTCGGCCAACCCCGAGGACGTCGAGGGCTCCGGCGACGTCAAATATCACCTCGGCGCCTCCTCCGACCGCGAGTTCGACGGCAACCGCATCCATCTGTCGCTGACCGCCAACCCTTCGCATCTGGAGATCGTCGATCCCGTGGTGCTCGGCAAGGTGCGCGCCAAGCAGGACCAGCACGGCGATCCGCCGGACCAGCGCATCTCGGTGCTGCCGCTGCTGATGCATGGTGACGCCGCCTTCGCCGGCCAGGGCGTCGTGGCCGAATGCTTCAGCCTGTCGGACCTGAAGGGCTATCGCACCGGCGGCTCGCTGCATTTCATCGTCAACAACCAGATCGGCTTCACCACCTATCCGCGCTATTCGCGTTCCTCGCCCTATCCGTCCGACGTGGCGAAGATGATCGACGCGCCGATCTTCCACGTGAACGGCGACGATCCGGAGGCCGCGGTGTTCGCCGCCAAGGTCGCGATCGAATTCCGCCAGAAGTTCCACAAGCCCGTCGTCATCGACATGTTCTGCTACCGCAGGCATGGCCATAACGAGGGCGACGAGCCGGCCTTCACCCAGCCGGTGATGTACAAGAAGATTGCCGCGCATCCCTCGACGCTCGATATCTACGCCAAGCGGCTGATCGCCGACGGCGTCGTGACCGAGGGCGAGGTCGAGAAGGCCAAGGCCGACTGGCGCTCGCGGCTCGATGCCGAGTTCGAGGCCGGCGTCGGCTACAAGCCGAACAAGGCCGACTGGCTCGACGGCAAATGGGCCGGCTTCAAGATCGCCGACCAGGAGGAGGACGCGCGGCGCGGCGTCACCGGCGTCGACATCGCGGTTCTCAAGGACATCGGCCGCAAGATCACCAAGGTGCCGGACGGCTTCCGCGTCCATCGTACCATCCAGCGCTTCCTGGAAAACCGTGCCAAGGCCATCGACAATGGCGTCGGCATCGACTGGGCGACCGGCGAGGCGCTGGCGTTCTGCTCGCTGCTGCAGGAAGGCCATCATGTGCGGCTGTCCGGCCAGGACTCCGAGCGCGGCACCTTCTCGCAGCGCCATTCGGTCCTGATCGACCAGGAGGACGAGAGCCGCTACACGCCGTTCAACCATCTCGGCGGCGACCAGGGCCATTACGAGGTCATCAACTCGCTGCTGTCGGAAGAGGCCGTGCTCGGCTTCGAATACGGTTATTCGCTGGCCGAGCCCAATGCGCTCGCGATGTGGGAAGCGCAGTTCGGCGATTTCGCCAACGGCGCGCAGGTCGTGTTCGACCAGTTCATCTCCTCGGGCGAGCGCAAATGGCTGCGCATGTCGGGCCTCGTCTGCCTGCTGCCGCATGGCTATGAGGGCCAGGGGCCGGAGCATTCCTCGGCGCGGCTCGAGCGCTATTTGCAGCTCTGCGCCGAAGACAACATGCAGGTGGTCTATCCGACCACGCCGGCCAACTATTTTCACGCACTGCGCCGTCAGCTGCATCGCGAGATCAGGAAGCCGCTGATCATGATGACGCCGAAGTCGCTGCTGCGCCACAAGCGCGCGGTCTCCCGGCTCGACGAGCTTGGCAAGGACGCCACGTTCCATCGCATCCTCTATGATGACGCGCAGATGCTGCCCGACGAGAAGATCAAGCTCGTGCCCGACGGGAAGATTCGCCGCGTCGTGCTGTGCTCGGGCAAGGTCTATTACGACCTCTACGAGGAGCGCGAGAAACGCGGCATCGACGACGTCTACATCATGCGCATCGAGCAGCTCTATCCGGTGCCGCTGAAGGCGCTGGTCGTGGAGCTTTCCCGCTTCAAGAGCGCCGAGATCGTCTGGTGCCAGGAGGAGCCGCGCAATATGGGCGCTTGGCACTTCATCGAGCCCTATCTCGAATGGGTGCTCAACCAGATCAACGCCCCCAACAAGCGTCCGCGCTACGCCGGTCGCGCCGCGGCTGCCGCAACTGCCACCGGGTTGATGTCAAAGCATCTGGCGCAGCTCCGCGCGCTGCTCGACGACGCATTGAACTGATCACTTGCCATCCGTCATGCCCCGCGAAAGCGGGGCATCCAGTACCCGGTGCCGTTCCACCCGATCACGACCGTTCCGGCGTACTGGATCGCCCGCCTTCGTGGGCGATGACCGTCAAATTTCGATTGAGGAAACAGACCATGACTGAAATTCGAGTTCCGACGCTCGGCGAGTCCGTGACCGAGGCCACCATCGGCCGCTGGTTCAAGAAGGCAGGGGACGCCGTCGCGGTCGACGAACCGCTGGTCGAGCTCGAGACCGACAAGGTCACGATCGAGGTGCCGGCACCCTCCGCCGGCGTGCTCGGAGAGATCGCGGCCAAGGACGGCGACACTGTTGCGGTCGGTGCGCTGCTCGGCCAGATCAATGACGGCGCGGCGCCCGCCGCGAGACCTGCGGCGGCGCCGGCAAAGCCCGCGGCCGCTGCCCCGCCGGCCGCCGCCGCTGCGCCCGCGCCGGCTGCGGCGCCCAAGGCGCCGCCGGTGGACGCTCCGCTCGCGCCCTCGGTGCGCAAGCTCTCCGCCGAAAGCGGCATCGATGCCTCGACCGTGCCGGGCTCCGGCAAGGATGGACGCGTGACCAAGGGCGACATGCTTGCCGCGATCGAGCGCGCCGCGTCAGCGCCGACGCCGGTCAGCCAGCCGGCCGCGGCGGTGCAGGTCCGCGCGCCGTCGCCGGCGGACGATGCCGCGCGCGAGGAGCGCGTGAAGATGACGCGGCTGCGCCAGACCATCGCGCGCCGTCTGAAGGAAGTGCAGAACACCGCCGCCATGCTGACGACCTTCAACGAGGTCGACATGACCAACGTCATGGCGCTGCGCGCGCACTACAAGGACGCGTTCGAGAAGAAGCACGGCGTCAAGCTCGGCTTCATGGGCTTCTTCACCAAGGCCTGCGTGCAGGCCTTGAAGGACATTCCGGCCGTCAACGCCGAGATCGACGGCACCGACCTGATCTACAAGAACTACTACCACATCGGCATCGCCGTCGGCACCGACAAGGGCCTCGTGGTGCCCGTGGTTCGCGACTGCGACCAGAAATCGATCGCCGACATCGAGAAGGCGATCGCCGATTACGGCCGCCGCGCCCGCGACGGCCAGCTCAAGATCGAGGAGTTGCAGGGCGGCACCTTCACCATCACCAATGGCGGCATCTACGGTTCGCTGATGTCGACGCCGATCCTGAACGCGCCGCAATCCGGCATCCTCGGCATGCACAAGATCCAGGAGCGCCCGATGGCGATCGGCGGCAAGGTCGAGATCCGCCCGATGATGTATCTGGCGCTGTCCTACGATCACCGCGTCATCGACGGCAAGGAAGCGGTGACCTTCCTGGTGCGCGTCAAGGAAAGCCTCGAGGATCCGGCCCGGCTCGTGCTCGACCTGTAAGGGCGGGGCGGGCATGCCGTTTGATTCGAAAGACAGGGTCGCCGTCATCACCGGCGGCAGCCGCGGCATCGGCCGGGCCACTGCGCTCGCCGCCGCGGCGCGCGGCTTTCGGATCGTGGTCGGCTATGCGGCGAACCAGGCCGCGGCCGACGAAGTCGTCGCAACCATCGAAGCAAAGAACGGCAAGGCCATCGCGGTGAAGTGCGACGTGGCCGAGGAAAAGGACATCCTCGCGCTGTTTGAGGCCGCGGACAAGTTCGGCGCGCTGGCCGCGCTCGTCAACAATGCCGGCATCGTCGGCGAGACCGCGCGCGTCGACGAGATGAGTGCCGAGCGCATCCAGCGCATGATGGCGGTCAACGTCACCGGCAGCATTTTGTGTGCGCGCGAAGCCGTCAAGCGCATGTCGACGCGTCATGGCGGCAAGGGCGGGGTGATCGTCAATCTATCCTCGGTCGCGGCCAAGCTCGGCTCGCCCAACACCTATGTCGACTATGCCGCTTCCAAGGGCGCGATCGATTCATTCACCGTCGGCCTCGGCCATGAGGTCGCCGGCGAGGGCATTCGCGTTGCGGCTATCCGTCCCGGGCTGATCGACACCGACATCCACGGATCCGGCGGCGATCCCGACCGCGCCCACCGGCTCGCGCCCAGCGTCCCGATGAAGCGGGTCGGCACCGCGGAAGAAATCGCCAACGCCATCGTCTGGCTGATGTCGGACGAGGCGTCGTACGTCACCAGCGCCATCCTGGATGTGTCGGGCGGGCGCTAAGAGCTGTCACAGAGCTAGGTTACAGGATTTTCCATCATGGCTTACGATCTCGTCATCATCGGCACCGGCCCCGGCGGCTACGTCTGCGCGGTCCGCGCAGCGCAACTCGGCATGAAGGTCGCCGTGGTCGAGAAGAACGAGCTCGGCGGCACCTGCCTCAATGTCGGCTGCATGCCGTCGAAGGCGCTGCTGCATGCCTCGGAGATGTTCGAGGAAGCCGGTCACTCCTTCGCCAAGATGGGCGTCGTCGTTCCCGCGCCGAAGCTCGATCTGCCGTCCATGATGAAGTTCAAGCAGCAGGGCATCGACGGCAACGTCAAGGGCGTCGAGTTCCTGATGAAGAAGAACAAGATCGACGTGATCCACGGCAGCGGGCGGATCGTCTCCGCCGGCAAGGTCGAGGTTTCAGCCGACGGCAAGACGCAAACTGTCGAGACCAGGAACATCGTGATCGCGACCGGCTCCGACATCGCGCGGCTCAAGGGCATCGAGATCGACGAGAAACGCATCGTGTCGTCGACCGGCGCGCTGTCGCTCGACAAGGTGCCCGGAAGACTCCTGATCGTCGGCGCCGGCGTGATCGGGCTCGAGCTCGGCTCGGTGTGGCAGCGGCTCGGCGCGCAGGTCGCCGTGGTCGAGTTCCTCGATCGCATCCTGCCTGGCATGGACGGCGAGATCGCGCGGCAATTCCAGCGCCTGCTCGAAAAGCAGGGTTTTGCGTTCAAGCTCGGGTCGAAGGTCACCAGCGTCGACACCTCGGGCAAGATGTTGCAGGTGAAGGTCGAGCCGGCCGCGGGCGGCGCGGCCGAGACGCTGGAAGCCGATGTCGTGCTGGTCTGCATCGGCCGCGTGCCCTACACCGAAGGGCTCGGGCTGAAGGAAGCCGGTGTCGCACTCGACAGCCGCGGCCGCGTGGAGATCGACGGGCATTTCGCAACCAATGTGCCGGGCATCTATGCGATCGGCGACGTCGTCGCGGGTCCGATGCTGGCGCACAAGGCCGAGGACGAGGGCGTTGCCTGCGCCGAGATTCTGGCGGGGCAGGCCGGCCACGTGAATTACGATGTTATACCAGGCGTCGTGTATACCACGCCGGAGGTCTCTGCCGTTGGCAAGACCGAGGAGGAGCTGAAGCAGGAAGGCATCGCCTACACCGTCGGAAAATTTCCGTTCACCGCCAATGGTCGTTCCAAGGTCAATCAGACCACCGATGGATTCGTGAAGGTTCTCGCAGATGCGAAGACCGATCGCGTGCTTGGCGTACACATTATCGGCATCGAAGCCGGCGAAATGATTCATGAGGCCGCAGTCCTGATGGAATTTGGCGGCGCCGCCGAAGACCTGGCGCGGACCTGCCACGCCCATCCGACGCGATCGGAAGCGATCAAGGAAGCGGCGCTTGCGGTTGGCAAGCGCGCGATCCATATGTGATCGACGCCCGGCTGCCGGCATGATTCGGAAGACCGCTTTTCCGACAAGATCATGCCCGAGACAGAAGGAGGCCGGGTCGGGACAAGATATGCTGCGCCGTCTGCTACAGCCGCTCTGGATCCTGCTTGCGATCATCTTCCTGATCGAAGCATGGTTGTGGGACCATCTCGAGCCGATCGTGGCCTGGGTGGTGTCGTTGATCCCGCTGCGCGCATTCAAGCAGTGGCTCGCCGAGCGGGTCGACACGCTGCCGCCGGCGATGACGCTGATCGTCTTCATCGTGCCCGTATTGCCGCTGTTTCCGCTCAAGCTGGTCGGGGTGTGGCTGCTCATGCACGAGTACTGGCTGAGCGCCGTCTTCACCATCCTGTTCGCGAAGCTCGTCGGCGTCGGCGTCACCGCCTTCATCTTCGACGTCACCCGGCCGAAGCTTCTGGAGATGGCGTGGTTCGAGAAGCTCTATGACTTCGTGATCGCGCTGCGGGCCAAGGCCAAGGAGCTGGTCGATCCGGTCAAGCAGAGGATTCTTGAGCTGATGCATGGCGACGGCTGGTCGTCACGCATGCTGCGGCTGATCCAGCGCTTCCGCAAGAGCGTGCAGCAGGCGCGCTGATCGCGGTGCCATCCCGCCTCAATGCAGATGCAAGAGATGCGGCATGAACAGGCCGAGCGCGGTCATGCCGAGCCCTGCCAGCATCAAGAGGCCCGAGACCCAGGCCAGCACCGCCATGCCCGTGATGATGGTCGCCGATGCCAGCACAATGCCGATCTGGAACGCGGCCGAAGCCAGCTCGAAATGATGATATTTCGCGGTGGCCTCGTCGCGCTCATGCTCGGCATGCTTGGCGCGCTCGGCGAGCTGCTCGGTGCCCTCGCCGGTCTCCGGCTCGGAGCGGTAGCGCGCCGCGGTCTTCTGCCAGTCGTCGATCTGCTTTTGCAGCGCGGCCTTGGTGGCGTCGTCGGTGGCGGCCGCAAGGCCCAGTCTGCCCTGGTCGGCCGCGGTCTGCACCGTGGTGCGGCGGATGCTCTTGGCCTGGAAGAAGGCCCACAGGTTCGAGGCCTCGACGTTCTTGCTGATCGATTCGGTCTGCGCGCCCTTGCCGAGGGTCTCCGACAGCGCGAGGAAAAGCGCAATGACGGCGATCAGAAGCGCGATCTTCCTGTTCTCGCCGGAAGCATGCTCGGCGTGCTCCGCTTGCTCCATGCTTTCATGTGCGCTCATCAATCCCTCCTGCCAGTTCCGAAAGATACGATTGCCGAACAATGTTTTCGGCGCAAGAGGGCAGGCGAAGGTGACAACAGGATGTCAGGGCCTGACCCCGAACGTTCAGGCCGCCGCCGTTCAGTTGCGGTTCAGTTTCAGGAGCGCGGATGCGTGTTGCGATAGACCTCGAGGAGCCGCTCGCTGTCGATCCCGGTATAGACCTGGGTGGTCGAGAGCGAGGAATGTCCGAGCAGCTCCTGGATCGCGCGCAAGTCGCCGCCGCGGGACAACAGATGGGTCGCAAAGGAATGTCGCAGCGCGTGCGGCGTCGCACTGTCCGGCAGGCCGAGCGCGCCGCGCATCCGCTCCATCGCAAGCTGGATGATGCGCGGACTGAGCGGCCCGCCGCGCGCGCCGACGAAGATCGGCGCTTCCGGTGCCAGGCCATGCGGGCACATCGCGACATAGTCGGCGATCAGCGCCAGCACGTTCTGCAGCACCGGTACCATCCGCGTCTTGTTGCCTTTGCCGGTGACGACGAGCACGTCGCCTTCGCCGGGCTTCGGCACGTCGCGGCGCTTGAGGCCCAGCGCCTCGGAGATGCGCAGGCCCGAGCCATAGAGCAGCGCCATCACCGCGGCGTCGCGCGCCAGCACCCATTGTTCGCGGGTTTCGCCGGCGCGCTCGTCGGCGTCAGCGAGGCGTCTGGCGGCTTCGATGTGGATCGGCTTCGGCAGGCTCTTTCCGACCTTCGGCGCGCGGATCGCGGACAGCGCGCCGAGCTTTCCCCGGCCTTCGCGTTCCAGGAAACGGCCGAACGAGCGCAGGCCCGCCAGCGCCCGCATCAACGAGCGTCCGCCGATGTTGTCGGCCCGCCGCATTGCCATGAAGGCTCGGATGTCGCTCGCCTCCAGCAGCGAGAACCGCGCCAGCGTCACCCGCGCGCCCCAATGCTCGCAGAGAAAGTCCAGGCACTGCCTGAGGTCGCGGGCATAGGCTTCCAGCGTCTTCGGCGACAGCCTGCGCTCGGCGCGCAGATGCGACAGCCAGCGCGCCATCTCGGCCGAGACGGTTTCGTCGGCGCTTTCGAGTTCAACCGGTTGAACCGCGGTGGCTGATCGGGTCATGCTGGCTCGAGGGCGGCTGATTCCGCTCCGTTATATCGCACCCCCTTCGTTTAGCCTTCGCTAACTTGCCCGCCGATGGATCACACGACGCGCCAGGCCTCCTCTTCCGCTTCGTCGACCGGCATGGTCGACGTGCTGGTTCCGGTCGCGCTCGACCAGACCTATTCCTACCGCGTGCCGCGCGGCATGGTGCTGAAGGCGGGCGACGTGGTCGCGGTGCCGCTGGGACCCCGCGAGGTGGTGGGCGTGGTCTGGGCCGAGGACGCAAAGCCCGACCCGCGGCTGCACAACCGCCTGAAGGACGTCGGCGAGAAGCTCGACGTCCCTCCCTTGAAGGGGGAACTGCGCGCGCTCGTCGACTGGGTCGCCAACTACACGCTCTCGGCGCGCGGCATGGTGCTGCGCATGACGCTGCGCATGGGCGAGAATCTCGGCCCCGAGCGGACGCGGGCCGGCGTGCGGCTGGTGGGCCAAGCGCCGCGGCGGCTGACGCCGGCGCGGCGGCGCGTGATCGACGTGCTGTCGGACGGCCTGCTGCACGGCAAGGCCGATGCGGCACGCGAGGCCGGCGTCTCCATCGGCGTGATCGACGGCCTCGTCGACGAAGGCACACTCGCGGTCGAGGCGCTGCCGCCGGCGCCGCCGCCGCCACCGCCCGATCCGCAATTCGCCCAGCCCGAGTTCACCCGCGAGCAGCGCAGCGCGGTCGATGCGGTGCGCGCGCTCGCCGCCAACGGCAGCTTTCATGTCGCGCTGCTCGACGGCGTCACCGGCTCGGGCAAGACCGAGGTCTATTTCGAGGCGGTGGCGGAGACGATCCGGCGCGGCAGGCAATCGCTGATCCTGATGCCGGAGATCGCGCTCACCGGCCAGTTCCTCGATCGCTTCACGCAGCGCTTCGGCGTGCGGCCGATCGAATGGCACTCGGAACTCACGCCGCGCACCAGGCAGCGCAACTGGGCGGCGATCGCGGCCGGCGAGGCGCCGGTCGTGGTCGGTGCGCGCTCGGCGCTGTTCATGCCCTACGCCAATCTCGGCCTGATCGTGGTCGATGAGGAGCACGACCAGGCCTACAAGCAGGACGACGGCGCGCATTATCACGCCCGTGACATGGCGGTGGTGCGCGCGCATATCGCGAAAATCCCGATTATCCTCGCCTCCGCCACGCCTTCGGTGGAAACCGAAGTCAATGCGCGCAAGGGGCGCTATCAGCGCGTGCTGCTGCCGGCGCGGTTCGGCGGGCAGCAGATGCCGCATATCGAGGCGATCGACCTGCGCCGCGAGATGCCGCCGCGCGGCCGCTTCATCTCGCCAAAACTGGCCGAGGAGATCACCCGCGCGGTCGAGCGGCGCGAGCAGGCGCTGTTGTTCCTCAACCGCCGCGGCTACGCGCCGCTGACGCTATGCCGTGCCTGCGGCCACCGCTTCGCCTGCACCATCTGCGACGCCTGGCTGGTCGACCACCGCTTTCGCCAGCGCCTGGTCTGCCATCACTGCGGCTTCTCGATGCCGCGCCCGGAAGTCTGCCCGCATTGCGCTGCCGAGCAGTCGCTGGTCGCGGTCGGTCCCGGTGTCGAGCGGTTGCAGGAGGAGGCGGCCAACCTGTTTCCGGGCGCCCGCACCATGGTGCTGTCGAGCGATCTCATCACCTCGATCGAGACCATGCGCAGCGAGCTGAACGAGATCGCCGAAGGCCGCGTCGACATCATCATCGGCACCCAGCTGGTGGCGAAAGGCCATCACTTCCCGCGGCTCAACCTGGTCGGCGTCGTCGATGCGGATCTGGGCCTCAGCAATGGCGATCCGCGCGCGGCGGAACGCACCTGGCAGCTCCTCAACCAAGTGGTCGGGCGCGCCGGTCGCGATCAGGGTCGTGGCGTCGGCTATTTGCAGACCCACCAGCCAGATCATCCCGTGATGAAGGCGCTCGTCGCCTGCGACCGCGAGGCCTTCTACGCCACCGAGATCGAGTTGCGCGAGCGCACGCTCTATCCGCCGTTCGGACGGCTCGCGAGCCTGATTGTCTCCGCCGGCGACCGTGCGAGCGCCGAAGGCTTTGCGCGCCGCCTCGTCGCCGTTGCTCCGCGCGAGGAAGAGGTACAGGTGCTGGGGCCCGCGGAAGCGCCGCTGGCGGTCATCAAGGGCCGCTATCGCTTCCGCCTGCTGCTGAAATCGCTGCGCGGCTTCGATCTGTCGGACTATCTGCGGCGCTGGCTTGCCGGCGGTCCCAAGCCCAAGGGCAACCTCAAGCTCGAGGTCGACGTCGACCCGCAGAGTTTCCTCTAGAGCGTTTTCGAGCGAAGTGGGTACCGGTTCGCGTGAAGAAAACGCGTCGAAACTAGAATCTGGAGCATCGGTTCTGATTCCATCAGAACCGAACATGCTCTGGGGCACACAACAGGGCCTGCCGTCATTGGCGACGGCAGGCCAGTTTATCGCGCCCGTCAATCGGGCTCGTCCGCCTGGGCGGACGCAACGATCGATCATGCTGGGCGGATGGAACGCGTCGCTTGGGCGGACGCTTTAGGAGACGACCTCGGCGGTGACGCGGCCGACGCCGACACCGGTGAGGCCGACGGCGCGCGCGGCGGCGGTCGAGAGGTCGAGAACTCGGCCGCGGATGAAGGGGCCGCGGTCATTGACGGTGACGACGACGGTGCGGTCGCCATGGGTGACGCGGAGCTTGGTGCCGAACGGCAGCGAGCGGTGAGCGCAGGTCAGCTTGTTCTGGTCAAAGCGCTGGCCCGAGGCGGTCTTGCTGCCGGACTCGTTGCCATAGAACGACGCCATGCCCGAGAAGCTGCGGCCGGTGCCGGAACCCGACATTATCGACGCATTGGCGTCGCGCCACTGGCCGGCGGCGCGGCTTTCGGCCGCGACGTGACGGCCGTGGTGATGGTGGTGATAGGCATGGTGGTGATGCCGGGATTTGGCCGACGCCGCGGTGGCGGTTCCCCCGACGAACAAAGTTGCGGCAACAACAGCAAGCGCCGTGCGCGACCGGGTTAGCTTTCCCGGTGCCGTCTTCTTGGATTTCAGCATTCAAAGACCCTCAGATAGTATTGCCACATAGGTGGCAAATGGAACCCCCGTCCCGGTGCAGTGGTCGCCGTTTGGTGACGCAATGAGGCGTGAATTGGGCAGTATTTCCTGTTTGTCTCGTGCTGAAATATCTTGTTACCTGATAAGGTATATGAACAAAGGTTCCGTAATCTTGGGCGTTAACGAATTTTTAACGACGTCGTTACTTTGAAGTACTTAAAATTGAAGTCGTCGCCGGGCTCCGCGAGGTCTTCGTCAAGTAATGGCCGGCATCAAGGACCCGTGCGGTTCCAGGAAAATTGCCGCATCGCAGCATGGGTCCCATGCAGGAATGGGTGGAACGGCTTTGGCGCTGCCTCGGGGCGCGGAAGCGGCCTGCCGCGCGCCAAGGGACACCAAGGGACACCAAGGGCGCCAACGGACACCAAGGTCGAAATTCAACTGAGGGGTTGGGCCGCGAACGAAGGCGGCCTGCGTGCCGGCGTGGCCTGCGCCATCGCGTCGCTTCGCGCGCGGCGTCATGTTGCACCTGCGCGTACGCTATGTTAGCAAAGCCGCGATTTTTTTGATCCCGGCACTCCTCAGCGTCGGTCGAAAATCGAAGTCCCGCTTGAATTCCAAGGGCTTGAATCGCTAGGCGCCGCGATCGCGGCGATGGTTTTTCCCTTGCGAATTTGACAGCTAAAAGAGCGAATTGTGGCTGCTGAAGATCCGTCCGTTTCGGGAGTGTCCGGCCGTTATGCAACGGCCCTGTTCGAACTGGCCCGCGAGCAGAAATCAGTTGACGCAGTGAAGGCCGACCTCGATCGGTTCGAGGCCATGCTCAACGACAGCGCCGATCTGAAGCGTCTGGTGCGCAGCCCGGTATTTTCCGCCGAGGCGCAGCAGAAGGCGCTCTCCGCGGTGCTCGACAAGGCCGGAATTTCCGGCATTTCCGCCAACTTCCTGAAAGTGCTCACCGCCAACCGGCGGCTGTTCGCGATCGCCGACGTGATCCGCGCCTTCCGAGCGCTGGTCGCCAAGTTCAAGGGCGAGGCGACGGCCGACGTCACGGTGGCGGAGGCGCTTTCGGAAAAGAATCTCGACGCCTTGAAGGTCGCACTGAAGTCGGTGACCGGCAAGGACGTCGCGCTCAACGTGAAAGTCGATCCTGCGATCATCGGCGGCCTTGTCGTCAAGCTGGGCAGCCGCATGGTCGATAGTTCGCTTCGCACCAAACTCAATTCGATCAAGCACGCGATGAAAGAGGCAGGCTGATGGACATCCGCGCCGCGGAAATTTCCGCGATCCTCAAGGACCAGATCAAGAATTTTGGCCAGGAGGCCGAGGTCTCCGAAGTTGGGCAGGTGTTGTCCGTCGGCGACGGCATCGCCCGCGTCTACGGTCTGGACAACGTCCAGGCCGGCGAGATGGTCGAGTTCGAGAACGGCACGCGCGGCATGGCGCTCAATCTCGAGACCGACAATGTCGGCATCGTCATCTTCGGCGCCGACCGTGAGATCAAGGAAGGCCAGACGGTGAAGCGCACCCGCGCCATCGTCGACGCGCCGGTCGGCAAGGGCCTGCTTGGCCGCGTCGTCGACGCGCTCGGCAATCCGATCGACGGCAAGGGTCCGATCCAGGCGGTCGAGCGCAAGCGCGTCGACGTCAAGGCGCCCGGCATCATTCCGCGCAAGTCGGTGCACGAGCCGATGGCGACCGGACTCAAGGCGATCGACGCGCTGATTCCGATCGGCCGCGGCCAGCGCGAGCTGATCATCGGCGACCGCCAGACCGGCAAGACCGCGATCGCGCTCGACACCATCCTGAACCAGAAGCCGCTGAACGCCACCGGCGACGAGAAGATCAAGCTGTACTGCGTCTACGTCGCGGTCGGCCAGAAGCGCTCCACCGTGGCGCAGTTCGTCAAGGTGCTCGAAGAGCAGGGCGCGCTGGAATATTCCGTGATCGTCGCCGCGACCGCCTCGGACCCGGCGCCGATGCAGTACATCGCGCCGTTCACCGGCTGCACCATGGGCGAGTATTTCCGCGACAACGGCATGCACGCGGTCATCATCTATGATGACTTGTCCAAGCAGGCCGTCGCCTACCGCCAGATGTCGCTGCTGCTGCGCCGTCCGCCGGGCCGCGAAGCCTATCCGGGCGACGTGTTCTATCTGCATTCGCGCCTTCTGGAGCGCGCCGCCAAGCTCAACGACACGCAGGGCGCCGGCTCGCTCACCGCGCTGCCCGTGATCGAGACCCAGGCCAACGACGTGTCGGCCTACATTCCGACCAACGTGATCTCGATCACCGACGGCCAGATCTTCCTCGAGACCGACCTGTTCTTCCAGGGTATCCGGCCCGCGGTGAACGTCGGCCTGTCGGTGTCGCGCGTCGGATCGTCGGCGCAGACCAAGGCGATGAAGAAGGTCGCCGGCAAGATCAAGGGCGAGCTCGCGCAGTACCGCGAAATGGCGGCGTTCGCGCAGTTCGGTTCCGACCTCGACGCTGCGACCCAGCGCCTGCTCAATCGCGGCTCGCGCCTGACCGAGCTCCTCAAGCAGCCGCAGTTCTCGCCGCTGAAGATGGAAGAGCAGGTCTGCGTGATCTGGGCCGGCACCAACGGCTATCTCGATCCGCTGCCGCTCAACAAGGTGCGCGCCTTCGAGGACGGCCTGTTGTCGCTGCTGCGCGGCAAGAACGTCGAGATCCTCAATTCGATCCGCGATACCCGCGATCTCTCCGACGACACCGCCGCCAAGCTGAAGTCGGTGGTCGAAGGGTTCGCGAAGACGCTCGCCTGAACAAACGCATCGCCCGGCACCGGCCGGGCGTGACGAACGGAGGCTTGCGGTCTGATCGACGGGATCGGACCGCCGGGGTGAATCAAGAATGGCGTCACTGAAAGACATGCGGGTCCGCATCGCCTCCACCAAGGCGACGCAGAAGATCACCAAGGCCATGCAGATGGTCGCGGCCTCCAAGCTGCGCCGCGCGCAGAGCGCCGCGGAAGCCGCGCGCCCCTATGCGGAGAAGATGGCGGCGGTGATCTCCAATATCGCTACGGCTGCGGCGGCCTCACCCGGCGCGCCGGCGCTGCTCAGCGGCACCGGCCGCGATCAGGTGCATCTGTTCCTGGTCTGCACCGGCGAGCGCGGCCTTTCCGGCCCCTTCAACTCCTCGATCGTGCGGCTCGCGCGCGAGCGCGCGCAGGCGCTGCTTGCCGAGGGCAAGGAGGTCAAGTTCTTCTGCGTCGGCCGCAAGGGCTACGAGCAGCTCCGCCGCCAGTTCGAAAAGCAGATCGTCGAACATCTCGACCTGCGCGGCGTGCGTCAGCTGGCCTTCGGCAATGCCGAGGACATCGCCGGCAAGGTGCTCGCCCGCTTCGACGCCGGCGAGTTCGACGTCTGTACGCTGTTCTACTCGCGCTTCAGGTCCGTGATCGCGCAGGTGCCGACCGCGCAGCGGATCATTCCGCTCGTGGTGGAGGAAGCCGGCGCCGGCAACGGCAACGGTGCGTCGACTGCTTACGAATACGAGCCGGAGGAGGACGAGATCCTCACCCGCCTGTTGCCGCGCAACCTCGCGGTGCAGATCTTCCGGGCACTGCTCGAGAACAACGCCTCGTTCTACGGCGCGCAGATGACGGCGATGGACAATGCCACCCGCAACGCCGGTGAAATGATCCGCAAGCAGACGTTGATCTACAACCGCACCCGTCAGGCGATGATCACGAAGGAACTGATCGAGATCATCTCCGGCGCCGAGGCAGTCTGAGGGAGGACGACATGGCATACGTCACATCGGCTACCACCAAGGGCGGACGCAACGGGCGGGCGATGCTCGACAATGGCGCTCTCGCGCTGGCGATGGCGCTGCCGAAGGATCTGGGCGGCGCCGGCGATGGCCACAATCCGGAGCAGCTGTTCGCGCTCGGTTATTCCGCCTGCTTCGGCCAGGCGATCCTCGTGGTCGCCAAGAAGCACGGCATCGACGGCCAGGCGGCGAAGGTCACCACCGACGTGACGTTGAATACCGATGGCGGCTTCTCGCTCGCCGTCGAATTGAAGGTTTCGATCCCCGGCGCCGACAAGGCCAAGGTGCAGGCGGTGGTCGAGGAAGCTCACACGGTGTGCCCCTATTCGAAGGCCACCAAAGGCAACATCCCGGTCAAGCTGACCGTGGTCTAATTCGGATCGAAGGAGAGAGCGTAAATGGCTACAGCAGCCAACCAGATCGGTCGCGTGACGCAGGTGATGGGCGCCGTGGTCGACGTCCAGTTCGAAGGCCAATTGCCGGCCATTCTCAATTCGCTCGAGACCAAGAACGGCGGCAGCCGTCTCGTGCTCGAAGTGGCGCAGCATCTCGGCGAATCGACCGTGCGCACCATCGCGATGGACACCACCGAGGGTCTGGTGCGCGGCCAGGAAGTCACCGACACCGGCCAGCCGATCGAGGTGCCGGTCGGCCCCGGCACGCTCGGCCGCATCATGAACGTGGTCGGCGAGCCCGTCGATGAGGCCGGTCCGATCAAGGCGGAAGCCAAGCGCGGCATCCACCAGCCGGCGCCTGCATACACCGAGCAGTCCACCGAGGCCGAGATTCTCGTCACCGGCATCAAGGTCGTCGACCTGCTCGCGCCCTACGCCAAGGGCGGCAAGATCGGCCTGTTCGGCGGCGCCGGCGTCGGCAAGACCGTGCTGATTCAGGAGCTGATCAACAACGTCGCCAAGGCCCACGGTGGTTATTCGGTGTTTGCCGGCGTCGGCGAGCGGACCCGCGAGGGCAACGACCTCTATCACGAGTTCATCGAGTCCGGCGTCAACAAGAAGGGTGGTGGCGAAGGCTCGAAATGCGCGCTGGTGTACGGCCAGATGAACGAGCCGCCGGGCGCCCGCGCCCGCGTCGGCCTCTCCGGGCTGACGGTCGCCGAATATTTCCGCGACCAGGGCCAGGACGTGCTGTTCTTCGTCGACAACATCTTCCGCTTCACCCAGGCCGGCTCCGAAGTGTCGGCGCTACTCGGCCGTATTCCTTCGGCGGTCGGCTATCAGCCGACCCTTGCCACCGACATGGGCGCGCTGCAGGAGCGCATCACCACCACGACCAAGGGTTCGATCACCTCGGTGCAGGCGATCTACGTTCCGGCCGACGACTTGACCGACCCGGCGCCCGCCACCTCGTTCGCGCATCTGGACGCCACCACCGTGCTCTCGCGCGGCATTGCCGAAAAGGGCATCTATCCGGCGGTCGACCCGCTCGACTCCACCTCGCGCATGCTCTCGCCGCTCGTCGTCGGCGAGGAGCACTACAACACCGCGCGCATGGTCCAGCAGGTGCTGCAGCGCTACAAGTCGCTGCAGGACATCATCGCCATTCTCGGCATGGACGAGTTGTCGGAAGACGACAAGCTGACGGTGGCGCGCGCCCGCAAGATCGAGCGCTTCCTGTCGCAGCCGTTCCACGTCGCCGAAGTCTTCACCGGCTCGCCCGGCAAGTTCGTCGAGCTCGCCGACACCATCAAGGGCTTCCGCGACCTGTGCCAGGGCAAGTACGACCACCTGCCGGAAGCCGCCTTCTACATGGTCGGCACCATCGAAGAGGCGGTCGAGAAGGGCAAGAAGCTCGCCGCCGAAGCGGCGTAAGCATTGGCATGTCGTCATTGCCGGACTTGATCCGGCAATCCATCAAAATGTCCTAGCTGATGGACCCGCGGGTCAAGCCGCGGGTGACAGCGGAAAGAACGGAAAGTCCATGGCCACCTTCCACTTCGATCTCGTCTCCCCCGAAAAGCTCGCCTTCTCCGGCGAGGTCGATCAGGTCGACATTCCCGGCGCGGAAGGGGATTTCGGCGTGCTGGCGGGGCATGCGCCCGTCATCGCGGCGATCCGGCCCGGCATCCTGACGGTGACGGCCGGCAGCGAGCGTCAGAAGATCATCGTGCTCGGCGGGCTCGCCGAGGTTTCCGAAAAGGGCCTCACGGTGCTTGCCGACGTCGCGACCTCGATCGAGGAGCTCGACCGTGCGCGGTTTGCCGAGACGATCTCTGAGATGGAAGAGAAGCTCAAGGAGCATGAAGGCTCCGAGCTCGATAACGCCCTCGAGCGGCTGGATCACTTCAAGAGCATCCAGCAGGAGCTGACCAGCACCGCGATGCACTAGCTGGAGCCTTACCGGTTCTGACTGAATCAGAACCGGACCCTGGAGCGAGCTGGCCCTTCTTCGAATCGCAATCTCGCTCCATTTTTTGTTTGAGCATGATCTCCGCGCAGGCGCGTCCCACTGGTGTCGCGACTGAAAAGCGGTGTCCACTTTTCCGGATCATGCTCCAATATCCTGTTTTGACGCGCTTCCTTTGTGCGAACCCGCACCTGCCCCGAATCACGTTGCAAAGCTCGCGCCCGTTGCGAGCTTTTGATTCGTCGCTGCAGCCCCGAACTCGGCGATGTCCGCGTTGAGGGTGCAATCCCCGACGGCGCATCCCGAACTTCCGTGTCATCGCCCGCCGTCAGCCCGGTGCGTTCCTCCACCAGTACGTGACCCCGTTCTGCAAGCCTGCGGACGTCGTGTTCGGGCGCCGCCTCACGCCGGCGTTCGTCGTCAGCTCGGCTGGCGTTGCGGTCCCCCGCGCCTTGCGCCCTCCGATGGAGGGAGTATTTGCTGATATCGGCACCAAAAGAAGAGATATTCAAAAATATGGCTTGAAATATTAAAAAACTAAATGTACAGCTAAAGAAATTGAATTGGAGATGCCCCCTTTGCCGCCGAGAAAAGCAGAAGACTGGCAAGCCCTTACCGGACTTACCCAGGGACGATCCTTCGTTGTCGAACGGGTTCGTCTGCTGGAGTCCGGCATTGCGATCGAAGGCGCATTCGATCTGCCCCAGCTTGCTCGCCTGTCGGCGGAAGATCAGATCTTCGTGGCGGCCTTCCTGCGCAGCCACGGTTCGATCAAGGAAATGGAGACGGTGTTTGGCGTCAGCTATCCCACCGTGAAAGCGCGCCTGAACCGCATCGCAAGCGCGCTCGAATTCGTCGATCTCGATCCCAAGCCTCCGCATGCCGACGTGATCGAGCGTTTGAAGCGCGGCGAGATCACGGCCGACGAGGCGATCAAAATTCTGGAGGGACAAAAATGATGCAGTTGCACGAACCGGCCAGCAAGCGGAGTACGGACCAGTTCGCCGTCCGGCCATTGCGAGGGGTTGCCGCGCCGAGGCGCTTTCGCCTGTGGCTGCCGCTCACGCCGCTCCTGATATTGCTGTCGCCCCTTTTGCTGCTGGCGCTCTTCGTCGCCGCCTTTCTGCCGTACCCCTTCGGGGTCAATCCAACCCACGTCGTGATCGAGGGCGTCCGCACTTTGCTGGCGCTGCACGGCACCCGTGTCGAGGTCCAAAGTCCGGACGCCCTGATCCTCATCAATATCTTTTAGGAGAATGCCCATGACGGAAAATCGTCGCTCCATTCTGCAGATGCTGTCCGAAAACAAGATCACGCTCGACCAAGCCGATCGTCTGATTGCGGCGCTCGATCAAGGGCACGCCGATGCCCCGCAAAGCTCGGATCCGCGCGCCGCCGGCTACGGCCGGCCGCGTTCGAAATACCTGCGCGTCGTCGTCGACACCGACGAGGATGATGGCGGCCCGACCAAGGTCAATGTCCGCGTGCCGATGCAATTGCTGCGCGCCGGCGTGAGACTCGCCAGCATCATCCCGCCGCAGGCCCGCGACAAGGTGAATGCCGCCATGGCCGAGAACGGCGTGCCTTTCGATATCAATGCGCTGAAGCCGGAAAACCTTGAGGAGTTGGTCGAGCAGCTCAACGACCTCACGGTCGATGTCGACCAGGAACGTACCAAGGTCCGGATTTTTTGCGAATAGATGTGCGCGGTCCGGGCCAGCTGGCCGCAAGTCCGGTCATGACAATGATCCGATTCATTCCAATCGGATCATGGTCAATGCTGCTCGTACATTCCGCGCCGGACTCGCCAAAATCCGAATCGATGCAGCGTCTCCAACGGTATGACGGGCGCTGAACACGGTTGCGCCAGGCGGCATCTGGCGGCATTGTGCGCCGGCAGATCGTGGTCCGGGGCTGGCCCTCATGAAGCGCAAGATCGCGGCGATTTTCGCGGCCGACATTGCCGGCTACTCGCGGCTCGTCGCCGAGGACGAAGAAGAGACGCTGCGCCGGCTCGCTGCCTATCGCGCCGTGGTCGACGATTTCATTGCGAAAGCAGGCGGGCGGATCTTCAACACCGCCGGTGACGCGGTGCTGGCCGAGTTTCCCAGCGCGGTTGAAGCCGTGCGCTGCGCGATCGACATCCAGGAAAGCCTGCGTACCCGCAACATGGCCTATCCGCCAAGCCGGCAGATGAGCTTCCGTATCGGCATCACCATCGGCGACGTGGTCGAGCGCGACGGCGACCTGCTTGGCGACGGTGTCAACATCGCGGCGCGGCTGGAAGGGCTCGCCGAGGTCGGCGGCATCTGCGTGTCGCGCGCGGTGCACGAGCAGGTCGCCAACAAGCTGTCGGTGCACTTCGCCGATATCGGCGAGCAGGAGGTGAAGAACATCCCGACGCCGGTGCACGCCTATATGGTCGCGATGCGGCGCGAGGACGGCAGCTACGCCGCGCCGCAGGTGAAGAAGCCGATGACGAAGGCGGCCGCCGCGGCGCCGAGCTGGGCCTGGCCGCTCGCGGTCACCGTGGTGTGCCTGGTCGCGATCGGCGTGGCGGGCTTCCTCTATTTCACCCGGCTCGAGATGACCGCGACAAAGCAGCCCGCGTCCACGGCGACGGGGGTCGCCCAGTCGGCCACGGCCGCAGCGGTCCCTTCATCGACGCCCGCGCCCGCGCCTTCACAAGCCGCGTCGTCGCCGGGGCGATTCCCGGCGGATAGCGTTCCCTTCGTCACCGACCGGGCCCGCCTTGTGCTCGCCAGCGACTATGCGCCGGCGGCAGATTTCAAGGCGCTGGCGCTCAACCTCAATGGCGTGACCGGTTTCGTCGCCGGGCAGAAGAGCGAGGAGGAAGCCAGGGCTGCCGCGCTCGACCAGTGCCAGAAGCGCGCCGATGCGACCCAGTCGCCGCGCCGCTGCGAGATCTACGCGGTCGGCAACACCGTGGTGTATCAGCACGGCAAGCCGCCGATGCCGCCGCAGCCCTGGATCAGACATGATGCCTCGATCGAGCGTCCCTTCGTCGGCAAGGACCTGCCGCTGGCGCGTGATCCCGGCCGCTCGCGCGTCGAAAACCTCTATCCGAATGGGCGCAAGGCGCGATCGATTGCGCTCGGCCCCGGTGGGCAATTCTTCTTCTACACCGGCGCCGACACCATCGAGGAATCGGCGCGCCGCACGCTCGAATCCTGCGGCGCGATCGCGGGCGTCGCCTGCATGATCGTGGCGGCCGACGACATGTTCGTTGTTCCGATTCCGGCCACGATGCGCACGGTCGGCTTGTTCCACGCCGCCAACAATGGCTCGATCGTGGCCGACGAACGCGACGAGGTCACGCGCCGGCTCGCCGAGGCATCGTCGGGCTGGACGGCGGTCGCGGTCGGCGCCGCCGGCCGCCCGGGGCTCGGCCTCAAGGCTGCCGACGAGCAGAAGGCGGTCAACGACGCGCTTGCCAATTGCGTCAAACGCGACAGCGATTGTCATGTCATCGCGATCGGCCCGTTCGCGGTCGGGCCGAACTAGGTCCGTTCCGTGAAAAGATGCGCCTTCTGACTCCCTCCCCCTGAAAGGGGGAGGGCTGGGGAGGGGGGCTTGTCGCACATGAGCGGACAAATTGATCCCTTCCCGGTTTGCTCTCGCGAGCAAACCGACCTCCCCTTTTCAAGGGGAGGTTAAGAACATCGCTCACCCCGTAAACCGCGCAAATTGCTCCGCCACCGTCCGATAGACCTTGCGGCGGAACGGCACGACCAGATCGGCGACGCGCGAAAGCTGCTCCCAGCGCCAGGCATCGAATTCCGCGGGCTGGCCGTTGCGCGGGCTGAGCGGATCGATCTCGTCGTCGCGTCCCGTGAAGCGCAGCGCGAACCATTTCTGGCGCTGGCCGCGGAATTTCGCCAGCCGATGCGAGGGTGGCCCGTCATAGGGCGGGAATTCGTAAGCGAGCCAGTCGGTCTCGCCGAGATAATCGGCCTTGCGAACGCCGGTCTCCTCCCAGAGCTCGCGGAAGGCGGCCTCGCGCAGATCCTCGCCCTCATCGACGCCGCCCTGCGGCATCTGCCATTCCAGGCCGGGCAGCACGATCTCGGGCCCGTCGTCGCGGAAGCGGTGGCCGATCAGCACGCGGCCGTCCGCGTTGAACAGCGCGATCCCGACATTGCGACGATAAGGCTTTTCGGCAGTCATGGCATCCGCTGAAACGAGTTTGCGCGGACAGACTATAGAGAGCGACCTGAGCCGAGTCAGCCACGCATGTCCGGCGGATGCATGAACCTGACGGCGGGTTATGCGCGGCTACGCCGTGCGATTGATCTGGGTTGCCGTCGATGTCGCGAGCGCATCTGTCTGCACGAGCTGGATCGATCCGCTCGTGAAATCGATCGCGATGGTGACGGAGCCCGAATGCACGGCGGCCGCGCTCTTCGAGATCGAGCTTGCGCCCGACGTCGCGGTCACGCTCGCGGCGGCTGCATCGTTCTGCGTGAAGGTGACATATTCCACATTCCCGACCTGGGAAGACTGGGCGCTCAGGCCGGGCCGCAGACCCTGGAAGCCGGATATTTCGCTGCTCATGCCGCTACGCTTGTCGAAAAAGCTCACGCCGTTCGGCCCGTTGATGGCCGTGCTGAAAGAACCGGTCGTGGCATTCGCCGATACTGAAATCGCGAAGCCGCCGAGGTTCACCTGCTTCGAAAAGCTCGTGGCCGGTTGCACCGGCGCGGCGTCGTCCGGTCCGCTCAGCTGCGCCTGGCTGGCGGTCAGCTTCTGGAAGGCCACGTCGACGCCGCTCGCGGCGCCGTTGCCGGTCGCCGGCTGCGCGGCGTTGCTGCCGTTGCCCTGCTCCCCTGCAACGAACGACCGTAGCCGCTCGGCCACGTCCTGATCGGCGTTGGCCCTGGCCAGAATGGCCTTCACCTTGTCGGAGAGCTGGATTTGCGGCGCGGGCCCACGGTCGGTGCCGGCCGCTGCCGACGCGGGCGGAGAGGAAGTGTCGCTCGGTGCTGGAGAGGCGGCCCGGATCAGGGCCGAAATGTCGTTGCCGTAGGACGACGCAGTTCCAATCGCGCTCATGGCTGTCTTCCGTTCTGCCGGGTTTATGGGCGAGTCGCGCGCCGCAGAGTTTCCGCAGACAGTGTGAACAGATCGTTGCCAACGGGCGCGGATCGGCGCCCCTGCGACAATCGATCACCGGGAGCCGGCGAGCCTGGAAAATTCCTTGACCACGCGCTCATAGACCGGGCGCTTGAACGGCACGATCAGCTGCGGGAGGTTCTTCATCGGCTCCCAGCGCCAGCTCACGAATTCGGCCTTGTGGCCGCCGCCACCGGGATTGGCGACGTTGATCTCGTCGTCGGCGCCGGTGAAGCGCAGCGCGAACCATTTCTGGCGCTGCCCGCGGTAGCGCCCTTTCCAGGCGCGCCCGGCCACGGTGCGCGGAATGTCATAGATCAGCCAGTCCGCGATCTCGCCGAGCTTCTCGACCGAGCGGACGCTGGTCTCCTCGTAGAGCTCGCGCTTGGCGGCCTCCCAGGTGTTCTCGCCCGGATCGACCCCGCCCTGCGGCATCTGCCAGACATGGGATTCGTCGACATGCTCGATGCCGCCGGCGCGGCGTCCGATGAAGACCAGCCCGTCCGTGTTGAGCAGCATCACGCCGACGCAGGTTCGGTAGGGCAGGTCTTCGTAGCGCGCCATTCCGTCAGTGCCTCGTGCTGGTCCGCTCCAAACCGGTCTGTCTGGGCCGCGGGCAAAAATCCCGGTAGCCGATTGATCCTTAGCTGGATTTTGATTTCAGCATCGCGGTTGTCAATGGCACAAGCATGATGCCCCGGCCTTCCAGGCCCTTGATCCAGGCGCCGATCCGCTCGATCGAGACCGGCAGCGCGGAGGCCGTTCCGAGCGCGACGCCGCGCTCCCGGGCGAGGCTTTCGAGCTTGGCCAGCGCCCGCTCGATCTCGGCCGCGGTCGGCACCGCATCGATGGCGACGTCGCCCTTGGCGAAGGGCAGCGCCTGGCCCGATGCCAGCAGCGGGGCGACGCTGCGCGGCGAGGAGCCGTCGTCGAAATAGCCGAGGCCGCGCTTGGCGGCTTCGCGGATCACCGGCTGCATCACGGCGTCGGTCGCCACAAAGCGCGCGCCCATGAAGTTGGCGATCCCGGCATAGCCCTGGAAGCGGCTCAAATGCCAATACAGCCGGTCGAGATTCTGCTCGGGCCCCAGCGTTGCCAGCAGCGTCTGCGGTCCGGGATCGTTGTCGGGGTAGTCGAACGGCTCCATCGGGATCTGCAGGAAGATCTCGTGGCGCTGCGCCCGCGCCCGCTCGGCGAGCTTGCCGGGGTCGGAGCCATAGGGCGTGAACGCCAGCGTCACCGCCGACGGCAGCTTCATGATGGCGTCGGTGGTCTTGGCGGCACCGACGCCGAGCCCGCCGATCACGATGGCGACCGCGGGCATCTTGGCGGCGCGGGCGCGGTCGGCCTCGGCGGCATAGGCGGTGAACGGCTTCAGCCCGTCGGCCATGATCGGGATCATGCCGTAGCGCGATTTCTCCAGCAGGCGCTGGTCGATGCCGGCCATCATGGCAGGCGCCGCCGCTTGATCGGCTTCGGCCTTCTCGGCGCCGCCGATCACCACGTCCTGCCGCTTGCCGCTGGAGCCGTCGATGATGGTGACGGTCTTCTGATCGCCCTTGGGCTCGCTGGCCTGCGGCGTCGCCTTGGTCTCGCTGGCGGCTGGCGCGGCCTCCGGCTTGCCCTGGTCGGGTGTGCCCTTCTGGCGGATGGCAACCCGGGCCATCGGCTCGCCGCCGAGCGGGTCGTCACTGAAGATGGCAAAGCCGGCAAAGGCGACCAGGAACAGGCCGAGCACCACGGCGAGGGCCTGCATGGCCGTAAAGGGCAGCCGGAACCGACGCTTCCGGGGCGCCGTGTCCTGTCCGAGCGGGGTGCTCAGGTCGTCGGCCGTGTCAGTCATGAACCCTTCCCGAATCACCGTCGAAGATAGCACGGCAGGAAACGGCGGCAGCCCCGGCAATTGCCGGAACCGGACCACGGCGGCCCGGCGCAAACAAAAAGGGCGGCCAAACGGCCGCCCTTTCTTATCGCTCAGGCAATGGCGCTCAGTTGGCCGCCTTGTTGGCGGGCTTGTCGACCTGCGCCTTGTCACCGGTTGCCGGCGTCGCGGGGGTCGGCGTCGAAGCGCTCGCCTTGATGCCGTGCAGGAGGTCGTCGGCCATCTTCAGCGCCTTGTCGTCCTTGGCATCCGGCGGCACGTAGGATTGCGAGCCGGTCTTCTCGTCGCCATCGGACTTCAGGTGGCCGCGCAGCGAGGCCTCGCCCTTGGTGTCGGTGCGCGCCTTCAGCTCTTCCGGCACGTCCTGCAGCACCTCGATGTCGGGCACGATGCCCTTGGCCTGGATCGAGCGGCCGGACGGCGTGTAGTAGCGTGCCGTGGTCAGCCGCAGCGCGCCGTTGCCGCTGCCGAGCGGGATGATGGTCTGCACCGAGCCCTTGCCGAACGAGCGCGTGCCGACCAGGGTGGCGCGCTTGTGGTCCTGCAGCGCGCCGGCGACGATTTCCGACGCCGAGGCCGAGCCGCCATTGATCAGCACGATGACCGGCTTGCCCTTGGTCAGGTCGCCCGGATGGGCGGAGCGGCGCTGGGTTTCCTCGGCGTTGCGGCCGCGGGTCGAGACGATCTCGCCGCGCTCCAGGAAGGCGTCGGAGACCGTGACGGCCTCTTCGAGCAGGCCGCCGGGATTGTTGCGGAGATCGATGATGTAGCCCTTCAGCTTGTCGCCGATCTGGCTCGAGAGATTGGCGACCTCCTTCTTCAGGCCCTCGGTGGTCTGCTCGTTGAAGGTGGTGATGCGGATATAGGCGATGTCGTCGGCCTCGACGCGCGCGCGCACCGAACGGACGCGGATGTTGTCGCGCACCAGCGTGACGTCGATCGGGTTGTCCTGGCCCTTGCGGACGATCTTCAGCTTGATCTTGGTGTTGACCGGCCCGCGCATCTTCTCGACGGCCTGGTTCAGCGTCAGGCCCTGCACCTGCTCGTCATCCAGCATGGTGATGATGTCGTTGGCCATGATGCCGGCCTTGGAGGCGGGCGTGTCGTCGATCGGCGAGACGACCTTGATCAGGCCGTCTTCCATCGTGACCTCGATGCCCAGCCCGCCGAACTCGCCGCGGGTCTGCACCTGCATGTCGCGGAAGCTCTTGGCGTCCATGTAGCTCGAATGCGGGTCGAGGCCGGCCAGCATGCCGGAGATCGCGGACTCCACCAGCTTCGAATCGTCGGGCTTCTCGACATAGTCGCTGCGCACCCGTTCGAACACGTCGCCGAACAGATTGAGCTGACGGTAGGTGTCGGAGGTCGCGGCGCGCGCGCTCGAACCCATCAGCACGGCGCGCGGCTGGGTCACGAAGAGCGTCAATGCCGCGCCGGTGGCGGCGCTAAGGAGGATTACTGAAGTCTTGCGCATCATCCGCGAACCTTCTCGCCTTCATTTGCGGCCCACCATGGGCCTGGATCGATTGGAGTGCCGTCCTTACGGAACTCGACATAGAGCACTGGCTGGCTCGCATTAGCCGCGAGAATAGACGCAACCTGAGAGGTCGTCCCCATGGTCGCCACCGGCTCCCCAGCAAGCACGAATTGACCGATGCTGACCGAAATGCGCTCCATCCCGGCGATCAGCACATGATACCCGCCCCCGGCATTGAGGATCAAGAGTTGTCCATAGCTCCGGAATGGACCGGCGTAAACAACCCAGCCGTCACAAGGTGTTGTGACCTGCGCACCGGGTTTCGTTGCCAAAGAAATGCCTTTTTCTATGCCGCCCGCGCCGTCGGAATTGCCGAAATCCCGCAGCCTGGTGCCGTTAACCGGCAGTGCAAATAAGCCCTTGGCGGAGGCAAAGGCAATCGCCGGGCTTTTACGGGCGGGGTCCTTGAAGGCCGCCATGTTCGGCTTGCCGTCGACGGCGGCCGGCGCCCCCTTGAGGCTTGCGGTCGCCGCCGCCCGCGCGGCGCTCTTCAGGTCCTGCTCCATCTTGGCGATCAGGCCCTGCAGATTGTCGACCTGCTTCGACAGCGCCACCGCGCGCGTGGCTTCCGTATCGAGATCCTTTTCAATGCCGGCCTGCTGACGCTGCCGCTCGTCAACCAGCGCGGCGAGCCGGGTCTGGTCGCTCTGCAGCTTGTCACGGTCGGTTGCCAGGCGGTCGCGCTCGGCGGCGATGGTCTTGCGCAGGCCGATCAGTTCGCCGAGGTCGGCGGCAAGCTTCTCAGCGCGCGTGCGCAGCTCCGGAACCACGGCCCCGAGCAGCATCGCGGTGCGTAGCGATTGCAGCGCATCCTCGGGGCGTACCAGGAGCGCCGGCGGGGTGCGGCGGCCGGCACGCTGCAGCGCCGCCAGCACCTCCACGATCTCGGAGCGGCGCGCCTCCAGCGCGGTTCGCGCCTGCTGCTCGCGCCCGTCGAGGACGCGCAGGCGCGCCTCGGCGTCGCTGATCCGGGTCTCGACGCCGCGCACCTGGGCCGCGACGTCGATCAATTGCTGGTTGAACTTGCTGCGGTCCTGCCCGACCGCGGCGATCTCGGCCTTGAACTTGGCCTGCGCCTCGGCGGCGTTCTTCTGCTGCAGCCGCGCGGCCTCGAGCTCCTGCTCGCGCTGGCGGATCACGTCAGGCGAAATGGCGGACGCGGGCGCGGCGGTGGGCGTCGCGTTTTGTGCGGCGGCCTGTGAGGTGACGGCAGCGAGGGGGACCGTGGTCAGCAGGAGAGCGGGAAACGCAGCGCAAGCAAGCCGGCCCATGGCATCGGGAGCGAACCGGAAGCGCCGCGCTGACCGCATCGATCGTCCTGCTCTCTGGCTCGCGTTCTCTAGGCGCGGTGATAGGGATGGCCGGCGAGGATGGTCGCGGCCCGATATAGCTGTTCAAAAAGCATGACGCGCACCATCTGGTGCGGCCAGGTCGCCGCGCCGAAGGCGATGGTGAGGCTCGCCCTACGCCGCAATTCGGGCGAAAGTCCGTCCGCGCCGCCAATGGCGAAAATCGCGTTATTGGTCCCGCCGTCGCGCCAGCGGGCGAGATAGCGGGAAAATGCTGCGCTGTCGACGTTCTCGCCGCGCTCGTCGAGCGTCACCAGCACCGATTTCTCCGGGATCGCCGCCGCGATTGCCGTGGCTTCTTCGGTCATCCGCGTCGCCGCGTCGCGCGCGCGGCTTTCCGCAATTTCATGAATCTCCAGGCCGCGAAAGCCGAGCTTGCGGCCGATCTCTTCGAAGCGCTCGCGATAGCGATCGGCGAGCTCCCGTTCGGGACCCTGTTTCAACCGGCCGATGGCGATGACGACGATGCGCACACGCATACCCTAGCATGCGCTCCGCCGATTCTCATCGGCACCGAGAGGCCTAGTTCGCCTTCGCCGCGGTCGGGCCTTGAGTCCACAACCTCTCGAGGTTGTAGAATTCGCGGACCTCGGGTCTGAACACGTGCACGATCACGTCGCCGGAATCGATCAGCACCCAGTCGCAGTTGGGCAAGCCCTCGACATGGAGGCTCTTGATGCCGTTTTCCTTCAGCGTCTTGGTGACGTTTTCCGCGATCGCGCCGACGTGCCGGTTGGCCCGGCCCGTGGTGATGATCATGTAGTCGGAAAATGCCGATTTGCCGCGAAGGTCGATGGTGACCGTTTCTTCCGCCTTCATATCTTCGAGGCGGGAGAGGATCATATTCAGCGTCTTGTCGGCGTCGGGTTGCGCCTTCAAGGCCGCAGCTTGGGTCGATGTTTTACGCGCGGTCTTAGACACCTTGGGTAAAACAGACTTGGACAATACAGATGTGGCCAGGGACCATTCCTTTCACTGTATCGCGGGCGGCCGAATCCTTGCCGCCCGGCTACCATACTACGCATGTGGGGTTAAAGGTTTCAATATTCCAGAGATTGATCGCTTTAGCCCCGCATTCAGCTGCCCGTGCGCCAGCTCCCGTCCGGGTTCCGCAGGCCTGACGACGACAGGTTCATTTTCAATCCGGTGAGGAATACCCAGGCCGGCGGAGGCAAATCGGCAAGCCGCCCGGCCTCGTTCTCGGGGATGCGGTAGGGCGCGAGCGCCTGCGCCGCAGGTGCGGCGAGAGCGCGGAAACTTTGCGGCGGGCGATCGATCACGGCGATCGGCATCTGGCCGGCGATGCGCTGCCAATGCTGCCAGCGATGGAATTGCGCGAGGTTGTCGGCGCCCATGATCCATACGAAGCGCAGGCCCGAAAGACGCCGGCGCAAATAGTTGACCGTGTCGACAGTGTAGCGGGTTCCGATGACGGATTCGAGACAGGTCACGTCGATCCGCGGATCGTCCGCGAGCGCGTGGGCGGCATCGCTGCGCGCCTGCAACTCGTGCAGCGCGCCGTTGTCCTTGAGCGGATTGCCGGGGGTGACCAGCCACCACACGCGGTCGAGCCTCAGCCGCTTGAGCGCGAACAGGCTGATGGCGCGGTGGGCGAGGTGCGGCGGGTTGAACGAGCCGCCGAGCAGCCCGATGCGCATCCCGTCGGTGTGGAGCGGAATGGCCTTGGCGACGACGGGCGCTTCTTTCAACGGAGCCACCGCGGAGCTTCGCCTGAAAACGCTGCCGGGATCACGGACGCGTCTGTCCGGTGCCGTGAACGCGGTATTTGAAGCTCGTCAGTTGCTCGGCGCCGACCGGGCCGCGGGCGTGGAATTTGCCGGTGGCGATGCCGATCTCGGCGCCGAAGCCGAACTCGCCGCCATCTGCGAACTGCGTCGAGGCGTTGTGCAGCACGATCGCGGAATCCACCTCGTTGAGGAATTTTTGTGCAGCCTTGGCGTCTTTCGCCACGATCGCGTCGGTGTGGTGCGAGCCGTGGTCGCGGATATGGGCGATGGCCGCATCGACGCCGTCGACGACGCGCGCCGCGATGATGGCATCGAGATATTCCGTGTCCCAGTCTTCCTCGGCTGCCGGCTTGACGCGCGTATCGGCGCGCTGCGCGGCCTCGTCGCCGCGCACCTCGCAGCCCGCGTCGATCAGCATGTCGATCAGCGGCTTGAGATTGCTGTCGGCGCCCGCGCGGTCGACCAGCAGCGTTTCGGCCGCGCCGCAGACGCCGGTGCGCCGCATCTTGGCGTTCAGCACGATCGACTTCGCCATGTCGAGATCGGCGGAGCGGTCGACATAGACGTGGTTGACGCCCTCGAGATGCGCGAACACCGGCACGCGCGCTTCCGCCTCGACGCGGGCGACGAGGCTCTTGCCGCCGCGCGGCACGATCACGTCGATCGCACCGTTCAGTCCGGTCAGCAAGAGCCCCACCGCCGCGCGGTCGCGAGTCGGAACCAGGGTGATGGAAGCTTCGGGCAGGCCCGCTTCGCGCAGGCCCTGCGCCAGGCATTGATGGATCGCGCGGCAGGAGCGGAAGCTGTCGGAGCCGCCGCGCAGGATCACGGCGTTGCCGGATTTCAGGCACAGCACGCCGGCATCGGCCGCGACATTGGGGCGGCTTTCGAAGATCACCGCGACCACGCCGAGCGGCACACGGACGCGCTCGATGGTCATGCCGTTGGGGCGCTGCCAGCTCGCGGTGACGACGCCGACCGGATCGGGGATTTCGCGCACGGTTGCGATGCCGTCGGCCATCGCATCGATCCGTGCCGGCGTCAGCGTCAGGCGATCGATGAGGGCGCCAGTGGTGCCGGCGGCGCGCGCCTCGGCGACATCCTCGGCATTGGCTGCGAGGATCGCGTCCGCATGCTGTCGGATCGCGCGCTCCATGGCTTGCAGCGCCCGGTCCTTCTGCTCGGGCGGGGCGAGCGACAGCACCCGTGCGGCGGCGCGCGCGTTCGTCGCGAGCTCGGTCATCAGGGCCGTCAGGTCGGCATCGCCTTCAATGGCCTTCAGGGGCGCGGTCATGTCGTGGTGCCTTGTTAAGGTCATGTCCTAGCACGGAAATCGCACGCTTGGCGAGCCGCGGACCGGCATGGCAGGGCCGCGCATCCTCGGCCAATGGCCGACCGGGCCCCGCGGTTTGACGGCCAAAGACGCCGTTCGACCGCGGCTGCGGGGGTCGGACTTACCCCGCCTTGGTGTGGCGCGGACCGATCACGAGGTCATCGCGGTGGATCATCTCGGCGCGGCCGGAAATGCCGAGGATCGCCATCACGTCCGGCGAGGATCGGCCCTTGATCTTCTCGGCGTCCTCGGCGTCGTAGGCGACGAGGCCGCGTCCGACCTCGTGGGTGTCGGGGCCGCGCACCACCACAGCATCGCCGCGGGCGAACTGGCCCTCGACGCGGATCACGCCGGCCGGCAGCAGGCTTTTGCCCGCGCGCAGTGCCGAGACCGCGCCGGCATCGATGGTCAGCGTGCCCTTCGGCTCCAGCGAGCCCGCGATCCAGCGCTTTCGCGCCGTCACGGGGTTTGCGGGGGTCAGGAACCAGGTGCAGCGTCCGCCGCCGGCGATCGCCCTCAACGGATGCTCGATCTTGCCCGAGGCGATCAGCATATGCGTGCCGCCGGTGGTCGCGATCTTCGCCGCCTCGATCTTGGTGCGCATGCCGCCACGCGACAATTCGGATTCCGCCTCGCCCGCCATCGCCTCGATCCCGGCGGTGATGCTTTCGACCACCGGCACCAGCTTCGCATCGGGATTGCTTCCGGGCGGGGCGTCGTAGAGCCCGTCGATGTCGGAGAGCAGGATCAAGAGGTCGGCGCTCGCCATGGTGGCGACGCGGGCGGCAAGCCGGTCGTTGTCGCCATAGCGGATTTCGGTGGTGGCGACCGTGTCGTTCTCGTTGATCACGGGCACCGCGCGCCACTCCAGAAGCTTGGCGATGGTCGAGCGCGCGTTGAGATAGCGGCGGCGCTCCTCGGTGTCCTGCAGCGTCACCAGGATCTGGCCCGCGCCGATGCCGCGGGCACCCAGCACTTCCGACCAGATCCGCGCCAGCGCGATCTGTCCGACGGCGGCCGCGCCCTGGCTCTCTTCCAGCTTCAGGGCGCCGCGCGGCAGCTTGAGGCGGCTGCGGCCGAGCGCGATCGAGCCGGAGGAGACGATCAAGACCTCGCGGCCCTCGCGGTGCAATTCGGCGATGTCGTCGGCGAGCGCGGCGAGCCAGGACGAGCGCACGTCGCCGGCCTGCGAATCGATCAACAGCGAGGAGCCGACCTTGACGACGATGCGGCGGAATTTCTTGAGCGAAGGACGGGCCATGGTGGCAGGAGAAGAGATGGTTTGGCTGGGAGCGTCAGTGTCTAGCATCCGCGTTCGGCGGCAGCTAGCGCCGAGCTTGGTTCATTGCGGCGGCTTCGGCCGGTTTACGGCCATTGGGGGAGGCTCACGGCGTGGCCGGCGCCCACGGTTCGTCGCTGCCCTTCGCCTTGGCCGTGACGGGAGCCTCGCCGATCACCTGCACCAGCGCGCGCAGGGCTTCCTTGACGCCTTCACCGGTCGCGCCCGACACCAGCAGCGGCGTCTTCTTCGCGGCGCGTTTCAGGCGCTCCTTCTGCTTCTTCAGCGTCTCGGCGTCGACCGCGTCGATCTTGTTGAGCGCGACGATCTCGATTTTGTCGGCAAGCTGGCCGCCATAGGCCTCGAGCTCGGTCCGCACCGTCTTGTAGGCCTTTCCGGCATGTTCGGTCGTCGCATCGACGAGATGCAGCAGCACGCGGCAGCGCTCGACATGGCCGAGGAAGCGGTCGCCGAGCCCTGCGCCCTCATGCGCGCCCTCGATCAGGCCGGGGATGTCGGCGAGCACGAATTCGCGCCCGTCCACATTCACCACGCCAAGCTGCGGATGCAGCGTGGTGAAGGGGTAGTCAGCGATCTTCGGCTTGGCCGCGCTGACCTTGCTGAGGAAGGTGGATTTGCCGGCGTTCGGCAGGCCAACGAGACCGGCGTCGGCGATCAGCTTCAGCCGCAGCCAGATCCAGCGCTCATCGCCCGGCTGCCCGGGATTGGCATGGCGTGGCGCGCGGTTGGTCGAGGACTTGAAATGCGCATTGCCGAAGCCGCCATTGCCGCCTGATGCGAGCACGAACTTCTCGCCGAGCTTGGTGAAGTCGTGGATCAGCGTCTCCCTGTCCTCGTCGAACACCTGCGTGCCGACAGGCACCTTCAGCACCACCGGCTTGCCATTGGCGCCATGGCGGTCCTTGCCCATGCCGTTGACGCCCTTCTCGGCCTTGAAGTGCTGCTGGTAGCGGTAGTCGATCAGCGTGTTCAGCCCGTCGACCGCCTCGATGACGACGTCGCCGCCGCGTCCGCCATTGCCGCCGGAAGGGCCGCCGAACTCGATGAACTTCTCGCGCCGGAACGCGACGCAGCCGTTGCCGCCGTCGCCGGAGCGGACATAGACCTTGGCTTCGTCGAGGAATTTCATGCCTGCTTAGGTAAGCCAGCGGCGGCGGCACGGCAACCCGGGCGGCGATGGAACATCGCGGAAAGCCTTAATTTTCGGCCTTTTTTGCGGGCCGGCGCGATATTCGGCGGCTCGGTCTGATATAGTTTGCCCAAGACGCATCGGGGCGGGGATCGAATGGAGCGGCGCGCGGTTCTCCGGCTTGTCGGCGGCGCGGCGTTATGGCCGCATCTGGCGCACGCCGATCCGCGGCCGCATCGGATCGCCTTCGCGCATTCCGGCATTGCCGCCGACAGCCTGACCGAGAGCGGCGGGCCATTCTGGGTGCGGCGCTTCTACGAGACCCTGCGCAAGCTCGGCGACGTCGAGGGCGGCAACCTGGTCGTCGAGCGGTTTTCGGCGGAGGGGCATTCCGAGCGCTTCGTGCCGGTTGTGGCCGAGGTCGTCGGCCGCAAGCCCGACGTGATCGTCGCCAACCTCAACGATTTCGTCAAAACCTTCATGGCGGCGACCACCAGCATCCCGATCGTTGCAATCACCGGCGATCCCATTGCGACCGGCATGGTGACGAGCCTGGCGCGGCCCGGCGGCAATCTGACCGGTGTCAGCATCAACGCGGGAATCGAAATCTATGCCAAGCGGCTGCAGCTTCTCAGAGAGGCCGTGCCTTCGGCTGCGCACATCGGCCACCTGCTGTCGGGCTCATGGGACAATGGCGGCGCCGCGCTCGGCGAGGCGGCGGTGCGTCTCGGCATACCGGTGACGCCGTTCTTCATGCCGGTCGTGAACGAAGCGGAGCTCGGCCGCACCTTCGCCGACATCGCGCAGCAAAAGATCGACGGCATCGTTGTCGATGAGGGCGGCAGCTTCCTCGCGCTGCGCGCCATGATCGTGGCACTCGCGGCCAAACACCGCGTCCCGGTCATCTACCCCTATCGCGACTATGTGGATGAGGGCGGGCTGATGGCGTTCGCGCCCGACCTCGGCGAGCTTGCCGAACGCATGGCGAGCGACGTGCACCAGATCTTCAACGGCACGAAGGCCGGCGACATCCCGTTCTATCAGCCGAGCAAATTCCAGCTTCTCTTCAACCTGAAGACGGCGAAGGCGATCGGCCTCGACCTCTCTGCCAACCTGATTGCGCGCGCCGACGAGGTGATCGAATGAGGCGGTGCCGAATACCTGCAGCCGTCATGCGCGGGCCTGACCCGCGCATCCATCAGGAGAGCGAATCTTTTTGAAATGATGGATTGCCGGGTCGAGCCCGGCAATGACGGAGAGAGCTAGCCAGGTCTTCTGCGGATCAGGAATTTCTGCAATCCCTCCAGCACCAGCTCGCGGCGCTGGTTGAACACGGTGCTGCGCAGGGCGACGACCCCGGTCGTGCGGCCGGGCACGAGTTCGCTGACCTCGAGTGCCGGATAGATCGTGTCGTCGGCATAGACGGGTTTCAGGAAACGGCTCGACTGTTCGAGGAAGCCGACCAGCGATTCCTCGACCAGGAAAGGAAACAGCCCGGCGCCGGGTGCGGTGTGGATCAGCGTCTGGAAACCGTGGGCGAGCAGGTTCGGCATGCCGCGGGCGCGGCAATATTCGACGTCGTAATGCACCGGATGGGTGTCGCCGCTCGCGGTCTGGAACGCGGCGAATATCGCCGGTGTCATGGTGCGGCTCGGAATGGTGAAGCGCTCGCCGAGCACGAAATCCTCGAACCAGCGCTGCTTGGCCACCATGCGATGCGTGGATGGATCGAATTGGGTCATACCGCTCTCGTAGGCGATTTCGGTCAATTCATCGGTAACGCGGCACAGCCGCTGCGGCAATTGATACAAACCGTCATGCCCGGGCTTGTCGCGGGCATCCACGTCGTTAAAACGGTGCGGCGCCAAGGCGTGGATGGCCGGGCCAGGCCCGGCCATGACGAAAGAGCAAGAGAAAAGCGCCGCATCCGCCGATGAGCCTCCTAGCCAAATTTTCCGCCGGCGCCGACGACCGCTCCGCCCGCCTTGCCGGCATCGGCCTGATGCTGCTCGCGATCTTCATGTTCTGCATGGGCGACGCGATCGGAAAATTCATGGTCGCGACCTATTCGGTGGGGCAATTGCTGCTGTTGCGCGCCTGCGCCGCCTTTGCCGTGCTGTCGCCGATCATCTGGCGTCAGCGCGCGCAATTCCGCAATCTCGAGCGGCCGCGCCTGCAGCTCCTGCGCGTGCTGTTGTCCTCGCTCGAGGTCGCGGCGTTCTTCCTCGCCACCGTCTATCTGCCGCTTGCCGACGTCACCACCTATTACCTCGCCTGCCCGATCTTCGTCACCGCGCTGTCGGCGATCGTGCTGCGCGAGCGCGTCGGCTGGCGGCGCTGGAGCGCGATCCTGATCGGCTTCTGCGGTGTGCTGATCGCGCTGCGACCCTCGACCCAGACGATAAGCTGGCCGGCGCTGATCGCGCTCGGCGGCAGCTTTTCATTTTCCGTGTTGTTGCTGATCACGCGCTCGCTGCGCGCGACCCCCGATGTGGTGATGGCCTCGGCGCAATTCGCCGGCACCTTCCTGCTCGGCGCGGTGATGGCGCCGTTCGGCTGGGTCACGCCCGACGCGGGCAGCCTCGCGCTGTTCGCGCTCGCCGGCTGCATCGCGGTCGGCGCGCTGCTCTGCGTCAACCGCTCGCTGAAGCTCGCGCCGGCGAGCGTCGTCGTTCCCTATCAATATTCGATGATCGTGTGGGCGGTCCTGTTCGGCTTCGCGGTGTTCGGCGACGTGCCGTCACCCGCCACCATTGCCGGCGCCGCCATCATCATCGGCGCCGGGCTCTACATCTTCCTGCGTGAGCGCAGCATGGGACGCGAGGACACCGGCGTCAGCGCGCCGGGGTAACCACTATCGCGCTTTTCGCGTCGAGCTGGTCCAGTTCTTCAGCGACGACCAGACGCCGCGAGAGAGGCGGAAGCGGTCGACCGGGCTCGACGAGCCCAGCGCCTCGAAGCGGTGCAGCTCGACGCCGGTCCACTGGAAGCCGCACTTCTCGAGGATGTTGCGCGAGCCGGGATTGCTGACGCGGGCACCGGCATGGAGCTGGTCGACGTCGAACTCCTCGAAATAATAGTCGATCACCGCGCGCGCGGCCTCGGTGCCAAAGCCCTGGCCCCAATGCTCGACGCCAAGCCAGTAGCCGAGCTCGGCGATATCAGCCTCGCGCCAGTTAATGCCGACCATGCCGAGCGGCATGTGGTTGCTCTCGATCAGAAACGCGATTTCGCGCCGGTCGGCGGCCGTGGCACGCACGAATTCAACCGCATGATCCTGGTGGTAGGGATGCGGCAGGCGGCGCGTATTCTCCGCGATGCGGCGATCGTTGGCGAGCCGCGTGATCGCTTTTACGTCCGCGAGCGTCGGCCGACGCAACGTCAGCCGGTCGGTCTCGAGGACGCAGCTACTTGCCTCGTGCAAGGTCGGGGGTGAGATATCCTGCAGCATGTCGGACTCCATCAGCATCAAAATCAAAAGGGGAGGCCGGTTTCCCGCCTCCCCTCTGGAGTCCTTCCATGAACTCCGCCGGTTCAACAGGATCCGGCGGACTTGGATTTTTTGTCCACCGTCACTCGGCCGCAACATCCGTCATCGGGCGAACCGATATGAACGTACGGCCGTTGGCTTTGGCATGAAACTCGACGTGACCCTCGATCTTCGCGAAGAGAGTATGGTCGGTGCCCATGCCGACATTAAGGCCGGGATGCCAGGTGGTGCCGCGCTGACGCGCAATGATGTTGCCGGGAATCACGCGCTCGCCGCCGAACGCCTTCAGGCCCAGGCGCTTCCCCTTGGAATCACGCCCGTTTCGCGATGAACCGCCTGCTTTTTTGTGAGCCATGGCCCGTCTCCAAACTTGTCCGTATCTCTAGATCAATTCCTTGACGGAATCATCTCACTTTTTGTCACGCGAAATTTTCCGCGTCTTACGCCTTGTCGCCGTCGCCCTTGGCCTTTTTCGCCGCCGGCTTGGCCGCAGCCTTGCTCGTTGCGGCCTTGGCGCGCGGTTTCGCCGCAGCCTTGGTCTCGGTCTTGGCCGCCGCCTTCTTGGCGGGCGCCTTCTTCGCCTTCGGCGAATCGTCTTCGCCCTCGGCGACCTTTGCGACCTTTTCCCTCTTCGGCCGCGGACCGATCGTCGGCTTGGCGTTGTCGGCGAGGATCTCGGTGATGCGAAGCACCGTGATCTCGTCGCGATAGCCGCGCTTGCGGCGCGAATTCTTGCGGCGACGCTTCTTGAACGCGATCACCTTTGGGCCGCGCTTGTGCTGCAGCACCTCGGCCGCAACGGAAGCACCCGCTACCGTGGGCGCGCCGAGCACCGGCGTATCGGCGCCGAGCACGAGAACTTCGCCAAGCTGCACGATCGTGCCGACGTCGCCGGCGATCTTGCCAATCTCGAGTACATCATCCGGAACGACACGGTACTGCCGGCCGCCGGTCTTGATGACTGCGAACATCGTTTGATTCCTTCGTGTTCGATCCCGTCCTCGGACCAGGTCCGGGCCGGCTTTTTGTTCAGTCGTTATGGATTTCCGAGTTTCGCGCGGGATGCGGGAGTGACCCCGGCCGATTCCACGCAAAAACAAGCGGCGCGAGAAATCCCGCGCCGGATGGAGCGGACTTATAGCGGCTGAACGGCGGGAGTCAAGGCAAACGGAGCGAAAAACCGGCCAAAACTGAGGGGTTTGGCTGACTTTGCGGCCTCCGGACCCCTTCGCCTGGGCCTGGGGCGGCCTGAAACAAAAGGGTTCCACGGCCGTTGTCACCCAAGCATTCCACGGGTCAGGGGTCCAGATGGCCGAAGATGTCATTACCACCACGGGCATCGCCCGCCACGGCGCGGCGCGCCTGCCTTCAGTCGACGTTGATGGTTTCAATATCGAACTGAAGGACGAGGAGGGTTTTCTCGGCGACCGCGCCTCCAAGGGCGCATTCCGGAAGATCCTCGACCACTGGCGCAAGCCGCTGCGCAAGACCGGCAAGGACCCCTTCGGCGACGAGCCCTCCGACGAGATCAGCAAGAAGACGCTGGACGAGATACTGGTCGGCGACGACACTGAGGCTTCCGCCGTGGTCCACAGCGCGATCGAGGAATTCGCGCAGGAGCTCGCCTATGTGACGCGGCGGTTTTTGAAGACCAAGGCCTGGGCGAAGACCGAGCGCATCATCGTTGGCGGCGGCTTTCGCGAGAGCCGGCTCGGCGAGCTTGCGATCGCGCGCACCGAAATCATCCTCAAGGCGGAGGATTTCAAGGGCGACCTGCAGCCGATCCGCTTCCACCCGGACGAAGCGGCGCTGATCGGCGCGCTGCATCTGGCCCCGTCCTGGATCTTCGAGGGCCATGACAGCATCCTTGCCGTCGACATCGGCGGCACCAACATCCGCTGCGGCGTCGTCGATACCCGCTGGAAGAAGGCGCCGGATCTTTCGAAGGCGACGGTGTGGAAATCCGATCTATGGCGCCATGCCGATGACGAGCCGACCCGCGAGGGCGCGGTCAAGCGGCTGGTCAAGATGTTGAAGGGGCTGATCGAGCTCGCGGAGACGGACGGGCTGAAGCTCGCACCCTTTATCGGCATCGCCTGTCCCGGCGTGATCAACGAGGACGGCTCGATCGCGAAAGGTGCGCAGAACCTGCCGGGAAACTGGGAGAGCAGCAAGTTCAACCTGCCCGCGAGCCTTGCCGAAGCGATCCCCGAGATCGGCGGTCACGATACCGCGGTCGTGATGCACAATGACGGCGTGGTGCAGGGGCTTTCCGAGGTGCCGTTCATGCAGGACGTCGAGCGCTGGGGCGTCTTGACCATCGGCACCGGGCTCGGCAACGCGCGCTTCACCAACCGGCACAAGGAGAACGGCAAGAAGAAGGATCGTGACGAAAAGGAGAAAGACAAGGAAAAGGAAAAAGAGAAGGAAAAAGAGAGGGCAAAATAGCTCAGGCCGCGTTCGGCTGGCGCGCGCCGGGTCCGGGGTGCACATGCACTCCCTTGGGGTCGAGCGGTTCGCCGCATTCCGAGCAGACCATGACAGGATCGAACAGCTTGCCGCATTTCCTGTGCTCGTGAAGCAACGGCCGGCCGCGCGAATCCACCATGTGGACGTTGCCCCAGTTCACGATCGCCATGATGATCGGGTAGAGGTCGAGCCCCTTCTGGGTCAGGATGTATTCATAGCGCTTCGGTGAATCCTGGTAGGGAATCCGCCGCAGCACGCCGAAGCGCACCAGCTTCTTCAGCCGTTCGGCGAGCAGGTGCCGCGTGATGCCGAGCGAGGTCTGGAACGCCTCGAAGCGCCGCTTGCGCAGGAAGCATTCGCGCAGGATGAGCAGGGTCCAGCGGTCGCCGATGACAGCGACGGTGCGTGCGAGCGAGCACGGCTCCTCCTCGAGCGCATCCCATTTCATCTTCATCTCCAGTCACTTGGGCGGACCGCGATCGGGACCCGATTCCTCATAATTCTAAATCGGAACTGATGCCCCTTCAACCGGCCTCGTTCTGAAATTATTATACGGCCGAAAGAGCGAGATTGACAGTTCTAAAAAAGAACTATAGGCATTCCAAATAGCCCGCGTTCACCGCCCGGCCCGAGGGATCAAGCCATGGCAAACCAGCTCAAGGTGGAATTCCATTTCGATTTCGGCAGCCCGAACGCCTATCTCGCCGCTCTCGTGCTGCCTGCGATCGAGGCGCGCACCGGCGTCAAGTTCGACTACGTGCCGGTGCTGCTTGGCGGCGTCTACAAGGCGACCGGCAACAAGTCGCCGGGCGAGACGCTGCGCGGCATCAAGAACAAGCCGGAATTCCAGCAGCTGGAGACGCAGCGCTTCATCCGCCGCCACGACATCACGACCTTCAAGTTCAACCCGTTTTTCCCGGTCAACACCTTGATGCTGATGCGCGGCGCGGTCGCCGCGCAGTTCGAGGGCGTGTTCGAGCCGTATTTCCGCGCCGGCTATCATCACATGTGGGAAGCGCCGAAGAAGATGGACGACCCCGCGGTGTTTCGGGACGCCTTCATCGCATCGGGGCTCGACGTCGACCGCCTGATCGCGCGTGCGCAGCAGGACGACGTCAAGAAGAAGCTGATCGACAACACCGGCGACGCGGTCGAGCGCGGCGAGTTCGGCTCGCCCACCTTCTTCGTCGGCAATGAGATGTTCTTCGGCAAGGACCAGCTCCGCGACGTCGAGGAGGAGATCGTGGCGCAGAGCCGTGGCGCTACCGGCAGGACGGCCTGATCCGGATAAAGCCGTGTGCGCGCTGCGGCGGAGCCCCGAGATGCGACCGATCGAAATCACACCAGCCGAGATCCTCGAAGGCCTGCCCGGCCGCATTCATGCGGTGATCGACGCCCACGTCGCCGCGGCGCCGGATCGCACGGCCCTGATCGAGGATGAGGAAAGCCTGAGCTACCGCGAGCTCGACCGCGCCGTGCGCGGCACTGCGGCTGCGCTCGCGGCGCTCGGCATCCGGGGCGGCGATCGCGTCATGATCGTGAGCGAGAACTGCATCGCGCTCGCCTGCCTCCTGTTCGCGGCAAGCCGGCTCGACGCCTGGGCGATCGTCGCCAATCCGCGGCTGTCGCCGCGCGAGCTCGACCAGATCCGCGAGCACAGCGGCGCGCGCCGCATCTTCTTCACGGCTGATGTTTCGGCGGAAGCGGCCGCCCATGCGCAGCGCTATGACGCCGCGATCCGCGATGTCGGCCCGCTGTTCGGCATCGGCGTCTCGGCGCTCAATGAAGCGGCCGTGGCCGAGTCGGTCGAGCCCGATGGCGGCAGGCAGGTCGCGGTGCTGATCTACACGTCGGGCACGACAGGGACGCCGAAGGGCGTGATGCTGACGCATCGCAATCTGCTGGTCAGCGCCGGGACGACCGCGGCGGTCCGCCGGATGACGCCGGACGACGTGCAATATTGCGTGCTGCCGATCTCGCACATCGTCGGCATCTCGCTCCTCATCATGAGCCTGATGACCGGCGCGCAGGTGCGGCTCGCTGCCCGGTACGACACCGCCGCGCTCGCGAAGGCGATCGCGGAAGAGGGCGTCACCATCGTCAATGGCGTGCCCGCGACCTATCAAAGGCTGCTGGAGTACAAGCGCCTCGCAGGGTTGGCGACGCTCGCGCGCGGCGCGCTGCGCCTGATCGCGGTCGCAGGCGCGCCGCTCGATCCCGACCTGAAGACGCGGGTCGAGGCCGAGCTCCACCTGCCGCTGCTCAACGGTTACGGCATCACCGAATGCGCGCCGGGGATTTCCGGCGTCCGCATCGATCACCCGCGACCCGACCATGGCGTCGGTCCCTTGCTGCCCGGCATTGAGGCGCGGCTGGCTGCTCGCGACGGCGCGCGCGTCGCAGGCGGCGAAGTCGGCGAACTCCATGTGCGCGGGCCCAATGTGATGCGCGGCTATTACCGCGCGCCGGAGCTCACCGCCAAGGCGATCGATGCGGATGGCTGGTTCAACACCGGCGATCTCGCCCGTTTCGAGGGTGATTGCCTGTTCATCGTCGGACGCACCAAGGAAATGATCATCCGTTCCGGCTTCAACGTCTATCCCGCCGAGATCGAGGCGGTGATCGCGAGCCACGACGCCGTCGTGCAATGCGCGGTGGTCGGCCGGCCGGTCGAGGGAAACGAGGAAGTGGTTGCGTTCGTGCAATTGCTCAAGGGCTCGCGTGCCGGCCCGCAGGAATTGATGGCGCATATCGCGCCGCAGCTCACCTCCTACAAGCGGCCGTCGGAGATCATCGTGCTCGATGCGTTGCCGGCGACCTCCACGGGGAAAATCCTCAAGCACAAGCTTGCCGAATCGCTGCGCGGCGCTTGAGCAACAACCTTCTCGCGGCTGGAATGCACCATCGCTCGACCTGACGGATCTGGAGGCAACCATGCAAAAGCGAAATGCGACCGCAGCCGTGATCGGCGCCGGCGACTATATCGGCGGCGGGATCGCCAAGAAATTCGCGTCCGAAGGCTTTACGGTGTTCGCCGGACGGCGCAACGGCGACAAGCTCGCGCCGCTGGTCAAGGAGATCGAGGCTGCAGGCGGCGAGGTCCATGCGCGCTCGCTCGATGCGCGCAAGGAAGAGGAGATCACCGCCTTCCTCAACGATGCCGACAAGCACGCGCCACTCGAAGTCTGCATCTTCAATGTCGGCGCCAATGTCAATTTCCCGATTCTCGATACCACCGAGCGGGTGTTCCGCAAGGTCTGGGAGATGGCCTGCTATTCCGGTTTCCTGGCGGGGCGCGAGGCGGCGCGGCTGATGCTGCCGCGGGGCAGGGGCAATATCTTCTTCACCGGCGCCACCGCTTCCTTGCGTGGCGGTTCGGGCTATGCGGCTTTTGCCTCCGCCAAGTTCGGCCTGCGCGCGGTGGCGCAGGCGATGGCGCGCGAGCTCGGTCCGAAGCACATCCATGTCGCGCATCTGATCATCGATGCCGGCGTCGATACCGAATGGGTGCGGCAGCGGCGGCTGGAGGCGCTGGGGCCGAATGCGCTCGACGACCCCGATCTCCTGATGCCCCCGGATTCCGTCGCCGATTCCTACTGGCAGCTCTACCAGCAGCCCCAGAGCGCCTGGACATTCGAGCTTGAAATCCGCCCCTTTGGTGAGAAATGGTGAGGGTGCCGGTCTGGCGGCAGCGATAACGGGAGGACCATGTGAAGACAGCGATCACCGAACTGTTCGGCATCCAGCATCCGATCATCCAGGGCGGCATGCATTTTGTCGGCTTTGCCGAGCTGGCATCGGCCGTCTCCAATGCCGGCGGGCTCGGCATCATCACCGGCCTCACGCAGAAGACGCCGGAGCTGCTGGCGAAGGAGATCGCGCGCTGCCGCGACATGACCGACAAGCCGTTCGGCGTAAACCTGACCTTCCTGCCGACCTTCGCGGCGCCGCCTTACCCTGAATATATCCGCGCCATCGTCGAGGGCGGGGTGAAGATCGTCGAGACCGCCGGCCGCAGTCCGGAAGCCTACATGCCGGCACTGAAGGCGGCCGGCATCAAGGTGATCCACAAATGCACCTCGGTGCGGCATTCGCTGAAGGCCGAGAGGATCGGCTGCGACGCGGTCTCGGTCGATGGCTTTGAATGCGGCGGCCATCCCGGCGAGGACGATATCCCGAACATGATCCTGTTGCCGCGCGCGGCGGAGGAATTGAAGATTCCGTTCGTCGCCTCCGGCGGCATGGCGGATGCGCGCAGCCTGGTCGCGGCGCTGGCGCTCGGCGCGTCCGGCATGAACATGGGCACGCGCTTCATCGCGACCAGGGAAGCGCCGGTGCATGACAATGTGAAGCAGGCGCTGGTCAAGGCGTCCGAGCTCGACACCCGCCTGATCATGCGCGCACTGCGCAACACCGAGCGCGTGCTCGACAACGCCAATGTCGACCGCCTGCTCGAAATCGAGCGCGAGAAGGGGACGAGCCTCAAGATCGAGGACATCCACGACCAGGTCGCCGGCATCTATCCCAAGGTGATGATCGAGGGCGACATGGATGCGGGCGCCTGGAGCTGCGGCATGGTGGTCGGGCTGATCCACGACATTCCGAGCGCGAAGGAGCTGATCGACCGCATCATGGCGGACGCGGACCGCATCATCCGAACCCGCCTGATGGGCTTTCTCGACGGCTCCGTGGGATCGCAGTTGCGCGCGGCCGCTTCGTGAGCACCGCCGGGTCTCGGGCGTGAGGTCAAAGCGGAGCGACGTTCCAGGGAGCAACCAATGCGCAACGCCGGCAGCTATCAGTACCCGCAGATGGACTCGGTCGTCTACGGCAAGCCCGCCGCCGAGGCGTTGCGCGAGGAGGCCGAGCGTCTCGGCGCCCATCGCGTCTTCCTGATCGCAAGCCGCACGCTGAACACGCAGACCGACGAGATCGAGAAGATCCGAGCCGGCCTTGGCGATCGATATGCCGCGACCTTCGATGGCGTCCCGCAGCACACCACGCGCGAGGTGGTGGTCGAGGTGGCGTCGCAGGCAAAGCAGGCGGCCGCCGACCTCGTCGTCGCGGTCGGCGGCGGCTCGGTGGTCGATGCGGCGAAGATCGTGCTGATGTGCATGGAGCACGATATCTTCGAGCAGGACGGGCTCGACGGCTTCGAGACCACCCCGGAGCGCCGCTTCGGCGCATTCCGCAATCCGAAGGTCCGCATGATTGCGATCCCGAGCACGCTGTCCGGCGGTGAGTACAATTCCGGCGCGCTGGTGACCGACGCGCGTCGCAAGCTCAAGCAGATATTCAATCATCCGATGATGATGCCGCGCACCATCATCCTCGATCCCGCCATCACCCGATATACGCCGGAACCGTTGTGGCTCGGCTCCGGCACGCGCGCGATGGACCACGGCATCGAGGCGATCTGCTCGATCCGCGGCAACGCGCTGGTCGACAACGTCTGCCTTGCCGGGCTGCGCTATCTCCATGATGGTCTGCTGCGGAGCAGGGAAAATCCCGACGACGCGCAGGCGCGCATCGACTGCCAGCTCGGATCTTGGCTGTCGGCGTTTGGTCTGCAGGCGCGCGTTCCGATGGGCGCGAGCCACGCCATCGGCCATGTGCTCGGCGGCACCTGCGACGTGCCGCATTATTTCTGCACGGCGGTGATGATGCCGAGCGTGCTGCGCTACAATCGGCCTGCGACCGAACAGGCGCAACGGCGGATTGCGGAAGCGCTGGGCTCGCCGGGCATCGAGGCGAGCGAAGCGTTTGCCGGCTTCATCGCCAGGCTCGGCCTGCCGCGGCGGCTTTCCGATGTCGGCGTGCGCGAGGATCGCTTCGCCTTGATCGGCAACAACGCGATGCTCTCGATCTTCACGCGGTCCAACCCGCAGCCGATCCGCGCGGCGGACGACGTCGTCGAAATCCTGAAACTCGCGGCGTAAGGCGGCAAGGTTAACGGTTCCGTCGTAACCTTGATAGGTTAGGTTAAAATCGCAATCGCGTTGCGGCTGCCGCACTGCGCGCTACCGTCGTTTCGTCGCATCAACCTGACCGGCGAAGCCGCCCTTCCCCGGCCAGCATTTCAATGACGCGGCACGGGACCGCCAGTTTTTACCGCGTCTGGCGGTCCCACCAGCCGCGCATCGCTTTTCATCCATGACAGCGAAAAGGCGCGCGCCTTCAGCGCCAGCCGATCCGCGTGAAGAAGCGCGCGATCTCCTCCGCCGCGCGGCCGGGATCTTCCCGATGCGGAAAATGCCCGACGCCGGCAAGCATCGAAAGGTCGAGGTCGGCGAAGGTCTCGTGCAGGCGATCGGTCCAGGCATAGGGAAACAGCGGATCGTGCTCGGCCCAGCGCACGCAGGTCGGCACGGTGATCGGCGGAAGCGGCGGCACTTCGTCCTTCATCATCGCGACGCGTCCGGCATGGGCCGCCCGGTAGTGCGCAAAGCCGCCTGCGAGGTTGCCGGGCTTGAGGAAATTGTCGGTGAAGCCGTCGAGCACGTCGTCGAAGGCGTGCTTTTGATACGACCAGTCTTTCAGGAAGTGCCCGATATAGAGACGGCAGCTCTCGCGCGTCGCGCCGACCAGCGCGGGCGCCATCGCCATCTGGTGGAAGGATTGATACCAGATGTGGTTGAGCCGGTCCGGCGCGCCCATGCGCGCGCCAATGCCTGGATAGACGAAGTCGAAGAAGAACAGCCCCTTGATTCGATTGGACGCGCCGCGCGCGAGCGGCTGCATGGCCGCGCCGCCAACATCATGGCCGACGATGCCGGCGGCCTCGATGCCGAGCGCGTCCATCAGCGCCAGCATGTCGCTCGCATGCTGGTCCGGACCGTAGGGGCCGTCCGGCTTGTCGCTGTCGCCGAAGCCGCGCAGGTCGGGCGCCAACAGCGTGAAGCGGTCGGCGAGATGCTGCATCACCGGTTCCCAGGTCAGCCAGAATTCCGGCCAGCCATGCAGGAGCAGCAGCGGTGCACCGCTCCCGGTTCGCGCAACATGGAATGCGGCGCCGTTGGCGCGGATGGTCAGATGCTCCATGGCGGGCTCCCTTCGCTTCCCGTGGCTTTCCGTGCGTTGATTTTCCTCACCAAATTCTGGCCGCGATGAGCGGAAATCTCCATTCACCGCCTTGTGTCATCAGCCATCCTCGCCTAGAACACGGCCCCGACCACCGGGGGTAGCCCCGATTTGGCGCCTTGGAGAGGTGGCAGAGTGGTTGAATGCACCGCACTCGAAATGCGGCATAGGTGCAAGCCTATCGGGGGTTCGAATCCCTCCCTCTCCGCCAGTCCTTCGCGCAGCTGAGACCTGTCGAGCACCTGAGAGAGGGGCAGGACTCAAGGCAAGGCCATCAAGCGCAAGCTGCTGCGCCGCCGTGCCCCATTGACCCCATCCCGGCACGTCGACCCTCGAAAGCCCGATCGCTCACGAATTTTTCCGCCAGTTGCGCCGTCCCGTAATGGAGCCGGGCAAATCTCCCCGAACCCGACGAACTGGTTGGCGGTAGTTGCGCGACACCGACATGCCCGACCTCGCGAAGGGGGCGACATGAAATTGCGACCTGTATCCCTCCTCAGTCGGCCCCTTGCACTGGCTGTCAAGTATAATATGATCATCGTCATATAAGGCGTGCCCGCCGGTGCGGGCCCCGGGGATGGTCGCTGTGAAACAGCCCTCAAGGTGAGGGCCGCCCGCGGTTTGGCCGGTAATAGTTGCAGTATCCGCCCCGTGCGGATTCTGTGGCGACTTGGAAAATTCGATGAAGAAGCAGCGTCTGCCTCCGCTCAATGCGCTGCGTGCTTTCGAGGCAACGGCCAAGCATCTGTCCGTCAAGAAGGCGGCCGAGGAATTGTACGTCAGTGCGGGCGCAGTCAGCCAAATGCTGAAAGCGCTCGAACTGCATCTGGGGGTGACGCTCTTCAAGCGAGTCAATCGCGGCATCCTCCTCACCGATGCGGGCGCGGAATATCTCCCGGCCATCCGCAACGCGTTTCGGCAGATCGCAGAAGCGACGTCCTCCCTTGCCACCGCTTCGGGCGCAGGAACACTGAAAATCAGCACGACGGCGGCGTTCGCCTCGTCCTGGCTGGTGCCTCGCCTCAAGCACTTCCAGGAGCAATACCCGGAAATCGACCTGCAGGTGCAGACCGGCCAGGCGCTGGCTGACTTTGCGCGAGGCGGGGTCGATCTCGCCGTGCGGCATGGCCTTGGACGTTATCCGAACCTGCGCAGCGAGCGTCTTTTCGCGATCGAGGTCGTCCCGGTCGCTTCGCCCGAGCTGGTCGCCGAGCTCGGGCTTCCTGCCGAGCCGTCGGCGCTCGCGCGCTGGCCACACGTCCACGATGCCGGACGCAGGGATTGGCAGCTCTGGCTGGAGGCGCAGGGCGTGCCCATGACTGGTCCGCCCCGCGGACCGGCCTTCGACGACTCTGGCCTGCTGCTTGCGGCCGTGCGCGACGGGCAGGGCGCAGGCCTGTTGCCGGCGGCGATCGTCGCGCAGGACCTCGCCCGCGGCCGCCTCGTCAAGCTCGCCGAGATCGTCTGGCCCGAGGCATTCGCCTATTATTTGGTTTATCCCGAATCCAACGGCGAGCTGCCGAAAGTCGCGGCTTTTCGCTCGTGGATTCTCGATGTGGCTACGGACGAGAACCTCGCTGCGTGAAAACCTCTGTGCTTCGCCGATCGCTGGCGCTCGCCTTGAGCGCCCGTTCGCGATGCCGGCGCAGCTTCACACGAGCTAACGCGAACGTTTAGAAATTCTCCGTTGTCAATCGGCGACCACGAAACGACTGTGCGGCCAACAAAATCCGAGACAGGGAGGTTGGATTGCACGCGCTTCGTCAAAATCTATCGACAGCTCCAGACATCAAGGCCGCTCCGCTCCAGGCTTATCGGCATCGGCCGGTTCGCTTCATTGAACTGTGGCGTCCGGTCGACGACTGGAGCCTGAAGGTCTACGGCATCAATGCCGATCAGGCACGCAACACCGGAGCGACGATCCTGGATGCGCAGCTTCTGGCCGCGGCCAAGAGCGTGATCGCCGGAACACTTCGACGCCAGGAATTCGCAAGCGAGAGCATCCACAAGGCCGGCTACGTCATCCTGCACCAGGGCGTGCTCGGCAACTGGCTCCTGCTCGACTGGTGGTCGCACCATATCCTCTGGAATCAGCTCCTGTTCAGGTCTGAGACCGTCAAGGCGCCAACCTTCACGCCGGTGACGAACGGCATCACCGGCTGCGTCTGGGAGATCGGCCTCATGGCGTTCGAGCGCGACGCCTGGGTTCGTCTGGTTCTGCAGGCGGGCGAAGCGGTCTCGCGCGGAGAGGCACTCAAGGCCTATTTCGCCACGACCTTCAACGGCGACATCTAGGCATCGGCCATCGCCGTCCCAGCGGCGAACCCGATTTTTGCGGCTTTGGGAAAACAGGAGTTGGAGAGAACATGTCATCGATCGCAGTGGCAAACGAAGCAGCGTCGCACGTCCTGACCGAGCAGGACGCGGCCACGATCCTGCGGCGCTATCAGGAGCTCTGGAATCGCGCAGCGCTCGACGAGCTGATGGAAGGATTTACCGACGACATCGTCGTGGAGTTCGCGGACCTGCCGACGATCCGCGGCAGGAGTGAATTGGAGAAAGTGCTGCGCGCCCGCCTCGCCCGACAGAAGGGCTATCGTCTCACAAAGGCGGTTCGCTTCGTGTCGCAGGCGACGATTGTCGGCTCGTGGACGGCCGACTGGACCGACAGCACGACCGGACGCCAGATGAAGGGCAGAGGCATCGAGTTCATCGAGATGCGAGGCAGCAAGTGCGCGCGCTGGGAAGCCACGTTCAACGCGTGGGATGCGGAGGCACCGGTGCGCTCGATGTTCACCTAGGTCGCCGAACAGGCGGCCGATTTCCGGCAAATTGTTTCGATCGGAACAGGCCCGGGGCGAGGACGCGGCGTGCGTCCGCGCGCCGAGCCTTGATCGAGCGCGAGATTTCGGGTTTCAGACGGGAGCAGTCTTTCAATGCAAGAGAGCATCGGTCCGGACATTGCGGACGGCGCCGCCAGAGCGGCCCGACATCGCTTCAGGCGTGGTTCGGCGTTCGCCGGAGGCCTGCTGCTGATCTATTTCACATTCATCTCGTTTATCGGATTTGCGCCGCAGCTTGCCGGCGCCCTGCTGCAGCCCGGCTTGAGCGTCGCCTTGCTTCTCGGCGTCGCGGTGATCCTGTTCATGTGTGTCCTGAGTTTTGCCTACGCCGCGACGACCAATGCCGACGATCGGGCGATCGCGGAGCTGGAGCGATGAACACGGCGGAAGGCTTCGCACAAATCTCGATCGTGCTGTTCCTGGCGATCGTCGGGGCAACGCTTGTCGTCACCTATTGGGCGTTCCGGAAGTCTGCCGGCGTGGAGTCCTTCCTCACCGCGGAGAACCGCATCACGGGCTTCCAGAACTCGCTGGCGCTCGCCGGAGACTATCTCAGTGCCGCAAGCTTCCTCGGCATTGCGGGCATGGTCTCCCTGTCCGGCTTCGACGGCCTGGTTTATTCCGCCGCCGCGCTGGTGGGCTGGCCGATCATGCTGTTCCTGATCGCGGAGAACATGCGCCGGCTCGGCCGATACACGTTTGCCGATGTGGTCGCTTACCGGTTTCGGCAGGCGCCGGTACGAATTGCCGCCGGGCTCACGACGCTGATCATCATCGCGTTCTACACGATCGTGCAGATGGTTGGCGGCGGCTACCTGATCAGGCTTCTGTTCGATCTCGACTACGAGCTCGCCGAGCTGATCGTGGGCGTCGTCATGCTGGCTTACGTCCTGTTCGGCGGCATGCTCGCGACGACATGGGTGCAGATCATCAAGGCCGTGTTGCTGCTCGCCGGTGCGACGGGGCTGGCTGTTCTGGTGCTGGCCCAGTTCGGCTTCAATCCGGTCGAGCTGTTCCGGTCGGCGGCGGAGAGCTACGGCGAAGGCGTGCTCGGCCCCGGACGCTTCCTGCCGAACCCATGGGACACGGTGTCGCTCGCATTGGGCTACGTCTTCGGCGTGGCGGCGCTGCCGCATGTCCTGATGCGTTTCTATACCGTGCCCGACACAAGGCAGGCCCGTCTCTCCGTCGTCTTTGCAACCGGGTGGATCGGCTACTTCTACCTGCTGACCTTCGTCCTCGGATTCGGCGCGATGACGCTGGTCGGAATGGACGCGATCAAGGTCGTCGACAAGGGCGGCAACATGGCCGCGCCGCTGCTGGCTGCTGTGGTCGGCGGGGCCGGATACATGGCGTTCATCTCGGCGGTGGCATTCGCAACGGTGCTCGCCGTGGTCGCCGGACTGACGCTTGCGGGGGCGGCCGCCGTTTCGCACGACCTCTGGACCATCGTCATCAGGAAGGGTGCCGCTTCGCCGAAGGAGCAGATGCTGGTCGCGCGACTGACCGCGATCGGGCTCGCCGTTCTTGCGGTCGCATTCGGCATCCTCTTCAAGGAACAGAACGTCGGCTTCATGGCGGGGCTGGCGATCGCCATCGCCGCCGCGGCGAATTTCCCCGCACTGGTCCTCGCCCTGTTCTGGCGCAACTGCACGACGCAGGGAATCGTCGCCAGCGTCGTGACAGGATGCCTGAGCTCGATCCTTCTCATCTGTCTTTCGCCGACCGTGCAGATCGACATCCTGCACCACGCGGAGGCCTACTTTCCGCTGCGAAATCCCGGCCTGCTGGCGATTCCCCTGTCTTTCGTGGTCGGGGTCGTGACTTCAATCTGCACGCGCGACCGGCAGGCGCGAGAGCGGTTCGATGAAATGCAGTCCGTCGGTGCGGGGAATAGTCCGCGGATGGCCGGTGTCGTCGCGGGCCCCGCCGATCGGGCGAGGACAGTCACCTGATGCACTCCCGTCGGTCGTCGCGTTCCGCTCGGCTGGCAGCTATGTTCAAAATTGCCTCGCCAGCTCTACCGCCTGTCTCTTTCCGGCGTCGATCATGTCCACCGCGCGGCCGTCCCAACTGTGTTCGACGGTAAGATTTACGACACTGCGAACGCCTATGAACCGCAGCCAAAATTCAACGTAACCGCTGAGATATTCGAAGCCTGGCTGAGAGACAGTTTTGAAGCCGGCCGCGTCGCTTTGTCCCCTGACATACGCAACGAAAGCCTTATCAATGCTCAATGACGGCCCATAGAACTCTCCGTCGAACGTAAACAGCATGTTTCTTTGACAAGACAGATCAATCAGCTGCTTGAGTTTGTAAGGGACAGAGAAATTCCACATCGGCACGCCCAGGACGATGCGGTCCGCCCGTTGGAAGCGTGAGGCCAGCTCTCTGATCTTTTCCCATGTTGCCGCTTCGACTGGCGTCATCGATTCGCCGGAGACACCCTTGTATTTTGCGTCGATTGCTTCCGCGTCGAACTCGGGAAGTTGCTCTTGCCAGATATCCAACCTGTCAATTGTGACGTCGCGAACGCGCTCTTTATATTCCGAGAGGAATGCATTGACGACAGCGGTGGACGCAGATTTTTCCTTTCGCGGCGAGGTCACTATGTTCAAGATATTCATTTTCGTTGCCCTTCTCACGTAGGATGTACAGATCTCAAGCTATTCCGGCCGAGCTCAACCCGTGGAGACATCTGCGGCAGGCTCAGCCGCGTGGCCTGATCGACGCAGCAGGAAAGCGCGGGAGATTCGGTTCCACCTCGTGCAAGACGAACAGGATGTCCTGAGGCGCGAGGTGCAGGCGCTCGCCGAACAGTCTGACCGCTTGGTCCGCAAGGGTGGCGGCGGTTGCTGTCGGCCTCCCGCTGGAGATGACGACCTCAACGACCATGAACCGATCGGTTCTGTCCGTTGCGTAGTCGGGGAAGCGGGGATCTACCAGGAGGTCATCCCGGTCGACCTCGAGAAAGCGGTGAAAGCGGTCGGCTCGGTGATAGCCGGCAGCCACCCGAGCTTCCAACATTGCCTCCGATAAGCGGGACTTGTCGGTTGCGCTGAGGCCGCGCCGGACGGTGAATGTTACAAAAGGCATCTCCAGTCTCCACGGTTTAGGATGTACCAACTGCGTTGATGCGCTGAGTGAGCGCCCGCCTTGGCCCAAGCCTGATCTCATCTCGCTCCAATAAGAGGCGCGCAGCGCGGCGATCCACCCTGCGCGCCCCTTCAGCGCGGACTCACGAGAGGAGCGTGGCCCCGAAGCCAATCTCGACCTTCATCAGTTTGGAGACAGGGCAACCGGTCTTTGCTTTTGCGGCGATTGACTGAAACGCGGCCTGGTTGATTCCTGGTATCTTCGCGGTGACGGTGAGATGGACTGAGGTGATGGAAAAGCCGTCGCCGTCCTTGTCGATGACAACTTCCGATTTGCTGTCGATTTGCTCCGGCACGAAGTGCGCCATGCCGAGTAGTCTAACGAACGACATGGTGAAGCAGGCGGCGTGAGCCGCCCCAAGCAGTTCCTCCGGATTGGTGCCCGGGTTTTCACCGTAGCGGCTGAAGAGCGTGTACGGATAGGTTTCCAGCGCACGGCTCTCGGTCGAGACCGAGCCCTTGCCTTCTCGTAGGTCGCCGTTCCAGGTGGCAGATCCAAAGCGTCTCATGGCTCCTTGCTCCTTTCGTGCTGTGCATGTGCTGGATTCGTCAGGCTTGCTGGCCGGCCGCTTCCAGGATCAGCCGCGCAATTTCGTCGGGGTGGGAGATCAGCGAGAGATGGCTCGCCCTCACCTCGATGGTTTTCGCGCCCATTCGCTTGGCCATGAAGCGTTCGAGATCCGCATTGATGGTGCGGTCTTCGGTTGAGACTGCGTAGTAGCTCGGCTTCGAGCGCCACGCCGCGTGCGTGGTCTTGCCCGTGAGCAGAGCCTTGTGGAACGGCTCCTGCACGGCGTAAAGCACTCTGGCCTTCGCCTCCGGCAGGTCGCCGGCGAAATCGCGCAGGAAAGCCTCCTCGGAAAGCCGTCCTTCATCGCCATCGAAGACGATGCCGGCGCTCGCGGGCGGCGTCGGATAGGTCTTGGCCAGCGCCGTGTAATCCTCGTTCGCATCCGGCGCCCGCGCCGCCACGTAGACCAGCGCCGAAACGTTCGGATGCATGCCCGCCTCCGTGACGATCATGCCGGAAAAGGAATGGCCGACCAGAACGGTCGGGCCATCCTGGCGCGCCAGCACGCGCTCGGCGGAAGCGACCGCTTCGGGCAGCGTCGTCAGCGGGTTTTGCACGGCGGTGGCATTGAGTCCCGCCGCCTGCAGCCGTGCGATCACCTCCGACCAGCACGATCCGTCGGCAAACAGACCATGCACGAGCACGACGTTGCGGGCCTTCGCTGGCGTTGAGTTTGCGGCCATGCCACGTGCGGAGATCAGCGAAGCTGCAGCACCGGTCACGAGGGCGGCGGAAAAAGCGCGTCTGTTGATCATCATGATATCTCTTCCTTCAAAGGATAGGTGAGAATGTCTGGTTGCATGGCGTGGCGGCGCAGAGCGGCGCCGGACGCCTGAGATTCCGATATCGTGTCGCCGTTCACCGCCTTTCTGTCGCCCTGCCCTGCATGGGCTCAAGCTTTGAGCAGCGTGTCGACCTCGGGCGAACGCACGATGGTCCCGTCACGCACGAAGGCGTCGTGGTTGTCCTCGATGCTGTCGTGGTCGTAGAGATAGTTGACCATGATGCCGAAGGATTCCTGGATGCCGCGTGGCGCGTTGTTGCCGAGCCAGTTGACACGTTCGAGCCGCGCGCCGTTGCCGAGGTGAAAGCGCGCTACCGGGTCGATGCGTATCGAGGGTCGCCGCGTCAGATAGCGGGCGCAAAGCCGCAGCAAGGGCGCGCGTAGCTTCTCGCTCCGCGCCGGGTCATGCCACCAGCCGTCGCGTTCGAGTTCGGGCAACAACGCGGCGTCGGGATCGCTTCCTTCCGCAAGCCGCTGCATGAGCCAGCGCCGGAAGCCCGGCACCGGCGACAGGGTGGAGAAGCGCGTTAGTTGCGGAAACTCCGCCTGCAGCTCTTCGACCACCTGCTTGATCAGGAAATTGCCGAACGATATGCCGCGCAGGCCGTCCTGGCAGTTGGAGATCGAATAGAAAATCGCGGTGTCGGCGCGCGCAGCCTGCATCCGTGCGGCCTCTTCATCCGTCTCGAGTGCGAGCAGCGGCGGCATGGCTGTGGCCAAGCCCTGCACCAGTGCGACTTCGACGAAGATCAGCGGCTCGCCGGGAAGTGCCGGATGGAAGAATGCGAAGCAGCGGCGGTCGGGCGCGAGACGCCGCCGCAAATCATCCCAGCCCTTGATCTCATGCACCGCCTCGTAGGCAATCAGTTTTTCCAGCACCGCTGCCGGTGACTGCCAGTCGATGCGCCGCAGCTCGAGAAAGCCGCGGTTGAACCAGGAGGCGAAGAGATGCTTGAGGTCGGCATCGAGCAGCTTCAACTCCGGCTCGTCGTGCAGACGCGCGGTGAGTTCGCTGCGCATCGCGATGAGCGCGCCGGTGCCGCCGGGCGCCATGTTCATGCGCCGCAGCAGCTCCTGCCGGGGCGGATCGGCGGCCCGCGCGAGAGCGGCTGCGGCTTCCGCCGTGCCATCGGCGAGATAGCGCTCCGCCGCCGCGCGCAGCGCCGCTCTATCGGGCTGAAACTCCGTCGCAAGATAGCGCTGGAAGCTGTGCCGGTCGTCTGCATCGAGAGCGCGCAGAACGTGGTGAAGTTCGCGGGAGACCTGCGCGCCGGACGCCTCGCTGCGTTCCGATTGCAGTGTCGCCGCGAGCTGTTTCGCGCGATCGACCGGCGCGGGATTCGCGTTCGACAGGCCGCTTGAGGTTTGCATCTTCTGGCTCATGGTTGTCTCCCGTCTTCAACCGTGGAGGACTGTGGCGGGGCGGAATCTCGCCGGCGGCACGTAAAGTCCGCCTGACGCCGTCACGAGGTCCTCGATGGTTTGGGCCGCGAGCCAGTCGCGGGTTGCGGTGCTGACGTCGATGCCGAGATCGGAGGGGAACATCGCGATGCCGCGGCGACGCAGGACGTCGGTTATTTCGGACGACTGTCGCTTGCCGAACTCGGTATCGCCGGCGACGGCGCGCAATGCCGCTTCGCGTTCCTGCGGCGATCGGCAACGCAAAAGGTTGGCCACGCCACGTTCGGTCACGACGTGGGTGACGTCGTCGCCATAGATCATCACCGGCGGTAGCGCGAAACCGGCCGAGGCTGCGAGGTCGAACGCGTCGAGCCGGTCGACAAAGCTCGGTGCGCCATTCGGCTGATGGGTCTGAACCATCTGCACCACGAGCTTGCGTCCGCGCAGGCTCTCGCCCGCTTCCTGGCCGGCGCGCAGCCAGGTGGGACTGTCGTGGCGGCGGCCGCGTGGGTCGGCACCCATGTTCGGCGCGCCGCCGAAGCCCGTGATGCGGCCCTTGGTAGCCGTCGAGCTATTGCCCTGCGCGTCGATCTGCAGCGTGCCGCCAATGAAGAGGTCGCAGGCATATTGACCGGCGGCCTGGGCGAGCGCGCGGTTGGACCGCAGATTGCCGTCGGCGCCAACCGGGAATATATCGGCGCGGCTCGAGACATAGCGTTCCATACCCAGCTCGGAGCCGAAGCAATAGACGCTGTCGACGAAGCCGGCTTCGATCGCGGGGATCAGGGTCGGGTGCGGGTTGAGCACGAAATGCCTGGCGACCTTCCCCTTCAGCCCGCGCTGCGCGGCGTAGGTTGGCAGGATCAGCTCGATCGCCGCGGTTGCATAGCCGATGCCGTGATTGAGCCGTCGCACCTGGTAGGGCTCGTAGACGGCAGCGATCGCCATCATCGCCATCAGCACGTTCTCGTTCCTGATCTTGGCGGGATCGCGCGTGAACAGCGGATCGATCAGATACGGCTTCGGGCTCGGCACGACGACATCGATCCAGTCGCCGGGTACGTCGACCCGCGGCAGGCGGTCCACGATCTCGTTGACCTGCGCGACCACGATGCCGCCGCGGAACGCCGTCGCCTCGGTGATGGTCGGCGTGTCTTCGGTGTTGGGGCCGGTGTAAAGGTTGCCGTTGCGATCGGCCTTGTCGGCGACGATCAGCGCCACCCGTGGCGTCAAGTCCACCAGCATGCGGGCGTAGAGTTCGAGATAGGTGTGGATGGCGCCGATCCTGACCGCGTTCGCAGCGACGAGTTCGGCAAGCTTGCGGCTTTGCGGCCCCGCATAGGAGAAATCCAGGCGGTTCGCGATACCGCGCTCGAACACGGCGAGATGGTCGGGCAGCGCCAGCACAGACTGCACCATGTGCAGGTCGTGCACCCGCGCAGGATCCACCTTCGCCAGGGCTGAGGCGAGAAAATCCGCCTGCTTCTGATTGTCGCCTTCGATCGTCACCCGGTCGCCGGGTTCGATAATTGCCTCGAGCAGCCGCGTGGCGAGATCGGCGGGGCAGACTTTTCCGTTCGTGCCTCTGAGCGCGGCAACCCGCGCGAGACGGGAAGCGCGATCCGTTCCGCGTCGTACCGTGTCCAACATGATGGACCTCCTTCGCTGTCCTTGAAGCGAGAGGTAGGAGGCCGTCATTGATTATAGGAGCGATATTTTATAATATGATTGATCGCAAAACAGGATCAATCGCATGCTGGATTTCGAGCTGTTGCGCGCCTTCGTTGCCGTCGCTGATTGCGGCGGCTTCCACCGTGCCGCGGAGCGGCTCAACCTGACCCAGTCGACGGTGAGCCAGCAGATCAAGCGGCTTGAGCTCGAGACCAAACGGCCCTTGTTCCGGCGGACCACGCGTAGTGTCGCACTGACCGACGATGGCGAGATGCTGCTCGGCGACGCGCGGCGCCTGTTGCAGCTCGAGGAAGCGGCCCGTCATCGACTGGCGGCGCCGCGGCTGTCTGGTACCGTGCGTCTTGGCGTGGTCGAGGAGGTCGCCGGCGGCTCGCTGCCTTCGGCGCTCGGCCGCTTCGCCACGCTCAATCCGGGCGTGAAGCTCGAGGTGCAGATCGGCGTCAGCGCGGAGTTGATCGAGCAACTCAATGCGGGGCGGCTTGACGTCGTGTTCGCGAAGCGCCCGGTCGGAACCTCGAAAGGGCGTCTGGTGTGGCGTGAGCCGCTGGTCTGGGCCGCGGCCGAGACGTTTGACCTTGTTCGTGGTGCGGCGCTGCCGCTGGCCCTGTATCGCGAGCGATCGGTTTCTCGCGAGATTGCGCTCGCCGCGCTCAATGACAAGGAGGTGATCTGGGAGATCGTCTATACCAGCCCCAGTTTGACAGGCGTGCGCGCGGCGGCGCTCGCGGGCCTCGCCATCACTCCGCTTCCCGTCAGCGCGCTGATCGCGGGCTTGCGCATTCTCGGTGCGGAGGAGGGGCTGCCGCCTCTTCCTGACCTTGAGTTCGCGATCTACGAGAAGGCGCGGCCCGACAAGGCCGCCGCGGCACTTGCTGCGGTTCTGCTGACGCTTGCACAGGGACCCTCACGCCCGGCGATCTGAGATGAACCGGCACTGCAATCGTCGAGAGCCGGCTGTGGGACAATCGCGTCCTTGCGGGGACGCCCGGCTCTGGCACGAAGCGGTCATTCAACAAAATTGGCGATGTCGGTTATGTGGCATCGACGGAAGTCCGGCAACCCGGCATCCCTTTTGAATTTGCCGGCGTTCAGGCTGCATTCACTGACCACGGTCCACGCTCGGCGTAGGAATCCGCGAGCCCGCAGCCGGAGCCATCATTCAGCCTGATAGGCGGCTATCCTGTCGCCCGCGACTGATCAAGCCAAGGAGCCATCACAATGAAGCCCCTTCGATCATCGCTTTTCGCGCTCATGCTGGGCGCGGCCATCCCTGCGCATCTGATCGTGCCGGCCCACGCCCAGGTCGCGGTCGATGTCAGCGTCGAGATCGCGCCGCCGCCGCTTCCCTATTACGAGCAGCCGATCATTCCGGCGGAGGGCTATATCTGGGTGCCGGGCTACTGGGCCTGGGATCCGGCCGAGGGTGACTACTACTGGGTGCCCGGCACCTGGGTCGAGCCGCCGCAGCCCGAGCTGTTATGGACGCCGGCCTATTGGGGCTGGGTCGGCGGCCGCTACCTCTTCCATCCCGGCTATTGGGGACGCGAGGTCGGCTTCTACGGCGGCATCGACTATGGCTACGGCTACACCGGCGAAGGCTATTACGGCGGTCGCTGGGACCGCGGCGTGTTCTTCTACAACCGCACCGTCAACAACGTCACCAATGTGAGGATCACCAACGTCTACAATCAGACGGTGGTCGTCAACAACACCGTCAATCGCGTCAGCTTCAACGGCGGCAATGGCGGCACCACGGTGCGGCCGACGCCGCAGCAGGAAGCCGTCGCCCGCGAGCGCCATGTCGAGGCGACGCCTGTGCAGCGCCAGCATGTCGAGGCCGCGAGCAAGGACCGCGCGCTGTTTGCCAAGCAAAACCACGGCGAGCCCGCGGTGGCGGCGACGCCGCGCGCCGGCACGCTGCAAGGCGAAGGCGTCACGCGCGCGAGCCGCACACCGGTCGGGCCTGCGACTGCGCCCAACCGCGAGCCGGGCCGCACCGAGCAGCCGTCGCCTCAGGGGCATGAACTGCCGCGTCCGGGCCAGGACCTGCCGCGCCCGGCGGAAGCAGGCAAGGAACTTCCGAAGGCGGAAGGGCGTCCACCGGCCGAAGAGCCGCGTCGTCTGCCGCAGCAAATGCCGAAGGGGGAACCCGCGCGTCCGGCCGAGATCAATCGCGAGGCGCCAAAGGTAGCGCCGGGGCGTCCGGCTGAAATGAACCGCGAGCCGTCGCGGGTCGAGCCGCGACCCGAGCCGAGGGTCGAGCCGCGCCGGCCCGAGGAACGGCCGATGGCACCCGCGCCGAGAGTCGAAGAGCGGCGGCCACCGTCGCCTCCGCCGCAGGCCGCACGGCCGCCCGCCGAGCCGCCGCGCATGGCGCCGCCGCCGCGGCCCGCCGCACCGCCGCCGCGTCCACCGGCCCGCGAGGAAGAGAAGCGCTAGAGCATGATCCGGAAAAGTGTGTAGCGGTTTTCCCTCGCGACAAACGCGGAACGCGTTTGCGTGGAGATCATGCTCAATCAAGAACCTAAAGCGCGATGACGATTCAACCCGGGACATGCGCAACGCCTGTCCGCACGGCTTATTGAGCGAGCAGATCCTGCCAGTCAGCGGGCACCTTTCCACGCGGCCCGGGGACCGGCTGATCCGGGGGATGCGATGAAGGGGGACGCAGCTCAGGGCCGGCGAAGAACTCGTTCGTCCGGTAATCGTAGAACCACTCCTCGCCGGGCTCGAAGCTGCAGATGACCGGATGACCGGTTGCCCGAAAGTGCTTCGTGGCGTGCTGGTTCGGCGAGTTGTCGCAGCACCCGACATGCCCGCATTCGGCGCAGCGACGCAGATGCAGCCACCATTTGCCTGTTCTCAGGCATTCCGCGCAACCCGTGCCGCTCGGCTCCGCATCGAGATTGATGCCTCTGTCGCTGGACGTCATGGCTGGCCTCCTAGTTCGGTCATGAGCGATGATAGCGTCATTCGCGTCCGCCGGCCATGGAGACGGCGCCGCCAGCACGCAGCGTGTCGGTGTCGATCCCGCGACACCATCGGCCAACGAAAATTTCGTTACCCGGATGCACTTCATTGTGAAGCGGCGGCCCGCCGCCCCCGCGTAACGGTCCGCGCGGCTCTCGCGTAGGAGCTGTCACGAACGCAGTGCGCAGCGATGCACTGCGATGATCTTGTCGAGGGAAGAAGTGGTTCACATGAAACCGTCGTTCAACATCGCCGAGAGAGGCGAGGGGTCTTACGCCCTGCTGGCGATCCTGCGCTGGGTCATCGTCGTGATCTTCGTGTCGTTCGGCATGCAGAAGTTCACGCTGCAGTCGGCCCAGGGCATCGTCCAGTTCATCAGCAACAGTCCGTTCATCTCCTGGCTGTCGGTATTCGGCTTAAGGGGCGAAGCCTATGTGCTCGGTGTCGCCGAGCTCGGCATCGCGGCGCTGCTTGTGGCGGGCGCGTTCAGCCCGATCCTGTCGGCCGCCGGTGCGCTGATGGGGGTGATCACCTTTGCGATCACCTGGTCGTTCTTCTTCACGACGCCGGGCGTCGTGCAATGGAGCTGGTCGACCGACCCGATGGCCTGGAATCTGGCCGGCGAGTTCATCTTCAAGGATATCGTTCTGCTCTGCGTCTGTGCGGTGCTGTTGCTGGCCTCGCTGCCGCGGCGCCACCGCGCTTTGGCGTGAAAAGAGAGCCGCGGGTCGCTCGACCCGCGGTCCGTATCATGCACGAGGCGGCGCCGGCCGTGCTCGCTCAGTCTTCCCGCTCGAAATGCGGCGGCGAGAAGTAGCCGGGCGGGAAGTGGAGCTGGAAGCGGCCGATCGAACGGTAGTCGCCCAGATTGTTGCTGGGCTGCGGCGTGTTGTAGCCGGCGAACACGATCGTCACGGTCCGCTCGTCGGTATAGACGGCTTGCGGATCATAGGCGCGGCCGGAGAAGAAGTTCGTGGTGAAGCCTTCGCCCGGCGGCACGAACGGCGCGACCTGCGCCGCGGTCAACGCGTCGGCGCCGCCCGCGTTTACCAGCGGCGCGTTCAGCGGATATTTGCGCGGGCCTGCCGGATCGACCACCATGTCGGTGGACAGGATCGGATTGTCGAAGCCGCGCACCACATGCCACTTCAGAAGGTCCTGCGCCGAGCGAACCGGACCGTCGGTCTCGGCGTAACCGATGAAGTGGAAGCCGTCGGAGTCGTTGTCGAGGCAGTTGCCGGCGCCGAAGAACATGCCGTAACGGCCGTCCGCGATGCGCAGGATGCTGCCGCTGCCGAGCCAGCGGATGCCGTTGAGCGCGACCGTGGTCGGGTCCTGCAGGCCGTTCGCCGCACCCGCATCGGTGAAGTTGATGCCGTCGGTCGTGGTGGCGACGCGGATCGTGATCACGTCGTGGTTCGTCTTGCGCGGCTTCTTGTTGACCAGGTTGGTCAGGGCGAAGGCGGGCGTCGACGGGCACACCTGGCTCGGCGGGAAGCCGGCGTCGCCCGGCGTCAGGCTCTTGGCCACATAGATGACCGCGGTCTTGTCCTCCATGTGCACCGCGCCGAGGATCGCGTCCGGCGTGACGAGGCCGGCGGTCGTGGTGGCGCTGGCTTCCAGTTTCGGATAGCCGGCGGAGCCGAGCGGGCTGACATAGCCGAAATCAGGCAGGCCGCGCAGCGGCTCTTCGGATTCGCGATGCAGGCGGTGGACGACAAGCTGGTCGCTGTCGATATGGCCGTTGGCGCGGTTCAGATGATAGATGTGCTGGGTGCCCTTGACGCGAAGGACGAAGGCGTGGCCGAGGCCGTTGTCGGCGGCGTTGGCGTTCGACGAGCCGTACGGCGTCTTCTGGCCGTTGACGTTCACGTTCAGATTGTCGGGATCGGTCGCATCGAACGGGCAGTAGGGATTGAGCGCCAGCGCCTTGCCGGTGAAGATCCAGCTCTCGCCCCAGTCGGTCGAGATCGCCGACACCGTCGCCTCTTCCTGGTTGCGCGGACGATAGTCGAAGAAGCCTTCGAGCACGTCGCCGCGACGGCGCACGAACGGGAAATAATAGGGCTGCATCACGCTTCGCTCGTGATTGATCGTGTGCTCGCCGTTCACCGCGCACAAGTCCGCATAGGGCGTGCCCGACAGCGCGGGATTATAGGGCGGCGTCAGCCCGGCCGCCGGCACGATGCCGGAGGCATCATGGTGGAAATGCCGGCCCGCTTCATGCAGCGTCCACGGTCCGCGGTGAATCGACGATTGCCTGAGGCTGTTCGGAACGTAGGAAATCGTGGGGTCTGCGGCCGCCGCCGATGCGGCGGCAAGCAGTGCAATGGCGGCTGCCGTGCCAAGGCGCAAGCTTGTCATCATGAAAAATCCTTCGGGGAGTTGCGTGACGCCACGGCGAGACTTCGCCGAGCAGGGCGCTTCCTAGCAGCCACGACCCACGGGCCTGTGACAGTTTGTCGTAGCCGCCGTCTTGTCCACGCAAAGTGCGGCGTCAGCGCCTCGATGTCGTCAAATCTTCATCGCTTTATCGCGCCTGCTTCACACCGTCGTCAAACGCGAGCCGCGCGTGCCCGACGGCGCGAATGCCGCAGTCATCCTTCCGAAAATGGCCATCGACTATTTCAGTGATCGCTGGTCGCGGTCACCATGGGAAATAGGCGCCAGATCACGCAGCGGAACCCGCCCCGGCGTGAAGGTCGCGCGCGAAACATGGGCCGCCGGTCCCGCCGAACACGGCCCTCAATCACGGAATATCACCACCCTGATTTGCTTCGTTCACATTTCGTTTTGTCCCGCTAGACACGGTCGGCCCGTGCCCTACTTGCCCTGCCAAGAGAGCCATCTGCCAGAGCCATCTGCCCATTGTCGTCGACGGGCAGGTCGTCGGCGGCGTTGGCGCCAGCTTCGACGCCGCGGACCATGACGCGGAGATTGCGCGCACGGGCCTTGCGGCACCGACGCCGCAAGACAGCGGCGCGATCGATCGCGGCAGGCGGCGCTCTGCAGCGGTCCCGGAGGGTCGTCGAACCAATGCGTGTACGCTTAGAAGGAAAACTCACATGTCGTCAGAGAACCAGTTGCCCGATCAAAATCACCGACCTGCCGCCGCGCAAGCCGACAGCGAAACGCGCGGCGCGGATAGCCGTGCCTTAATGACACGGTGTGCCGTGAGCGCATGCGTCGCTATCGTCTCGACGCTGCTTTTTGTAGGGTCGCAGGCCGCCTGGGCGCAGAGCGCCGGCGCGTCGGCGGCCAATTCAGCCGCTTCGGAGCTGACGGCCGTGGATTACAATTTCGTGGCCGAGGCCAATCTCGGTGCGCCCTTTCAGATCGACTCAGGGCGGGTTGCCGAAGCAAAGGCGACCACCGGCAGCATTCGCGATTATGCTCATCTGATGGTGGTCACCCACATCCCGGTCGTCGATGCCCTCAACAAGATCCTTCAGCAGAGGCATATCAGCGCTCCCGCCAACACGCTGCTGGATGGCGCCTATCACGCCATGGTCGCGTCACTGAAGGCCGACGATGGCGCCGCGCTGGATCGCGACTATGTCGAGGGCCAGGTTGAATATCAGAAGGGTAACGCGGCCCTGTTCCGGAACGAGATCCAGAACGGTTACGACCCGCAGCTCAAGGAATTTGCGCGGGCGACATTGCCGAAGATCGAAGACCATCTGCAGCGCGCCCTGGTGCTGGCCAGGGATGCCAAGCTCGGCAAGGCTGCGTCGGGCTGAATTGTCCAGCGCGGGGCGCCGGCGCGCTCAAAAGCGAAAGCGCACGCCAACGGTTGGATCGATGTTGTTGCGCTGGAGGAAGCCGAAGGCCAGGCCGCCATTCACCTGGTTGAACATCACGCCGAAATAGGCATCCCATTTCGGCGCAAACCGCCAATCGACCGCAGCGGAAATCGCGTCATAGGTCCCGGCGCATTGCGCATGCTGGCTGCCGAAGCACGGAGCCGGCCCGCCGGCGGCGGTGCCGAAATAGGAATTCTGGATGTAGTGGTAGTAGCCGCCGATCACGTCGAGCTGGTCGGTCACGGCGTATTTCGTGCCGATCCACATCACCTGCAGGATCTTGTTGCCGAGCCCGTTCACGCCGAAGGCTGCATTGTTGATGTTGGTGTTGTTGAACGCGGTGCAGCCCGCGCAAATGAAGTTGCCTGAGACATCCGTGAAAGCGGCCTGCGGATCGTTGGGCGCGGAATAGCGGATATATTCGTAGCCGGCGAACAGCTTCAGCGCGCCGGCCGTATATTTGGCGACGAACATGCCGGCATCGTTGTTGGAAATTGTCGCGGTCAGGGTCTGCGGCAGGAACGGCGGGATGGGAGTGCCGAACGCGTCATTGCTGCCCGGCGCGAGCCCGATCGCCGCGGAATCGCGCACATGGCTGAAGATGGCATCGACCGCGAGCACGCCCCTGCCCCAGGTCGGGATGTCGGCGCCGACGCCGAACTGATAGGCGCCGTTGGAGCCGTTGTTCTCGGCATAGCCGCCGACCTGCCACAGCGCAGCCATCCGGAAATTGTTGAAATTGACCCGGTATTTCACCGAGGTCGAATGCCTGCAGTTTTCGGTGTTGCCGCCGCCGCAGGTTATTCCCTGGAAGCCGATCGGCGAGAAGGCATAGGAGGCGCCGAACGGATCGTAGTCGAACACCGCATCCAGCGTCAGCGAGTTCTGTCGGAAGAAGGTCAGCGTTCCGTAAGTGGGCGAGCTGACGCCGACATAGCCCTGGCCGTTGTAAAACTGGCCCGCGCGACTCGAACTGGCGAAGGCGGTTTGCTGGTTTTGCGGGATGCCGGCGTTCGCGGCAACCGATCCCGGCCCGTCCGAGAGCCGCAGCGAATAGGGGTCGAAGCCGGCGTCCAGATCGAATACGACGGAAAAGTCTCCGCCGATCGATTCCTTTCCCTTGATGCCGATCGTGGAGTTGCTCAATGCGTTGGGCGCAAGGCTCCATTGCGCGGACCTGTTCTGCTTCTGGATCACGTAGGAGGCGCCGACCGCGGATCGCGAGTCGAACGGCGCGCCGTGGCTCTGCCAGCCGCCGCCCATGTCGACGATGCCGAACAGCGTGATGCCGTGCCAGGTGAGCTGGCAGTTGGTCGTGATGAAGTCTTCGGGATTGGCGCATGGAGGCGGCGTGGCCGCCAGATCCGTCGCCGCTGCCGGCGTCTTGGTCGGCAGGGCGTCGGCGGCCCACGCATCCACGGCGGTCAGGAGGGCGACGGCTGCGAAAAGCAACGTGACACAAAAACCACGCCTTGCCACGAGAAAGCTCCCTGTGACCGGGAATCAGGCCGATATTCAAGCCTGCCTCGCTGATTAGTTGCTCGCAAGCAACGTTTGCCCGCGCCTCCCGCGCACCAAGAAAATTTTCGTGACCGTGATCGCCGCGCCACTATTGGAACCCGAGGCGTTCCGGCGGCTTTTGCGCTGACGCAAACCTTACGCCGGTTCCTGCGACTAATCTGCGTCAAGATCGTTTGTTGCTTTGGACCGTGTGGGAGCGCGCGTATGAAGAAGGACGATGTGACATGTTCCGAATGCGGGGCCGGCTTTCGCCGGCTCGAATTGTCATCTGAGCCTGGAAACAAGGGCGAATACCGCTGCCCGGCCTGCGGCGAGGTTCTGGAGGTGTTCGACGGAAGCCATTTCGTTGCGTACCGCCTCACGATCGAGCCTTGCGCGCGCGCAATGAAAGACTAGACGCCGGGGCAGCCGCGGGCCCCATCGAGGGAACCAACCAGGCGGATTCCGGCGTCCGTCAGCGCCTTCGCGCCGCGAAGCGTGCGCGCAAGGCGCTCGCGAAAGCGTCCGCCACCGGCTCGAGCCGGCCGAGCGGATGGCTGCGGATCATCACCACGTCGAGATGCATCTGATGTCCGCGCAGCGAGAGGCTGCGCAGCGCCTTGTTGCGCGGATGCCGCGCGACCGAGCGGCGGGTGGCGAGCGCAAGCCCGAGCCCGCGCGCCACCAGCGATAGCTGCAGGTTCTCGTCCCTGACCTCGGAGTGCTCGCCGAGCGCGAGGCTCTCGCGCTGCAGCGCCGCGTCCAGCACCTCGCGCGTGCCGGTTCCCTTCGGCTTGACGATCCAGGGCAGGCGCGCGAGCGCGGCGAGTGTCGGCCGTCCACCGATCGCGGAACCCTTTGCGGCGACGAAGACAAGCGGCTCGCGTCCGACGATCGCCCCCCTGACCTCGACCGGCAGCGGCAGGTCCGGCCGGGTCGGAATCACCGCGATGTCGAGGCCGCCCTGCCGCACCATCTCGATCAGCGCGGGGTGCCAGTCGGTCCGCAGGCTGATCGAGACATTCGGAAAGTCCTGCCCGATGCCGTGCACGCAGGCGGCGATCTCGTCGTCGGCCAGCACATAGCCGACGCCGATGCGAAAGTTTCCGGACGGTGGATGGTCCGGCGCGAGGCCGGCCTTGAGGTCGGCGACATCGCGCAGGATCGCGCGGCAGCGCTGCAACAGCGCGCGGCCGGCCGGTGTGATCGCGGGCGGCTTGGTCCGCCGGTCGAGCAGCGCGGTGCCGAGCTGCTGTTCGAGCCGCTGCAGCTGACGCGTCACCGCCGACTGCGTCAGGTTGAGCCGCGCCGCCGTGGCCTGCACGGTGCCGGCATCGGTGAAGGCGACGAAGGCGCGCATCTCGCTGAGCATGATTGCCGTTCCGGAATAATCATCATGAGTATTATTCGCTTTGAACATAGCGGCGCAGGCGGCAGGATGGCAACCGCCGTCAGCCGGTGAGGTCAATCCGGTCAAACGCCGGCGGAAAGGCTATTGCGATGCTCGTTCAGGTCGCGTTGAAAAGGTTGACGAACGCGCCACCGCGGATCGCCTCGGTCGTCGAGGCCGCGATCGAGCAGGCGCTGCCGGAGGAGACGGCGTTCTGCTTCGTCCAGGGGGCGCTCGAAGGCGAGGCAGGGGTGCAAGCCGCCCCTGGCGGCCCGCATCTCGCGGTTCTGATCCATGCCGGGCGGGGCTATGCGGCGCGCGACAAGCGGCGCCTGTTCGGGCGCATTCTCGACGGGCTCGAGTGTGAACTGGCGATCGCGCGCGCAGATGTCGTGATCGGCATCGTCGAGACGCCCGCTGTCAACTGGTCGGCAGGTTATGCCGAGCGGCAATGGCTGGAAGGGTTGAGCTACCGCCTGCCCTGACAAGGGGTTCGTGGCGCCTCACGGTCTTGTGCGAGAACAGCGCAACGCAGGCCTGCCGCAGCCAGCGGTGGCCGGCGTCGCGGTGGTAGCGCTCGTGCCAATATTGCGCGACCATGATCGGCGGCATCGACAGCGGGGGGCGGAAGGCGACGAGCCTGAGCCGTTCCTTGAGCGCTTCGGCGAGATTGGATGGAATGGTGGCGATGCCGTCGCTGCCGGCGGCGACCAGCGCCGCGGCGATGAAGCTCGGCAGTTTCAAGAGCACGCGCTCGGGCGCGATCGCGGCTTCGATGCTCTGCTGCGCGATCTGATGCGCGGCATGTCCGGTTTCCGAGGCGGTGACGAGGATGTGCTGCGCGGCGCGGAATTCGCCTGGCCGCGCGAGGTGGTCGCGCCTGGGATGGTTGCGCCGCGCCACGCTGGTGTAGCCGTCGGTGTAGAGAAGCTGACGGCGCAGGTCGCGCGGCGCCTTTGCATAGGCGCCGAGCGCGAGGTCGGCTTCGCCGGTCGAGAGCCGTGCCTCGAAATGACGGGAGTCGAGCGGCAGCGCCTCGAGCTTCAGCCTCGGTCCGCTGGCCGCCAGATGCGCGGTCACGGCGGGGAGGAACAGCAGCATGCCGACGTCGCTGACCAGCAGCCGGAACAGGCGGCTGGAAAGGCGCGGGTCGAACGGCGCATGCTCGGGATCGAGCAGGCCCCTGGCGCCGCTCAGGAGATTGTTCAGGGGCGCGAGCAGCTCTGCGGCCTTGGGCGTCGGCCGCATCATTTGCCCGTCGCGCACCAGCAAGGGATCGTCGAGCTGGGCCCGCAGCCGCGCCAACGCCTTGCTCAAGGTCGGTTGCGTGACGCCCAGCCGCGCGGCCGCCCGGGTCAGGCTGCCTTCGCCCAGCATCGCCTGCAGCAAATGCAGGTCGCGAAGCTGCAGGTCGAGATAATTCCCGTTGGGCATGGACGTCATTCCCGATTAGGCATCGCGGCATCGTGGTCCGCGCTCTAGGCTTGGTCAAGGCCGCCGGCGACGCATCGCGGGCCAGCGAAGGAAGACATCAAGGGGACGAAGACGTCACAGGAACAAGGAGCGGACCATGCCGAAATTCAAGATCGAGCCGCATTTCCGGTTGCAGGAATGGGTCGCCGAGGAAAAGGGCTATTTCCGCGACGAAGGTCTCGACTACGAGTTCAAGGAATTCATCCGGTCGAGCGACGGGGCGCACCACGCCACCCACGGGCAGAGCGGCGCTTTCCAGAGCATCGAGAAGGGCCGCGAATCCAACATCACCTGCGCCTGCCATTGGACCGTCAACGTCGCCGCCTCGCGCGGCCACACCAAACTGTTCGCGGATGCCTATTCGGTGGCGCCATCGGGCATCTTTGTCGCGGCGGACGGCGCGATCGCCTCGCCCGCCGATCTCGCGCACGTGCCGATCTCGGTCGGCTACCAGTCGGGCAGCCACTACGCGACCATCCAGGCGCTGGAGGGTTACCTTTCGCGCGAGGAGATCAACCTGTCGTTCGACGAGGGCATGCTGTTCAGCCGCATGGAGGCGTTCTTCGAGGGCGGGACGAAGGCCGCGACGCTGTTCGGCGGTCCCTATTACTTTGCCGAGCAGCTCGGCTACCGCAAGATCATCGACACCACCTTCATGATCGGCGCGATGGTCAACGGCGATCCCGACATGGAAGACGTGCGGCGCTACTTCCAGGCGCTGCGCCGCGCCCAGCGCGACATCGATCTGCGGCCAGAGCTCTATACGCATTACTACAAGATGGAATTCCCCGAACGCTTCCACGCTCGAATGGATACGCGGCGCTGGGGCCCGGGCGAGCGCATCGTGTTCGAGCCTTACAGCCGCCAGGTCTTCGAACGCTCCTTCGGCTGGATCGCCGAGCACGGCATCTTCGAGCCCGGCAGCATGGGCGCGGGCGACTACGACAAGGCGGTGGTCTCGCTCAGTGCCGGCTGATGCAGCCACGCGCGGCTGCGGTTCGGCCCCGTGCGCGGCGCGCGGGGCTGAACCGGGTTTTCTTGCGAGAAGCGGTTACTGCGCGATCGCCTTGTCGTGCGCGGCAAGCCCGACCGCCTTGTAGTCGTAGGTCGGATAGAACTCGGTGCGATAGGCGCCCCAGGCCATGGTCTCGAAGATGCGGTTGACCTCGCGCAGCCGCGAGGCCGGCAGGCGCAGCGTCACCACCTGGCCGATCCCCATCATCACATACCAGCTCACCACTTCGACGCCGGCGGGCGGAAACGCCTTGTAGTAGCCCTGCCGCTCGAGCTGCGCGTTGAGTTCGCCGAGCGGACGCGACTGGTCGTGCTTGAGGAAGATCGTGAGCATCACTGCGTTGTCGGGTGTCGGCGTCGCCGCGTCGGTCGGCGTGGTCTGTGTCCGTGCCGATGAGGTCAGGGTCAGGCCTCCGGCCAGTACGGCCATCGCCAGCAACAATCCGCGTCTGCCACGCATCGCTATTCTCCCTTGGGAATGTCCCCCGCCTCCAGGGTCTTTTTAGGCGATCATTGCGACAGAACGCCTGCCTGTAAACGCCGAACCGTCTTCGCGGTGCCGGCGATCAGAGAGGAGCTGCCCAATCTTGTCGCAGCGCGATTGTGAGACAGCTCACAAGGGATTGGTGGCCGCGGCGCTATGGATGGGGACGGCAGGGCCAGTCAGCTTCGAGGGCCGGGCGATGAACATGCGGCGAATGGCGTATTGGTGGTTCAGGTTCGTCGTCTCGGGCCGCTTCATCGCGACGTTCTTCAACCTGCGGCGCACACGGAGCCTCGAGAGCTCGGTCCGGCAGCCCGGTGAAGCGGCCGAATCGAGCGCCGCTAGCTCTGGCCGATCAGCTTGAGGCAGGAATTCACGGAATGGCTCACCGCGTCGCGCCCGCGCCATGCCAGATGGCCGAGGCGGCGCATCAGCGACCCGCCGCCGCGCAGGCTGCGCGATCCCAGCACGTGGCCGACCTCGGGCGGGAAGCGGCTCACCTCGGATTCGATCAGCGCGGCGATGCTGTCCATCAGGTGGCGCAGGCGCCGACCCCAGTCGGAATCGTCGAGCTCGTTGATCCGGGTCTGCAACGCGTATTCGGCCTCATAGATCGCGACCAGGATCTCGCGCGCCACCAGCACGCGGTTCCGGCGCAGCGCCATGCGCAGCGTCGAACGCGCATCCTCGATCTGGTCGAGCGCCATCGAGACGGTGATGGCATAGGGCGTCGTGGCGATGTCGGCCGCTTTCTTGCTGGCGGCCGCCCGGGTCGCCAGGAAGATCAGTTGCCACGGCGTCTTCAGCCGCCTGGCGACCATCGCGAGCCCGAACGGCAGCGCGTCGGCATGCTCCTTCTTCAGGCCGTTCAGCAGCGTTCCGACCTTGCCCTGGATCGCCTCGTCGAAATTGTCGATCTTCACCGGCAGCGCCGCGTCGAATTTCGTCAGCGTCTCGCGCGCACGCAGCACGATCATCATCTTGGTGAGGTCGCGATAGGCTGATTGTGCGGCCGTGTAGGTCGCGAGCTTGGCGCGCGTCTGCTCGGCGCTGTCAGGCGAGGCGAGCGCGTTCTCCAGATATTTGACGACCTTGGTCTGGAAGGTCGCTGCCGCCTTGCGCAGCTCCTTCGGCTTGTCGGAGGTGGCGAGCTTGCCGACCTCGTCGACATAGTCGCGCGCCATCGTCGGCAGATCGCGGATGATCCACTCCCAGATCGGCAGCAGCGAGCCGCGCGGTATCCTGCCGGCATTGTCGTGCTCGGGCGCGCCATCGACCAGCACCGGCTCGAGCGGCGCGAAGAACAGGCGCGCGGGATCGCTGATGCGGCTCTGGCTGCTGCCGTCCTTGCGGAATTCGGCGCGCAGCTTGGCCTGGATGTCGCTGGAGCCCGAGATCTCGACGCCGCAATGTTCGAGCCGCTCCAGCTCCGCGAGCAGACAACTCCGCGTCAGCGGACTGAGCCGCTGCAGGAAGTCCCAGATCCGCTCGGTTTGCTTCATGGCGCGCGAGGTCCGCAGCTCGATGGCGACCGGGAGTGGTCGGCCGATGCGTGGAGGCATTTGCGCGCTCCCAACCGCAACAGCAGCCAACGGTAATTTCGTAAATATTGGCTTTAGCCGTACCGTAAAAATACGGAATGCAGGCGACCTCGCGCGCACCGGATGGAGCGGCAGGGCGGTCAACAGGCGGGCTCGCCGAGGGCGCGGCGGCACGGGAACACCGTAATCTTACTGGGCACGAATTTAACTGCGGATCCGCCTCAGTTCCGTTAAACAACTGAGATGCCGCACGAAAAGCGCTTGCCCGATTCGACCGTCGCGAAGTGGATCGAATCCGGCACGCCTCTCAGCGAGGCAGACCTTGCCAATTTGCCGCTCGCCGTGCCGCTCACCGGTGAAACCGCCGCGGCGATCCTGCGCGAGCTCAACGGGCCGCTGACGGCACTGTTGCTCTATATGGGCGAAATCAAGCTGCACAGCCGGCGACTGATCGAGGCCGACGGCGATCGCAGCTATTTGCAGCAGATCATCGAGAATGCGCTGCAGCAAACCATGCGTGTCTGTGCCTTTGTCGAGCGGCTTTCCGGGGCGCAGCTTGGGGCGGCGCGTCCCGCTGCAACCGGCGATGACGATCGCAATGTTCCGCGCGCAGCACCGGCATCAGTCGCCGGCCGCAAGCCGCTCACCCGGCGCGAGCGCGAGGTCTTGAAGCTGATCAGCGAGGGGCACACCAACAAGCAGGGCGCCTTGCGCATGCGCATCAGCCCGCGAACCTTCGAGAGCCATCGCGCCGAGGTGATGCGCAAGCTCGGCGCGCGCAATACTGCGGATCTGGTCCGCGCGGCGCTGCTCTACCGCGAGGATTGAGGGCCCGCGGTCGGCCGGCGGTCGATGCGCAGCGGTCCGCGACGGCTTGACGATTTCAGCAATAATCTTCGGCGAACAGGCGTTCGGGCGGCACGAGCCGTGCGCTCGACGGCGGGGTTTGCTTCGGCGCGCTCGGAACGATCGTGATGGTCCAGCGCGGCGGAATGCTCGCGTTCATCTCCCGCACGGATCGAACATAGCCTGTCACGGTGGCGCCGCCGCTCCTGACCGTGGTGGTCCTGCCGTTGAACTGAGCGATACGGAAACGACGGGCTTCCTTCTGGTCGGCCGTCTCGAACGTGAACATGATGCTCTCCTGTGGCGGCGGCATCATCGTCATTCATGGTTAGCCATGTATGAAAATCACCAGCCGTAGAAGTACGGCCGCAATCGTCCGCGGGGGGCCGGCTCATGGCGTCGGCAGCCGCCGCCGATACGCGGTCTGACGGCCTCGTGGCATTCCCAGGCGGAGCGCCGCAGCGCCGCGCTGATGATCTCGATATGTCCGCGGCAAGCTCGTGCGGATCAGAAGGTTGCGCATGGCTGCACTGCGATCGGCCACAAGGCGGAACTCCGCGAGGTCCCACTATGCGGCAGGAACACCTGCGAGGGAACCGCGCCGGCTTCGATCAGCATCGCGTTCCCGGCGCTTGAGATGCGGCTGCAGCGCGCGGAAATCGGTGTCGCAGAGCGCTTGCAGCAGGTGGTTGGGCGGACGCTTCGACATCGTTGTATTTTCGCAAGTATGCAATTCGGATAAAGCCTATACATTGTACCGGGCAGACACGCGGGTCGCTTTGCAGCCGAAATGGGATTACGCAGCGATTCACCGCAGCAATCATGAGCGGAGGGAAGCATGCCGCGTATTCTCGTCGTCGATGACGATCCGCTGGTCTGCAGCGCGGTCCAACTCTGCCTGGAGCGTCAGGATTTCGAAGTTGTGATCGCTGATGGCGGGGAAGCGGGACTGCGCGCGCTTGAGGGCCAAGCCTTCGACCTGATGCTGGTCGACATCTTCATGCCGCACATGCGTGGCTTCGAGTCGATCAGGATCTTTCACGAACGCGCCCCGGCGGTTCCGCTGGTGGCGATGTCCGGCTACGCCTTCGCCAGTCTCAATGCGCCGGCGCCCGATTTCCTGAAGATGGCGCTCGAGCTCGGCGCGTCGCGATGCCTGCGCAAGCCGTTCACGCCGGCGGCGCTGCTGATGGCGGTGAGGGAGTGCCTGTCGGAGACGGACGCGCGCGGGCAGCGCGACGCCGGCTGAGCGGAGCCGCGCCGCCTCGCACGTGCGCATGCCGGTCTGCCGCGCCGGTAGGCCCCGGGCCGGTGCGTCGATCCTCCGTTGCTGCCGTAGTTGTACGGACCGCGGCTTAACCAGTCGGTAGGGTTAAGTGTGCAGGGTGGCCGGCGCGCTGCACATGTAACCGTGCAGCGGTTCTAGTTGCGTCTGTCCAGAAGGATATGAGTATGACCGGCATTGTGCTTTCGGCCTCGGTTCGCCAGAACCTGCTTTCGCTGCAGTCCACCGCTTCGCTGCTTGCTACCACTCAGAATGACCTCGCCACCGGCAACAAGGTCAATTCGGCCCTCGACAACCCCACCAACTTCTTCACCGCCCAGTCACTGAACAACCGCGCCAGCGACATCGGCAACCTGCTCGACGGCATCGGCAACGGCGTCCAGGTGCTGCAGGCCGCCAATAGCGGCATCACCTCGCTGCAGAGCCTCGTCGACAGCGCCAAGTCGATCGCCAACCAGGTGCTGCAGAGCCCGCTCGGCTACTCCGCCAAGTCCAGCATCACCTCGGCCGCCATCACCGGCGCCACCGCCAACAACCTGCTCGGCACCACCGGCACCAACGCCACCGTGACCGGCACCGCCGTCAACAACAACCTGACCTCGGCCGTCGCCATCACCAGCGCCACCACGCTGTCGGGCGCCGCCAACACCGACTCGCTGTCGTCAGCCATCTCCACCGGCGACACCCTGGTCGTCAACGGCACCACCTTCTCCTTCGTTGCCGGCTCGACCTCCACGGGCACCAATATCGGCGTCGGCGACACCGTTGCCCACCTGCTCTCCGCGATCGATACGGTGACCGGCGCCACCACCGCCTCCAGCGTCAACAGCGGCAAGATCACGCTGTCCACCGGCACCAGCCAGAACCTGGTGATCTCCGGCACCGCGCTTGGCAAGCTCGGCTTGACCGCCGGCACCACCAATGTCGGGCCGCCCGCCTTGTCCGGCGAGACCTTGACGATCAACCCCACGGGCGGGGGAACGGCGACCTCGATCACCTTCGGCACCGGCAACGGCCAGGTCTCGACGCTGAACGGATTGAACGCGGCGCTGGCCGGCAACAATCTGCAGGCGACGATCGATGCCGCGACCGGCAAGATCAGCATCACCACGACCAACGACGAGGCATCCTCGACGATCGGCACGATCGGCGGCTCGGCGACCTTGAGCGGCGCGGCCTTCAACGGGTTGACCCCGGCGGCGCCGGTGGCCGATCCGAACTCGCAGGCGCAGCGTGCGAGCCTGGTCGCGCAGTACAACAACGTGCTGGCGCAGATCAACACCACGGCGCAGGACGCCTCGTTCAACGGCGTCAACCTGCTGAACGGCGACACGCTGAAGCTCGTGTTCAACGAGACCGGCAAGTCGACGCTGAGCATCTCCGGCGTGACCTTCAACGCCGTTGGCCTTGGGCTGTCGACGCTGACGGCAGGCACCGACTTCCTGGACAACGCCTCGGCCAATAAGGCGCTGACCACGCTGACGACGGCCTCCTCGACGCTGCGCTCGGAAGCTTCGACGCTGGGTTCGAACCTGTCGATCGTGCAGATCCGCCAGGACTTCTCCAAGAACCTGATCAACGTGCTGCAGACCGGTTCGTCGAACCTGACGCTCGCCGACACCAACGAGGAAGCGGCCAACAGCCAGGCGCTGTCGACCCGCCAGTCGATCGCGGTCTCGGCGCTGTCGCTCGCCAACCAGGCCCAGGCCAGCGTGCTGCAGCTGCTGCGCTAAACCGCATAATATTGAATCGAAAGCCAAACGGCGGGGGAAACCCCGCCGTTTTTGCGTTGGCCGCACCGTGCGCGCCCCTCCGTATTTCCACGGACCATGAAATTAACGGAAATGAACAAGCCGGGCCGCTATCGCTTAGCCGAGGCGCAATCCGTCCGCCGCATGAGATCGGCAAGGAGGGTCAAACATGAAAACATGCCTCGTGGTCGACGATTCCCGTGTCGTGCGAAAGATCGCCCGGCAGATCCTGGAGAAACTCGATTTCGCGATCATCGAAGCCGCCGATGGCGAGCAGGCGCTGCAAGCCTGCAGGGATGCCCTGCCGGACGCCATCCTGCTCGACTGGAACATGCCCGTGATGGATGGCTACGAATTTCTCGGCCGTCTGCGCGACCTGCCAGGCGGCGAGGGGCCGAAGGTGGTGTTCTGCACCACCGAAAACAACATCGAACATATCTCGCTGGCGCTGCGCGCGGGTGCCGACGAGTACATCATGAAGCCGTTCGACAAGGAAATCGTCGCCGCGAAATTCATGGAAGTCGGCTTGCTGCAATCCGCCGGCCCGTCCGCCTGAATCCGAAGCGTTTGCGTCAAGAGAGGCCGTCGTGATCCCGTCCGACTATGAGTATCTGCGCAAGTTTCTCAAGGAACGTTCCGGTCTCGATTTGTCGGATGACAAGCAGTACCTGATCGAGAGCCGCCTGCTTCCGCTCGCGCGCAAGTCCGGCCTGCCCGGGATCGGCGAGCTGGTGCAGGCGATCCGCGGCGGCGCCGCGCCGCTCGCAGGCCAGGCGGTCGAAGCCATGACCACCAACGAGACGTTCTTCTTCCGCGACAAGGCGCCGTTCGACCATTTCCGCGAGCTGATCATGCCGGAGTTGTTGCGGGCGCGCACATCCCGCAAGAGCATCCGGATCTGGTGTGCTGCATCTTCGACCGGCCAGGAGCCCTATTCGCTCGCGATGTGCATCAAGGAGATGGGGCTGGCCATGGCCGGGTTCCGCGTCGAGATCGTCGCGACCGACCTCTCCGAGGGCGTGCTCGAAAAGTCGAAGGCGGGCCTGTACAGCCAGTTCGAGGTGCAGCGCGGCCTGCCGATCCAGCTTCTCGTCAAATACTTCAAGCAGAGCGGCGAGCTGTGGCAGATCAGCCCGGATATCCGCGCGATGGTCCATCACCGGCGTTTCAATCTGCTGCACGACTTCACGCAACTCGGCACGTTCGACGTGATCTTCTGTCGCAACGTGCTGATCTATTTCGATCAGCCGACCAAGGACAACATCTTCCGACGGCTTGCCGGAACCATCGAGCGCGACGGTTTCCTGGTGCTCGGCGCGGCCGAGACGGTGGTGGGCCTGACCGGGGCGTTCGAGCCGCAGCCGGAACGCCGCGGCGTCTATCGGCCGAGCGCGACGCAGTCGGCAAGGCTGGCGGGCAAGCCCGCGGCCGCGCCGCAACTGGCAGCGCTGGCGGGGATCTAAGTGATGGCGGAGGACGGCAAGATTCTCGACCGCGTGACCTTCAGCCGCGGCTACGACGTTTGCATCATGGCCATCGACGGCACCTGGCGGCGCAATTGCCAGCTCAACGCGATCTCCGACAACGACGCCATGCTGAGCGTCGAGGGTTCGATCCAGGGACTCAATCTGAAGGAGTTCTTCCTGCTGCTGTCGTCGACCGGCCTTGCCTATCGTCGCTGCGAATTGATCAAGGTCAACGGCGCGGAGATGGACGTTCAGTTTCTGAAAGCCCGGCAGGGAAAGCGGAAGGTGCGCGAGGCCGACGCATAACGCGCGCGTGAGCACGGCGTGAGCGGCTGATGGAGATAATTGTGCCCCGGCGGCGGTGGCCGGCCACCGGCGCGACCGGCCTTGACGTCGGATTCACGCGGTTCCCGCGTTCCTCAGGAAATGCAGTGCGGCGGTGAGGCGCTCGTCCGACATCTTCAACGCTGCGTGAGCCTTCTCGTAAGGCAGCGTGAGATCATCAAGCACGAAGACGTCGGCCGGTTCCTCGGCAGCCGCGGCTTCGCGCGCAATAGTCATTTCGACCAATGCGAGGCTGGCCTGCACGCGGCCGACCAGAGAGGTCAGATCGGCGACCACCGATCGGTGGCTGGCATCTGGCCGTCCATCCGCCGGCTCGGTCGATTTGTCTCGCTTTTCTTGCATCGATGCGCTCCGATCTCGCGTTGTATGGCGTGCGTTGCTACTTGTGCGTTAAGTCGTGCTCCCGTACAAATACGGACACGCCGAATTCCGCACGGCGAGCGGGTCGGCAGTGCGTCTGATTTTCGCTGTCTATGGGCGGTGGCACATGGCCGAAAAAGCAGCCTCGCGTGGTGAGGTCTTCGTCGTCGACGATGATCCTGCGGTTCGCGACACCCTATCCCTGGTGCTGAAGGCGGCGGGCTATGATGTGATTTGCTTTGCGGACGGCGCGGCGTTGCTCGCGGTGGCAAGGAGCCGAACCCCGGCCTGCATCCTGCTCGACGTGCACATTCCCGGCAAATCCGGTCTCGACATCCTGAAGGAACTGCACGGCGAGGAGTATCCGGCGCCGATCTTCATCATCTCCGGACAGGGCGACATCCCGATGGCGGTCAGCGCCATCAAGCACGGCGCGCTTGATTTCGTCGAGAAGCCGTTTCGCGGTAGCGAGATCGTGATGCGTCTCAATGAGGCGATCACCGCCTATCAGCGCCGCCAGCAGGAAGCCGCGATGCCGAAAGTCGCGTCGCTGCATTTTCCGGGACGCGAGCCGTTGACGCGGCGCGAGCGCGAGGTGCTGGAACAGTTCACCGCCGGCGCGTCGAACAAGGAAGCCGGCCGCCAGCTCGGCATCAGCCCGCGCACCATCGAGGACCACCGCGCCAACATCATGAAGAAGCTCGGCGCCCGCAACGCCGCCGACCTGATCCGAATCGTGATGACTGCCCAGCGCGCCTGAGGGCGCGTCGCGCTCACTCCGCGAACGGCCGCTTCGGCGCTTCGAGGCAGCCTTTGACCGCGGCAAGCAGATCCGCCGGCTTGAACGGCTTCGGCAGGCTTGCGATCGCCCCGAGCCGCGTCGCTATTTTCAGGAAATCGGGCGCCGTCGCCGGATCCCAGGACAGCGGCCGGCCGGATACCATCAGGATCGGAAGCTGCGGCCGGCGTTCGAGGATGTGGCGCATCGTCTCCAGCCCGTCCATTCCCGGCATGAAGATATCGAGGATGAGCAGGTCGAACGGCTCGGCCTCGCATAGCGCAAGGCCGCGCGATCCGTCGTCGGCCGCCACCACGCGATGGCCGGCACGCTCCAGCACGATCCGGATGGTGGCCTGCACCGCCGGCTCGTCGTCCACGATCAGGATATCCGCCAACGCCAATTTTCTCCGGGGTCGTCCCATCGCCGGCAGGTTGCAGCATTGCACTGAAACCGGCGACGCGCGCAAGCGCGAACGCGTTCGACCATCGTCGCGTTGCCAAGTTCGCGGACTTTGCTTTCCTGTACAAGCTGCCGGGCAGACGCATGCCACCGCCGAGGGGTGCGCGATTTGGCTTCGATGGCGCCAGCTGCGAACGCTCGCGCTCCCCTCATGATGCAGCGCACCAGGAGCCGCGCCTCACCCCGCACCGCCGGGCTTGCCCGCTTCCAACCCCTGTGGGATGACGCCTGCTAAAGCATGATCCGGAAAAGTGGGTACCGGTTTTCCGAAGAAGATCATGCTCAATAAAGAGCTAAAGTGTGATGGCGATTTGAAGCCATCGCGCTTTAGGCCCTCGACGATGACGGATTCCGCCATGACGAAAAAGAAAGACCCGCAGACGCTGCGCAGCGCGCGCTGGTTCGCGCCCGACGATCTCCGCTCCTTCGGTCACCGCTCGCGCGCCATGCAGATGGGCTATGCGCCGGAAGAGTGGAAGGACCGCCCGGTGATCGCGATCCTCAACACCTGGTCGGACGCGCAGCCCTGCCACATGCATTTCAAATCGCGGGTCGACGACGTCAAGCGCGGCGTCCTGATGGCCGGCGGCTTCCCGCTCGAGCTGCCGGCGCTGTCGCTGTCGGAGTCGCTGTTGAAGCCGACCACCATGCTCTATCGCAACCTGCTGGCGATGGACGCCGAGGAATTGCTGCGCGGCCATCCCGTCGATGGCGTCGTGCTGATGGGCGGCTGCGACAAGACCACGCCGGCGCTGCTGCTTGGCGCCACCAGCATGAACCTGCCGACGATCTATTTGCCGGCCGGCCCGATGCTGCGCGGCAACTGGAAGGGCAGGACGCTCGGCTCCGGCTCGGACGCCTGGAAATATTGGGACGAGCGGCGCGCCGGAAAAATTTCCGAAAGGGACTGGGTCGATGTTGAGGCCGGCATCGCGCGCAGCTACGGCACCTGCATGACCATGGGTACCGCCTCGACCATGACGGCGATCGCGGAGGCGATCGGCATGAGTCTGCCCGGCGCCTCGTCCGTCCCGGCGGCGGACGCCGGCCACATCCGCATGGCCTCCGAATGCGGCCGCCGCATCGTCGAGATGGTGTGGGAGGACCTCACGCCGCGGAAGATCCAGACCAGAAAGGCCTTCGAGAACGCGATCACGGTCGCGATGGCGATGGGCTGCTCGACCAACGCGATCATTCATCTGATCGCGCAGGCGCGCCGGGCCGGGTGCGACATCTCGCTCGACGATTTCGAGAAGGCGAGCCGCAAGGTGCCCGTGATCGCCAATGTCCGGCCCTCCGGCGACAAATATCTGATGGAAGACTTCTTCTATGCCGGCGGCCTGCCGGGCCTGATGAGCCGCATCCGGGATCATCTTCATCTCGATTGCCTCACCGTCACGGGCAAGCCGGTTGGCGACAACATCGCGCACGCCGAGGTCCATGACGACGACGTGATCCGCACCGTGGACAACCCGATCTACCGGGAAGGCGCGCTCGCCGTGCTCAAGGGCAACCTCGCGCCGGATGGCTGCGTCATCAAGCCGTCGGCTTGCGATCCGCGCTTCCTCAGGCATACCGGGCCGGCGCTGGTATTCGACGATTATCCGTCGATGAAGAAGGCGATCGACGATCCCGATCTCGACGTATCAGCCGATCACGTACTGATCCTGCGCAATGCCGGGCCGCAGGGCGGGCCCGGCATGCCGGAATGGGGCATGCTGCCGATCCCGACAAAGCTCGTGAAGCAGGGCGTGCGCGACATGGTGCGGATTTCGGATGCGCGGATGAGCGGCACCAGCTACGGCGCCTGCATCCTGCATGTCGCGCCGGAATCCTTCATCGGCGGGCCGCTGGCGCTGGTGCGGAATGGCGACCGCATCATGCTCGACGTCGCTTCGCGCAGCATCAATCTCGACGTGCCGGAGGCCGAGCTCGCAAAACGCCGTGCCGAGTGGACGCCGCCGGAGCGACGCTACGAGCGCGGCTATGGCTGGATGTTCTCGCGCCACATCCGGCAGGCCAATGACGGCTGCGATTTCGATTTCCTCGAAACCGGCTTTGGCAAGCCAGTGGAAGAACCGTCGATTTATTAACCGCCCGTCATTCCGGGGCGCGCGCAGCGCGAACCCGGAACCTCGAGATTCCGGGTTCGCTTCGCGCCCCGGAATGACAGCAGGATCAGCCAAATGTCAAAACTCAGCGACGCCACCCGCAACAAACTGAAGACCGTGTCGACCGCGACGGTCGCGACCGCGCTCTACAAGCGCGGCTTCCGCATCCAGTGCATCCAGGATGTCCACCCCTTGAGTCCCGATCAACCGACCATGGTGGGGGAAGCCTTCACGCTGCGCTACATGCCCGCGCGCGAAGACCTCAACAAGCTCGAGGTGTTCCGCGACCGGTCGCATCCGCAGCGCAAGGCGATCGAGGATTGCCCGCCCGGCGCGGTGCTGGTCATGGACAGCCGGAAAGATGCCCGCGCCGCTTCCGCCGGCGCGATCCTGGTGACGCGCTTGAAGCAGCGGGGCTGTGCCGGCGTCGTCACCGATGGCGGCTTTCGCGATGCGGCGGAGATCGCCAGGCTCGGCTTTCCCGCCTTTCACCATCGGCCGAGTGCGCCCACCAATCTGACGCTGCACCAGGCGATCGAGATCAACTGCCCGATTGCTTGCGGCGACGCGCCGGTGTTTCCCGGCGACGTCATCCTCGGCGACAGCGATGGGGTGATCGTGATCCCCGCGCATCTCGCGGACGAGATCGCGGATGAGACCTTCGAGATGACGGCGTTCGAGGATTTCGTCACCGAGGAGGTGCGCAAGGGCCGCGGCATTTTCGGACTCTATCCCGCCACCGACGAGCAGACGCTGAAGGATTTTGCCGAGTGGCGGAAGAAGATGGGAAGGTGATACTTACTTCACCTCTCCCCGCGTGCGGGGAGAGGGAGAACTCACACCTCGCCCCGTTCCGCCATCCCGACCGCCCACAGCGCAAACGCATAGACGATCGCGACCTCGTCGAGCCGGTCGAACCGCCCCGACGCGCCGCCATGGCCCGCGCCCATGTTGGTGCGCAGCGCGACCGGGCCGCCGCCGGTCATGGTGGCGCGCAGCCGCGCGATCCATTTCGCCGGCTCCCAATAGGTGACGCGCGGATCGGCGAGCCCGCCCATCGCGAGGATGGCCGGGTAGCTTTTGGCCGCGACATTGTCGTAGGGCGAGTAGGAGAGGATGGTGCGGAAATCCTTCTCGCTCTGGATCGGATTGCCCCACTCCGGCCATTCCGGTGGCGTCAGCGGCAGCGAATCGTCCAGCATGGTGTTGAGCACGTCGACGAACGGCACTTCGGCGACGATGCCGCCGAACAACTCGCCCGCCCGGTTGGCGACTGCGCCCATCAGCATGCCGCCGGCGCTGCCGCCATGGGCGACGAGGCGCTTTTCGCTGGTATAGCCGGCATCGATCAGCGCACGGGCGCAGGCCGCGAAATCATCGAAGGTGTTGGTCTTCTTGTCGCGCTTGCCGTCGAGATACCAGCCCCAGCCCTTGTCGGTGCCGCCCCTGACATGCGCGATGGCGTAGGTGAAGCCGCGATCGACCAGCGACAGGCGGTTGGCGTTGAAGGACGCCGGCATCGCGACGCCATAGGAGCCGTAGCCATAGAGCAGCAGCGGCGCCTTGCCGTCGCGCGTGAAGTCGCGCCGGTGCAACAGCGAGACCGGCACCTCGGCGCCGTCATGGGACTTCGCCATGATCCGCGTGGTGACGTAGTCGGAAGGGTTGTGTCCGGAAGGGATCTCCTGCCGCTTGCGCAAGGTACGCGTGCGCTTGGCCATGTCGTAGTCGTAGACTTCGAGCGGCGTCGTCATCGAGGAATAGGAGAAGCGCAAATTCGTCGTCTCGAATTCGTAGGAGCCGAGCGTATCGAGCGAATAGGCGGCCTCGTCAAAGGCGATGGCGTGCTCCTCGCCCGTCCTGAGATCGCGGATGACGATGGAGGGCAGCGCATTGGCGCGCTCCAGCCGCACCATGTATCCCGAATAGAGGTCGTGATCGATCACATAGATGCCGGGGCGATAGGGAATCAGGTCGCGCCAGTTCTTGCGTTCGGGCGAGCGAAGCGGCGCGGTGACGATCTTGAAATCGATCGCGTTGTCGGCATTGGTGAGGATGAACAGCTCTTCGCCGCGGTCGGCGATTGCATATTGCACGCCGGTCTCGCGCGGCGCGATCAGCCGCGGCGGTGCGTCGGGATTTTCGAGATCGATGATGCGCTGCTCCGATGTCTCGTGGTCGCCGCCGGCGATCACGCAGAAGCGGCCGCTGGTCGACTCATGCAGATGGGTGAACCAGCCGGGGTCCTTTTCCTCGTAGACGAGGATGTCGTCCGATTGCAGCGTGGCGAGGCGATGGCGCCAGACCTGCATCGGGCGGTGGTTGTCGTCGAGCTTGACATAGAAGAAGCTCTTGCAGTCCGCGCTCCACACCACGCCTCCGTCGGTTTCCTCGACGAGGTCGTCGTGGTCCTTCTTGCCCTCCCAGTCGCGCACGCGGATCGAGAAATATTCCGAGCCCTTGGTGTCGGCGCTCCAGGCCACGAGGCGATGATCCGGCGAATGGCGGCTGCCGCCGAACTTGAAATAGTCGTGGCCTTTCGCAAGCTCGTCGCCGTCGAGCGCGATGGTCGCCTCGCCGCCGTCGCGCGGCATGCGCGCAAACAGCTCGTGCTGGCCGCCCTCGCGGAATTTGCGGAAATAGGCGAACGGGCCATCCGGCGATGGCACGCTGGAATCGTCCTCCTTGATGCGGCCGCGCATTTCCGCAACCAGCTTCTTCTGCAGGGCAGCGGTATGGCCGAGCAGGCCTTCGGTAAAGGCGTTCTCGGCCTCCAGGTATTTGCGGATGTCGGGATCGAGCACCGCGGGATCGTGCAGAACCTCCTGCCAGTTCGGGTCCTTCAGCCAGGCGTAATCATCCGTGATCGTGATGCCGTGGCGGCTGAAGGAATGCGGCCGGCGCGGCGCGACGGGTACCGGGGTCTGTTTTTGCAGGGTTTCTGTCACGTTGGTTCTCGTCTTTTCCCGCTTGCTCTCAGCCGGCCTGATATGGGCTCAAACCGCGGAAATTGCCAGAGCGCGGGGCGGGCGGGTCAGTTGTTCCGCAGTCGCGCACCCGCATTGGCGCCGAACATCGGAATGCGGTTCACCGCCAGCACCACCACGAAGGTGATCACCAGCATGGCGATGCCGAGCACGGCGATGGCGGCGAGGTCGCCGCTTTCGTTGAGATCGTAGATCAGGACCGAGATCACCTTGGTCTGCGAGGTGAACAGCACGATTGCGGCGGACAGCTCGCGCATCACGCCGATGAAGATGAAGCACCAGGTCGCGATCACGCCGGTGCGCAGCAGCGGCGCGGTGATCTGCACCAGCGAGCGCAGCCGGGTGGCGCCGAGGATGCGGCTTGCGTCTTCCAGCTCGGGGTGGATGGTCGTGAACGCCGCCTGCAATTGCTGATAGGCGGAGGGCAGGTTGATGGTGAGGAACGCGATCAGGAGGATCCACAGCGTGCCGTAGAGCACGAAGGGTGGCCGCGTGTAGCTTAGGAACAGTCCGACGCCGAGCACGATGCCGGGCACGGCGACGGGTGCGGTGGCGAGGAAGCCGAGCGCGCGCCAGCCGGCAATCACACGCCGCGTCGTCACATAGGCAATGATGAGCGCGAGCGCCGTGCCGATGGTCGCGGTCGCGGCGCCCAGGATCACGGTGTTCTTCAGTGCCAGCCCGGTCGACGACAATTCGGTGAAGACGAAGACGATGTTGTGCAGGGTCAGTGTCGAAGGCGTCGCGAGCGTGGTGGCGTTCGGCGAGAACGCGGCGTTGAGCAGCGCGAAATAGGGCAGGAACACCGGGCTGAGCAGCAGCAGGAGGCAGAACGCCAGCGCGGCCCACCGCCACGCCTTCAACTCGACGCGGCGGGGCGCGCCATATTTGCCGCCGACCACCGAGTAGCCGCGGCGTCCGAGGATGAATTTCTGCGCCTGCAGGAGCAGGATGGTGAGGAGCAGCAGCGGCACCGCGGCGGCCGCGGCCAGCTCCAGCTTCGGCGGATACTGGAACAGGCTCCAGATCTTCGTGGTCATGGTGTGGAAGCCGGCCGGCAGCGCCAGGATCGCCGGCGAGCCGAACAGCGTCATCGCCTGCAGGAAGGCGATCAGCGCACCCGCCACCAGCGCCGGCAACGCCAGCGGAATGGTCACGCGCCGCGCCGTGGTCCAAGCCTTGCCGCCGAGGATCGCGGAAGCGTCCTCCAGTTCGCCCGGCATGGTGTCGAGCGCGTTCGCAACCAGCACGAACACAAAAGGAAAGGTGTAGCAGGAGATCACGAAGACGATCCCCGCCATCGAATAGATGTTGAAGAGATAGGTGTCGGACTCCGCGCCCGTCAGCGTCCGGTAGAGCTGATTGAGCAGGCCCGAGTTCGGTGCGGCGAGCAGCTCCCAGGCGACCGCGCCGAGGAAGGGCGGCGTCACGAAGGAAGCCGTCACCAGCGCACGGATGATCTGCCGCCCGGGCATGTCGGTGCGCGACACCAGCCAGCTGAGGGGAGCAGCGACCACGCAGCAGATCACGGCCGAGCTCACGGCGATGATCGCGGTCGTTGCCAGCGGATCGAGGAAGTCGGGATCGGTGAACAGCGTGACGAAGTTTTGCAGCGTGAAGTGCCGCGCCTTGTCGGTGAGGCTGAACACGCCCAGCCACGACATGGGTAGCGCAATCAGGATGATCAGGCAGGCGGCCACCAGCCAAAGCACCGGCTTTGTGAAGTCGATGCGGGGTTTTGCAGGCCGCTCTGTTATCTGGATTGTTGTCATCTCGTCGCCTTCGATCCAGAGCTCGCGCAATGTCTCTGACTCCCTCCCCCTGAAAGGGGGAGGGGGGCAGCCGAGACGATACACGGTGACCCCCTCCCGTCGCTTTGCGACGACCTCCCCCTTTCAGGGGGAAGTTAAGAACGTCCGGTCGCACGGCTGTCTACATTCCTCACACCCGAAACAGCTTCGCATAACGCGCCTTGATCTCCTCGGCGGCAGCCTCGACGCCTGCCGGGTCCTCCTGCATCAGCTTGATGTCGGAAAGCTTGCGCCGGCCGGGCTTCGAGGTGACCTGCGCATGGACGGAATATTGCGCGGTGAAGTCGGTGAGGAACTGCTGGGTTTCGCGCGTGTGCAGCCAGGCCTGCAGCAGCCGCGCGGCGCTCGGATGCGGCGCGGAGGCAAAGACGCCTGTCGGTCCCGAGACGGTCGGCGTGCCCTCCGTCGGATAGACCGGCTCGACCGGCTGGCCTGCTTCCTTCAGCAGCACGACATTATATTCATTGCCGTCGGCCATGACGCCGCGCTCGCCGAGCGCGAGCTTTTTCGGCGGATCGGTCGAGGACTGCACCTGCATCACGCGCTGTTTCGCCAGCTTCTCGTAATAGCCCCAGCCGAGCGCCCTTATCGTCTGGAAGGTCGCGGTCATGATGGTGCCGCTATAGGCGGGATGGCCCTTCACCATCTTGCCTGCCCATTTGGGATCGAGCAGGTCGGCGAAGCTCTTCGGCGCCTCCTCCGGCTTCACGAGGCTGGTGTTGTAGGCGATCGAGGACAGCCATATCCTCGTGGTCGCGAACATGCCGTCGGCGTCGCGATAGTTGTCGGCAAAGAATTTCGCGACGTCCTCCGGGACGAACGGCGCGAGCCATCCGCTCTTCTTCCACGGAATGAAGTGCGAGGCGTCGGCGCTGTTGACGACGTCGGCGGCGTGGATGTCGGAGGCAAATTCCTGCGCGATGCGCTGGAACAGCCGCTCGGAGCCGGCACGCTCGATCTGCACGGCGACGCCGGGATAGGCCGCCTCGAACGCCTTGCCGAGCTTCTCGCCGATCGGCAGGTCCATCGCCGAGTAGAGCACGACCCGGCCTTCCTTCTTCGCGGCCTCGACAAGCTCCGGCGTGATCGCGACCGGCGGCGGCGCCTCTGCGCGCGCAGGTTCGGCGAACACGGTGCCGAGCGCGAGCGCGCCTGCGCCCTTCAGCACATCACGCCGCGACAGCTTTTTCTTCATCACGCGCTCCCCTCTCAGCGGCTCAGCGCCCGGCAGCGCTCCGGCGGCAGCGTCAGCCAGACCTCGCTGCCTTTGGAGACCGCGGTTTCCGGCGCCGTCGTCACCCGCAGCGTCGTGCCGTCGGCGCTCTCGACCAGGGTGTCGCGGCTGGCGCCGAGATAGACCTGCCGCATCACGACGGCCTTTACCGTGTTGCTCGGGTCGGCCGGCGCCGACGTCGCAAGCTTGATGTCGTGCTGGCGGATCGCGACCGCCGCCGCCTGGCCCGCGGACAGTTTCGCGCCGACCACGCGCATGGTCGTGCCGGCAAAGCCGATGTGATCGGCGTCGCGCGCCGTGCCCTTGATGACATTCGCGGCACCGATGAAGCGTGCGACGAATTCCGATTGCGGGCGGTCGTAGATGTCCTCGGGGCTCCCGAGCTGGTCGATCTTGCCGCCATTCATGACCGCGATCAGGTCGGCGGTGGTCATTGCTTCCGACTGGTCGTGGGTGACGTAGACCGTCGTGTAGCGGTATTCGTCGTGCAGCCGCCGGATCTCGAAGCGCATCTCCTCGCGCAAATTCGCGTCCAGGTTCGACAGCGGCTCGTCGAGCAGCAGCGTCTGCGGCTCGACGATCAGCGCGCGCGCCAGCGCCACGCGCTGCTGCTGGCCGCCGGACAGCTCGCCGGGATAGCGTGCGGCGAGCGGCTGCAGTTTCGTGGTGGCGAGGATCGCGTCCAGCTTCCTTGCGATGGTGTCGCGGTCGAGCTTGCGCAGCTTGAGGCCGTAGGTGATGTTGTCCGCCACCGTCATGTGCGGCCACAGCGCGTAGCTCTGGAAGATCATCGACATCTTGCGGCTCTCGGGCGGCAGGGTGCGCGCCTTCGAGGACACCACGCGATCGCCGACATGGATCTCGCCGTCGGACGGCTCGAGGAAACCGGCAATCAGCCGCAAGGTGGTGGTCTTGCCGCAGCCGGAAGGGCCGAGCAGGCAGACCAGCTGGCCGTGGTCGATTGTCAGCGAGACCTGGTCGACGACCGCAAGCGCGCCAAAGCGCTTGGTCAGGCCGCGCAATTCAACCGACGCCACTCAGATCCTCCCGCGCTTATTTTCTTGGAGCCCGAGTATAAGCACTAAAAGTGATGAGGGGAAAAGGTCTGGGGAACCTCGTCCTTCGTAGGATGGGTTGAGCAACGCGAAACCCATCGCGCGTTGGCATCTGCAGGATGGGTTTCGCTTGCGCTCAACCCATCCTACGGCGCCGCTTCGAAAGCCGGGCTAAGGCTTCACACTTTCGCCGAGCCAGTCGATCGCGGCCTCCACGCCGCCCCTGCCGTGGGGGATGTCGAGCGCGTTGAGGGCGACCTCGATCACCCCGAGCGTCCCCAAAATCATCGGCGCGTTGACATGGCCCATATGGGCGATGCGGAACGCCTTGCCTTGCAGCTCGCCGATGCCGACGCCGAGCACCACGCCGCATTTCTCCTTGCAGTAGCGCAGCAGCTTCACCGGATCGTGGTCGCTGCCGACCAGCACGGTCGTCACCGTGTTCGAGCGCTCGGCGGCTTCCGGGATGTTGAAGCCGAGGGCCTGCCCCTCTGCCCACACGGACACCGCGCGGCGGACCGCCTCGCCAAGCAGGCGGTGGCGTTCGAAGGCGGCAGGCAAGCCTTCGGCGAACAGCATGTCGATCGCCTGGCGCAGCGCGAACAACAGATGCACCGGCGCGGTGCCGGCATATTTGCGGTAGTGCTCGGTGCCCTCGCGCTCGGTCCAGTCCCAGTAGGGCGTGCGCAGATTGGCCTTCTTGTGCGCTTCCCGCGCGCGCTCGTTGGCGGCGACGAAGCCGAGCCCCGGCGGCGTCATCAGGCCTTTCTGCGAGCCGGACATCGCGACGTCGATGCCCCATTGATCCATCTCGAACGGCATGCAGCCAAGCGAGGCCACGGTGTCGACCATGAACAGCGCGGGATGGCCGGTCGCCTTGATCGTCTTGCCGATCGCCGCGATGTCGTTACAGGCGCCGGAGGCGGTGTCGACCTGCACGGCGAGGATCGCCTTGATGCTGTGGCCCTTGTCTGCGCGCAGCCGCGCTTCCACCGCTTCGGGCCGGATTGCGCGGCGCCAGTCGCCCTTGAGCACCTCGACCTCGGCGCCCATCGCGCTCGCGGCCGCGCCCCAGTTGATCGCAAAGCGCCCGCTTTCGAGCACCAGCACCTTGTCGCCGCGCGACAGCACGTTGGAAAGGGTCGCCTCCCAGGCGCCATGGCCGTTGGCGATGTAGATGTAGGATTTGCCCCTGGTCGCGAACAGTCTTGACAGGTCCCGCAGCAGGCTGTCGGTCAGATTGACCATCTGCTCGGAATAGATGTCGAGCGCCGGGCGGTGCATCGCCTGCAGCACCTCGTCGGGCATGGTGGTCGGCCCCGGGATCGCCAGGAACTCGCGGCCCGCACGAACGGTCATGTGGTGATTTTCCTTGTTGGGCACGTCATGGATGCAATCTATCGGTACAAATTTCAAGCGGAGGAAGTGCCTATCTGGCATTCGTAAAAGGAGCTCGCCCGCAAAATCCTGCGCATGTCAGGGCCGGGGGGCCAGCGTCTGCGTGATGCTGCGCCAGATCTGGTCCTTCAGCGCGGTGGCCGGCGGGCTCGGGATGATCGTCACGCTGCCGGTCTGCTTCTTGCAGTCCGCGACCAGCCGCAGGACCCAGACCTCGCCGTCGGTGAAATAGGGATCGCCGCCGCCATTGCGCCCGGTCAGCGTCAGCCCGACGCCCGTCACCTGATATTTGGCGGTCACCATGCCCGCGGTCTCGAGGTCACGCGCAAGCTGCTCGCGCTCGGCGTCGATGTCGGGATCGATATGGTGGGTGATGGCGCCGGTGAAATGGCTGACGCCGACGCCCTTGTCGAAGGTCGCATCACCGAGCCAGACCGGGCGGTTCTCCTGGCCGTGATCCAGCACCTTCCAGAACCGCACATGGTGGCGGCGGTCGGCGCTCTTGCCGGCCGGCTTCTCGAAGGCGAGGTCCTCGCGCCGGTCCAGATAATAGAGCGGGCTCACCGGCGCATCCGGATAGGCTCGGTCGAGCAGCACGCTTCCTGCGATCTCGATCGAGGAGCGGAACGTCACGGGATCGGCGGGAAACCAGCCCGCGGCGTTCATCGCGCACAGCACCTCCTTCTCGTCGCCGATCAAGCCGACATTGATGGCGTCGCCGGGAATCCCCTGCGCAGTGCGCGTCACCATCGGAAGACTCGCGAGACCCTTCTGGTGCTCGTAGTGGGTCCAGAATGCGGGCAGCACGAGATAGGCGATGAGCGTGTAGACGAAGACGATCGCGATCAGGCTCGACAGCACGCGCGCGAGCCTTGCGTTTTCGCGGGCGTTTTCACGGGCATCAAGTTGGTGGTCGCTCACGGTCGGCACAGGCGCTTCTGCTCCCTCTCCCCGCTTGCGGGGAGAGGGCTGGGGTGAGGGGGCATCTCCACAGGCCACGCACGTGGAAAGTCCCCCTCACCCGCATCGCTGACGCGATGCGACCTCTCCCCGCAAGCGGGGCGAGGTGAACGAGCCCGCGGACGAACCGATTTAATCAAACGCAATCGCGCCTCAGTCTGACAATCCCCACCCTCTCACCGCCGGGTCTCGCGGCAGCCGGCGGCCTCGGCCTCCTCGACCGAGCAGAACCAGCGCGTGCCCTTTGAGATCTTCATCTTGATCTGCGCGTACCAGCGGCTGGTCGGCTGGTGATAGATGCATTCGCCCGCGCTGTTGACGTTGCCCTTGATGGTGCAGTCGGGCGACGGCGCGACCGGGCCTGACGCCGAGGCGAGCAGGATCGCGTGGGAATTTTCCGGCGGCTTGGTGGCGCCGAGGATCGCGGTCTTCTTGTTGCGCACGCGCCAGTCCCATGGCGCGATGAAGGCGCCCTGCCACATGCCGGCCTGCGCCTCGCGCGCGGCCTTCTCGTCGGCCGAGTAGTCGTGGGAATAGCGCGTATACGCCAGCGCCCAGCCGCTTTGCACCAGCCATTTCTGGATGTCCTCGCCCTCGACCTCGCAGCGCGCCACGCTGCGGCCGCGGCGGTCGGTGCGCTGCACGTGGCAGGTCCAGCTCTTGCCGTCGACATGCTTGATCAGCTCGTCGCGCGCGGCGATCCCGCAGGTCCAGCGCTCGCCCTGCTTGTTGAGGCAGAGCTGGTCGACCGAGGGCGCGTCGACGCCGCCGAGCCGGATGCGGGCATTGCCGATGTGGATCTGGTCGCCGTCGCGGATCTTCGGCACGCCGGTGATGTCGGCGGCATGCGCCGCCGGTGCCGCGAGCAGGCATGATGCAGCAAGTAGGCAGGTCGTCGGTTTCATCGGCACTCCCCAGGGCCCATCGCCGGCGAATTTTGCGGGCAATTTCGCTTCTCTGCCAGCCTTCACCAATGCGTGAACTTTCAACTTCCCGTCATTGCCTCGTCGTTTTTCGCTCCTCGCAATGATGGTTGCCGCTGCGCGCTATGCACGCTGCGCCATCATGCGCCCGCGCGCCAGTGCCAGGCCCATCAGCACGAAGGCCGAGGTGACTTCCGCGCCCCCGACCAGGATGCGGGTCGGGGTCTTCATCTTGTTCCACTCATAGGCCTTGAACGGGCCGTGGCGGCCGCCTTCGCCGAGCTGGCTGACGATGCAATGAAGCGCCGGCGTGAAGGTCTCGACATCCGCGCCGAGATGGCTGAGCGCGATCAGCGCGAGCGCCGCGTCGAACACGTTCATCTCGCGCGCGACGATCTCCTCCTCGACATAGGCGAGCACGCGGATGCGGATGAAATCGAAGCTGCCATGCGGATCGATCGCGGCGCGCGCGGCATGCGGCAGCGCCATGAACGCCGCGTAGCAGCGGCCGAAATAGGCGGAATAGAGCTCCGGCAAATAATAGATGTGCGAGCGCGGATTCCTGAACGCGCCGCTTTCGGCCAGCCGGCGCTGGAAGCCGATGATGCGCTGGACCGTCTGTAGCCGCTGCGGCGTCTTCAGGACCTTCCAGCGCTCGAGGTTGCGGAAGGAGACTTCCAGCACATCGAGGTTGAGCGTGGGATCGAGGTCGTTGCCGTACGGCCGCTCGCCGGCAAGGCTGTCGATCCAGGTGGCGATGCCGCCTTCATAGTCGATGTTGTCGTTGAGCGGCACCGTCACGCGCGGCTCGTTGTCGCCTTCGCGCACCTGGTAGCCGGCGTAGAAGTCGAGCAGCGGCTGCTCCAGCACGGGATCGGTCGAGCCGGCCTGGGTGGCGGCCGAGAAGGCGCAGGCCGTGGTGTCGCAGTCGGGCACGTAGACGCCGAAGCCGAGATCCTGCTTGATCTGGGCGAAGAAGCGGGAAAAGCGCGGATGCGGCAGCGGCGCCAGCGCGGTGACGACGTCGAAGCGCCGGCCATCGTCGCTGCGCACCTCCTCGCGGCTGATGCGCAGGCAGAAATCCACCATGTCCGTGATCGCGAGGCGCGCGGCCTCCGCTTCGCCCGACGACGCCAGCCCGCTCTCGATGTAGCCGAGCAGCGCCTCGGTGAAGAAGGCGTCGTAATAGGCCGAGCGGTGGCGGATCTGCATCGGCTCCCACATCGGCTCGGCGATGCCGCGCCACGGCGGATTGATGAGCCGGCCGGCCGCCGAGCGGGCGATGAAGACGCGCGCGAGGTTGAACAAGAGCGTCGAGTTCTTGTAGCCGCGCGACTGCAGGCCCGTCAGCGCCATCAGGAATTCGCGGCCGCGCAGATCGGGATCGCCGATCAGGTTGAAGGCGGCATAGGTCGGGATGAAGCCGTTCTTCTTGTATGAGCGCAGCAGGTGCGCGGCGCAGGTCCGGATCACGGCTTCGATGCGTGCGAGCGGCGGGGCGGCCGCGCCATCGGCCAGCGGCGGAGGCTGCGGGTGGTCGAGCGCGATGGTGTCGATGAGATCGGCGACCGGCCGGCCGACCGCCTCCCAGTCCGGCGTCGCCTGGTCGCGGGCAAGCGCCAGCGCGGCGCGCAAGCCGCTCAGACGGGCCGGCTCGGCGAGTTCGGGCAGCCCGGCCCGGCGCAGGATGGTCCGCAAAGCGGGGTTGCCGAGCGCGGTCCGGTAGAATTTCGAAAGGTGCGCGTCGCCACCCTGGTGGTGCAGCAGGATGGGGTCACAGACGTCGAAAAGCGACGGCCCCTCTTTCCGCATCGTCAGTGCCCGGTAGGTGGCACCGGCGAAACCGTGAAAACTCATGGGAAGTGTCTTTCCGCGCGACGTCTTTGAAGCGCGCGCAGGGCGGGGCCGCCCGGTGAGGCTCAAAAGAGTAGGTTCAAAAGCTACACCCGTGGCCGGGAATTACAAATGTGACGTCCGTCACGGCACGGATCGTTAACTTTGCGGCGGGATTGGGCGACCGGATGGAACCCTTTTGGCTCGGTCGTCCTGCCGGAAGAGAGGAAAATCTTAACGTAATTTCAATGGCTTGAACGGCATCCAGATTGCTTGTTGCGGGATCGGCCGGGGGAGGTTAAGGGTTTGTTTGTTGCGGCGCCGCAAATTGAGCGCATTTCGACGACACACCCCTGCAACCCCTCAAACCTAAGTGACGTTGACGCGACCAATAGGGCCCGCGCCTGTGACCAGGATTGATTGTGATGAACCTGAGTAAGCTTTGCCTGTCCCGCCGTTCGCTTGCCATCGCCGCCGCGCTGGCCGGAACGGTGTCGCTCGTCATCGGCGCGCATGCCGCGCTGAGCCTGCGGGCGCTGGATGCCGCGAAGGCGGTCTCGACCGAGCAGGCGGCAGATGCCGCGAGCCGCCCGTCGCGGATCGCGCTCGTCATCGGCAATGGTCACTACCCCGATGCCAACATCCCCCTGGTCCAGCCGGTCAACGATGCGCGGGCGCTGTCCGGTGCGCTGCGCCGCGACGGCTTCGACGTCGACATGGTGGAGGATGCGACCCGCGACGACATGGTGCGCGCGGTCGAGCGCATGAAGTCGAAGATCAGGCCGGATTCCGTGGTCATGCTGTTCTTCGGCGGCTATGGCGTGCAGGTCGGCCGCGAGAGCTACATGATCCCGGTCGACGCCACGATCTGGAAGGAGAGCGACGTCCGCCGCGGCGGCGTCTCCATCGAGTCCGTGCTGTCCACGATGAAGGAGCAGGGCGCCCGCGCCAAGCTGGTCGTGGTCGACGCCTCGCGCCGCAATCCCTATGAGCGGCGCTTCCGCGCCTTCTCCCATGGGCTGGCGCCGATCAACGCGCCCGACAATGCGCTGATCCTGTCGTCGGCGACGCCGGGCAAGGTGATCGACGATGCCAAGGGCGACAACTCGGCGCTGGTCGCCGAGCTCTTGAGCAATCTGTCCGCGCAGGCCGGCGGCGCCGAAGCCGTGTTCAACAAGACCCGCGTTGCGATCTCGCGCGCCTCCGAAGGCGAGCAGGTGCCCTCGGTCTCCTCCTCGCTGCTGGAAGACGTCCGCCTCGGCGCCAACGGCGGCTGAGCGCCGACCGATCGGTCATCGTCCGCGAAAGCGGACGATCGAGTACGCCGCGGCGGTCGGGGTTGACCCGGCTCTCTAGCCGCCGGCGATACCGGCAAAGAGATCATCCCAATTTGGATTGTGCTCTTCAATCAGGCGAATCTTCCACGCCCGATTCCACTTCTTGAGTCGCTTTTCGCGTCTGATCGCGTTCTCGGGGTCGTCGAACTGCTCAAAGTAGACGAGCCTCACGACGTCATATTTTCCCGTGAAGCTCTTGGGCGTCCTTAGCCGATGTTCCGCGACGCGACGGGCAAGGTCGTTGGTGACGCCGATATAAAGCGTTCCTCCGATTTTGCTGGCGAGAATGTAGACGTAGAGGTTGCGCGCTCCCATCGGTCGCCGCTGGAATACTGGACGCCCCGCATGCGCGGGGCATGACGACGCGGTGAGGCCCACGCCTACTTCGCTTCCGCGCTCGCCATGATCGGCCGCACCGCATCGCCCTCGCGCAGGATTGCGCCGGCGCGCGCCACCACGACGTCGCCTTCAGCGAGCCCTTCGCGGATCTCGATATCGCTGCCGGACAACAGCCCGACCTCGACCCGCTTGGTCTCGACCCGCTGCCGCCGCACCACCTGCACCACGGTGCCGCCGTTGCTGTAGAGCACGGCGGTGAGCGGCACGGTGACGCCGCAGCTCTGCCCGGTCTTGATCAGCGCGCGGCCATAGGAATTGACCAAAAGCCGCCGGTTGGTGGTGAGCGATATGAAGGCCTGGCCGAGCTGGCTGTCGGGCTGCACGGTCGGCGCCACGCGGCGCACCTTGCCCTCGATATAGCCGGCGCCGGGGATGCGGACGTCGGCGGTCTGGTTGGCGGCAAGGCGCGTGACATCCTGGGTCGGCACCAGCCCGACGAGGTCGTATTCGTTGCGGGCGATGATCGTGAACAGCGCCTCGCCGCGCGCCGACGCCAGCGCGCCGATGGTTGCCGTCGACGAGGCGATCAGGCCGGCGACGGGTGCGGCGACCTGAACCGAGCCGCCCTCCGGCAGCGTCAGCCGGGCCAGCGTCTGGCCCGCGGTGACGGTGTCCCCGGCATCGGCCATCACCTCGGCGACCTTCAGCCCCGGCCGCTCGGGCCGCACCGCGGTCTCGTCGCGCGCGATGATGATGCCGGAGACCTCGACGATGTTGTTGAAGCAGGATTTTGCCGCCTTCAGCACCGTCACCGCCGGCCCCTTCGGCGCGTCTTCCTCGGCGGCGCGGGCGGGGAGGGCGGCGGCGCAGAGCAGGGTGGCGGCGAGGCAAGCCGAGCGGAAGAAAGAAACGTCGCGCGCGCTGAAAGGGGTCATCAGGCATTTCCGTGCGGTTCTATGGGTATTTGGATAGCAGATGGACGGAGGGGGGCAAAGCCGGAATGGCGTGATGCGGTGTCACAGCGGGGCGTCAATAAGCGTCGATCGAAGCCAGGTCGCTCTGCACCGGGAGACGAATTTTCGAAAGCGCTTCAACGCGATTCTACCCGTCCAGTCCTCATGCGAAAAATAATCCGCTTGTCGCGTCGGGCAAATCAGTGGCTTTGATCGGCGCGTCCCGCCTCCACAAGAGGGGCGTATCGCGATCGTCACGGACGTAGGAAGCGGGATGCGATGGACGCGGCGGTGTTGAAAGACGAGTAACACCTGCGCGGACGGCGAAGTCGTGTGGTCCTGGCGCCCCGACGCTGGCGCTAAGCTTGCGGATGGCGACGTCGGCCCTGTCGGGTCCGACGCGCCGAGATCCCGCAGGCGACGGTGGCAAGAAAGCCCGGTCACCGGGGAGAGCACGAAGCAAACCGTTAAAACCATTCGCGCAGGGAAGGCCGGCATGATCCGGTCAAGCCTGTGGTGACTAACTCGTGTGCTTTCCATTTTTTGCACGCGAGGCTGCGGGTGCGACCAGCATCCGGCTTTCCCTGCGCCCTCTATTCTCCGAGGGACAAGAATTTCGCATCGCTCGGGCGCGAAACGCGTCGCGGGGATGATGCTGCACACCCTCCGTTGTTTGAAAATCGAATCCGGCAACACGCGGCTCGCGCACGCGCCTGTCATCGCCCGCGAAAGCGGGCGATCCAGTATTCCGAGAATCCTGTGATGAACCGAGAGGCCGCGGCGTACTGGATACCCCGCATGCGCGGGGTATGACGACTGAGGGCGTCAACCCGCTGCGCTTACTTCCGCCTTCGCGCCGCTGCCGACGACGCATCGACGACGTTGTCGACCTCTTCGCGCCAGCGCAGGATCTCCATCGCCAGCACCGGGTGATTAAAACCCTTGAGCTGGAGATCGTCGAGCGGTCGCGCGTCGACCCACGGCTCGACCATGCCATAGACCCGGCGCGAGACCACGATCTGCCCGGCATTGGCCTCGTCGCACAGCCGCGAGGCGAGGTTGGTGACGCTGCCGATCGCGGCATATTCCAGCCGCTGCTCGAAGCCGATCTGGCCGAGCGTCGCATAGCCGAGCGCAATCCCGAGCCCAAATCCCAGGCTGTGTCCGCGGTTCTTCCACTTCTCGGTCAGGAGCCCGATCCTGTCGCGCATCTCGCAAGCCATCTTCACCGCGCGCTTGGTGTGGTCGGGAAATTGAATCGGCGCGTTGAACAGCACCATCACGCCGTCGCCGGCATAGCGGTCGAGCGTGCCTTCGTAGCGGAAGATCAGTTCGCCGAGCGCAGCGTGATATTCGCGCAGCACGTTCATCGCCTCTTCCGGCTCGGTTGCCTCCGTGAATGCGGTGAAGCCGCGCAGGTCGCAGAACACGACGGTGACCTCGCGGCGGTGGCTGTCGAGCAGCGCGTCATGGCCGTCGGAGGAGGCGATCAGCTGCGCGACCTGCGGCGCGAGGAAGCGCTCCAGCCGCCTGATGCGCTCGATCTCGGCAAGCTGCGTCTCGACGCGCTCCTCCAGCGACCTGTTCCAGTCCTTGAGCTCAACGGTCTGCGCCTGCAACTGGCTCGCCTGCTGCTGCACGGTGGCGGCCGCCGCGGCGAGCTCACGGCCCTTGTGGTCGACCTCGGTGAAGAGGCGCGCGTTGCGCATCGCGAGCACTGCCTGGTGCGCGAAGGTGCGCATCAGGCCAATCAGGCTCAGTGGGAAGTCGCCGGCGGCGCGGTGCAGCACGACGAGAGAGCCGAGCACGCCCTGCTGGTCGACCAGCGGCACCACCAGCACGGCGCGGAAGCCGGCTTCAGGCGCGACGTCGCGCAGCAGTGTGTCGGCGGCGGCATCGAGATCGGCGATCGCGATCGGCTCGCCCCTGGCGGCGGCCTGCCCGAGCAGGCTCGCATCCGCCTCGATGGTGCGGTGGTCGCCCTGCGCTTCGCGGTCGATACCGTTGGCCTCGACCAGCGTGAACTGGCGCGCGGCTGCATCATAGCCATAGATCAAGACGGCGTCGGCATGGGTGATCTCGAGCGCACGGGCCGCGATCGTCGGCAGCACCGCGTCGAGGTCGAGCGAGGAGGCGACTGCGCGGCCGACCTCTTCCAGCACCTTCAGCTCGTTGATCGACTGCGCAAGGTCGCGGGTGCGCTCCTCGACCTTGGATTCCAGCCCCGCATAGGTCTCCTGCAGCTGGCCCGCCATGCTGTTGAACTGGTCGGAGAGCTCTTCCAGCTCATCCTTGGTCTTGATGTCGATGCGGTGACTGAAATCGCCGGCGCCCAGCCGTCGCGCGCCGGTGCGCAGCGCTTCGATCGGAATCAGCATGCGCCGCGCCAGCAGCGTGCCGGCCGATATCGCGATCAAAAGGCCAAGCCCGATCAGGAGCGCGATGCGCACGAGCTGGTCGCGGATCGGCGCCAAGGCCTGCGCGGTCGGCTGCTCGAACAGCACGGTCCAGCCGAGCTTCGGCACCGCGCCGGAGGCGGCCAGCACGGCGTGGCCGTCGCTATCGGTGCCGGAGGAGGGCGCTCGGCCGCTCGATGCAAGCAGGCTTGCGACCTGCGGCAGCTTCGCGAGGTCCTTGGCGAGGTCGGGGCCTTTCGAGGAGCTCGCCAGCACCTTGCCTCTGGCGTCGACCACATAGGCAAACGCGTTCCTGCCGACCTGGGCGTCGGACAGGAAGTCGGAGAGGAAGCGCAGGTCGATCTCGGCGACGGTGACGCCGGCATTGAAGCCGGAATGGGCGACCGCGATCGACATCAGCGGCCGGTCGCCCTTGAAGGTGGCCGGCTGATAGCTGACGCCGCGCGCCACGGTCTCGGTGAAGCCGAGGTCGCGCGAGAAGTCGGCGTTGCTCGCGACCGCGACCTGGGTGCGCGACAGGCGGAGCTGCTCGCGGCCCTGGCCGTTGAGCTGCGACAGCTGGCTGATCGCGGAGACCTGGTTGAGCAGCTGGGCATAGTCGGCGCGGCGCTGGTCCAGCGTCACGACGCTGGCGCGGGTCACCCAGCTGATCTGCCGCTCCAGCTCGGCGACCGACTGCTCGATGCGCTTGGCCACGGCCTCCGCCTTCTCGGCCATGGCGTCGGTCAGCGTGGCCTTGGTGGCGCGGTAGCTGATCCAGGTCTCGGTCGCGCCGTTCACCGCGAGCACGAACACGACGAGGCCGACGAGGGAGACGACATATTTGGCGAACAGGCCCTCGCGCAGGAACCAGATCGTCTGTTTGACCCCGCTCATCCGCTTCCTCTGCGCCAATGCCCTCAAGCCATGCGCATGCCATGCCGCCGGAAGCCGCCGCGGCAGGCCCCTGCGGGCACGGGTTTAGCACAGATCGGACGGGACCGGCGGGCCCCCAGCGACGTGATTGGCGCCGGAAGCGACGTGGTTAAGGACTACCCTGATGGGAGTACGGCTATTGCCGGTTGAACAATTGCCTGAGCACATCGTTCATCGGCTGGCTCTCCTGCTGCGCCGGGGGTTCGGCGGGCTGGTCGGTCCGCGGCTGCGAAGGCTGAGCTTGCGGCGTGGGCGGGGCACCTTGCGGCGGCGCCGGGATGCTGCGGTCACGGCCGCTTCCCGTGCTGCCGCCGAGGCCCTGGATCAGATTGCCGATGGCGCCGCCGAGGGTGCCTAGCGCGTCCGATCCGCTGCCGCTGCCCTGGTTGGTGCCGCTGCCGCCCTGCGACTGGTTGCCGCCGAGCCCGCCCAGCCCGCCGAGCAGGCGATCGAGGCCGGCGCCGCCCGCACCGAACAGGCCCTTGCCCATCTCGCGCAGCTTGGCATAGGCGGCATCGGGATTGTCCAGCATGCCCTGCATATCCGGATAGATGCGCGGTTCGGACCACGAGCCGTCGATCATCACGGGAATGCCGAAGGCGACCGGATCGGAGGTGCGGCCCTGCCCCTGCGTCGTCAGCACGAGCTTCGGCTCGACGCGAAAGGCCATCAGCTTGGTGCCGAGATCGACGGTGCCCGCGCCGGTCACCTTGACCAGCGGGCCGACCAGGTTGAGGTCGGTGGTCTGCGCCTGGCCGCGCTCGATGCGGAACGAGGCCGACAGCTGCGAAAGATCGGTCGCCTCTTCGCGCGACTCCTGCCAGCCGGACAGCGTGCCCGTGGTCAGCGAGCGGATCATCTGCGCGACATTGAGGCCGCGGATCGCGCCGTCCTGCAGGTTGATGAAGGCGGTGCCGGACAGGTTCGACAGGATCGCGCGCTGGCTCGTGCCGTTGGAGCGCACCGCGATCTTGGCCTGCATCCTGCCGTCGAGCCGGTCGAAATCGGCAAGGCTGCGCAACAACGGCAGCGCGCGCACGCCGACGAAATCGGCATGCATCGCGTAGCTCGGCTCGGTTCGCGAGGCGTCGATGATGGCTTCGCCGGTGACGTTGCCGCCATAGGCGCCGAGATTGGAGACGGAGGTCTTCAGCACGCCGCCGGCGAGCGCGGCGTCGATCACGGCCGGGGCGAAATGCGAATCGCCGATGTTGAGCTCGGCGGCGGAAATGCGCGCCTGGGCGTCGACGTAATTCAGCCCGATCAGGCTGATGGGCGCGTTGCTCCAGGGCTGGTTGATCGGCGATGCCGGCGTCTTCGACACCGCAACGTCGAGCTTCTTGAAATCGAGGTCGAGCTTGACCAGCGGCTTGCTTGCGCCATCGACCGAGGCCCAGCCGTTGAAGGCGGCATCGCCGAGCGTGCCGCTGATGGCGTTGATCATCACGACCGAGCCGCTCAGCCGCGCCTCGGCCTTGCCGGTCAGCGGAGCCTGCAACAGGTCGGGCGCGTCGAGGGTGAATTCGAGCGGAACGGTCTGCCGTTCGCCTGGGCTCGCCGGCAGAGCGGCCTTGATGTCGTATTTCAGCGCCCCGCTGCCGGCGCGCGCGTTGCCGCTCGCCGCAAGCTTGCGGTCGGCGCCGAGCGTGGCGTGGGCATTGATGGCGTCGATGCGGTTCTCGACGCGGTCGCGCGCATTGGAAAACACCACCGCGCCGTCGGTGATGGTGATGCGGTCGATCGCAAACCCGTCGAGACCCGCGCCGGACGCAGTGGACTTGCTCGTTGCGGCATCACGCAGGCGATCGCGCAGCAGTGGCACCGACAAGACAGGGCGCCTGATCGCGAGTTCCCGGATCTCGGGATGGCCCGACCACAGGCTCGACAGCGCCACGCCCGCCTCGATGCTGTCGATGGAAAGCCGGCTCGACGTCTCGCGCTCCTTCGGGTCCTTCAGCGTGACGTCGCCCATGGTCACGGTGAACGACGGCCACAGGCTGATCCGGGTCGCGCCCGCGATCGCGATGCGGTAGCCGGTCGCGCGCTCGACGCGGTCGGCGATCGCCGAGCTCAGGAAGCCGGAGGGGATGCCGATGATCAGCAGCAGCACCAGGATGACAAGGACGGCAGCGGCGGCGGTGCCGGCGATTTTCAATGCTCTCATGTCGACGTTCCAACCGCATGGTTCCGCCGGCGCAAACGCCAGCCGAACCGATCGATCGAGCTTATCCGCAAAGCGGAGGCCGCTCAAAAACGCTCAAAAATAAACAGGGGGTGCTGCAAACAACTGTGACTTATGACACACTTCTGGCATTGCGGAATCCTGTAAATCGAATTTTGAACATTGAAGGTATTGCCATGAGCAAGCAGGCCGAATTTGCGGTCATTTTGAAGATGAATGCGATGTTCGCGGATCTCGGCGCGGACGAATTGCAGCGGATCGCGAACCTTTGCCACACCCAGCATCTCGCGGCCGGCGAGGTGCTGTTCCAGAAAGGCGACGCCGGCGATGCCCTGTTCGGCATTCGCCGCGGCCAGATCCGGATCGAGACCGGTGCCGCCGACGGCAGCCGTCTGACGCTGAATTTCATGGGGCCGGGCGATCTGTTCGGCGAGGTCGCCGTCCTCGACGGACAGAACCGCACCGCGGACGCGAGTGCGGCCGAAGCGACCGAACTGTTCGTGCTGCGGCGCGAGGATTTCCTGGCTTTCCTCGAGCGCGAGCCCAAGGTCGCGATCAGGATCATCATGCTGCTGTGCCAGCGTATCCGCTGGCAGAGCGAGCGGATGGAGGAATCGGTTCTGCAGCCGCTGCCGATCCGCCTGGCGCGACGGCTCTGTGCGCTCGCGGCCGATTTCGGCTCGGAGGTGCATATCTCGCAGGAGCAGCTCGGCGTGTTCGTTGGCGCCGCGCGCGAAAGCGTCAACCGTCAGCTCCAGACCTGGCGCAGGGACGGCATTCTGGACCTGCAGCGCGGCCGCATCCTGCTGCAGAACCTGAACCGGCTGACCGCAATCGCCCGCAACGAATAGCCCAGGTGGCGCCGACGGCCTGCCGCGCCTGATGCGAAAGTAGGCAGGGACTGGCATACCAATAAGCTTGCGTGCCACCGTGAAGCGGTCATATCGTACCCCGCAACCAGACGGGGGAACTCGCAATGACAACAACGGCGGTGGATACGCGTCGGTCGGTGGCATCGACGCGCTGGATACAGCTTGTGCTCGGTTTGATCGCCATGATGTCGATCTCCAGCCCGCAATATGTCTGGACGCTGTTCACCAAGCCGTTCCAGGACTCGATCGGCGTTCCGCTCTCGGCGATCCAGGTCACCTTCACCATCCTAATCGTGCTGCAGACCTGGTTGTCGCCGGTACAGGGCTATCTCATCGACCGCTTCGGCCCGCGAATCCTGATCGCCGTCGGCTGCCTGCTGTCCGGTCTCGGCTGGGTCACCTCCGCTTACGTCAACAGTCTGATCGGCCTCTATCTCACCTATGGCCTGTTCTGCGGGATCGGAACCGGCATCGTCTATATCGGCATCATCGGGCTGATGGTGCGCTGGTTTCCGGATCGCCGCGGGCTTGCGACCGGCGTCGTCGCCGCCGGCTACGGCTTTGGCGCGATACTGACCACGTTCCCGATCGACACCATGATGAAGGACGCGGGCTATCAGCACACGCTGCTGGTGTTCGGCATCATCCTCGGGCTGATTGGAGCTGCGGCGGCGCTTGCCATGCGCATGCCGGGCGAGGGCGATACCTTGCCGGCCGCGCCGGCCACGGCCGTGCAGACCGGCACGCCGCCGGACCAGATGCTGCGCAACAGGATCTTCTGGCTGATGTTCGTCATGATGACCATGATGTCGACCGGCGGCCTCATGGTGATCTCGCAATTCGCGGCGTTCTCGCGCGACTTCGGCACCTCCAATGTCGTGGTGTTTGGTCTCGCCGCGCTGCCGCTCGCGCTCACGGTTGATCGGCTGACCAACGGACTGACGCGGCCGTTCTTCGGCTGGGTCTCGGACCGGATCGGCCGCGAGAACACCATGGGCATCGCGTTCCTGCTCGAGGCCGCTTCCGTCACGATGATGGTGCTGTTCCGCGAGAACGCGCTCGCCTTCGTCATCCTGTCGGGCGTGGTGTTCTTCGGCTGGGGCGAGATCTTCTCGCTGTTCCCTTCGACGCTGACCGATACCTTCGGCGAGAAATACGCCACCACCAATTACGGCTTTCTCTACATCGCGCAAGGCGTGGGATCGATCCTCGGCGGCCCGCTCGCCGCACTGTTGCGCGAGCAGACCGGAAGCTGGATGCCGGTGTTCGCGATCATCATCGCGATGGACGCGCTGACCGGGCTTCTTGCGCTTGGCGTGCTCAAGCCGATGCGGCACGCCTATATGGCCAAGCCCGGGCGCTGACCCGCGGCCGCGAGGCGATCCGCGAACCGGTTCGCTATTCGGCGGCCGGCGCGATCGTCGATGCGGATTGGGCTGGCGGCGCCGGCGGCGGCTTGTGCTGGTCGTCGCCATGGTCGGCGCTCGAGACGATCAACCTTCGGCCGAGGTGCCAGATCAGCGAGCCGAGATCGTCCATCACCATGAACATCGCCGGCACGAACACCAGCGACAGGACGGTGGAGAACAGGAGCCCGCCGATCACGGCGAGCGCCATCGGTGAGCGGAACTCGCCGCCTGCGCCAAACGCCAGCGCGCTCGGCATCATGCCGGCCACCATCGCCACCGTGGTCATCACGATCGGCCGCGCCCGCTTCTGGCCGGCGTCGATCATCGCTTCCTCGCGCGGCTTGCCGGCGCGGATGGATTCGATCGCGAATTCCACCAGCATGATCGCGTTCTTGGTGACGATGCCCATCAACATCAGGATGCCGATCCACACCGGCGTGGTGAGCTGCTTGCCGGTGAGCAGCAGCGCGGCGATGGCGCCACCGATCGACAGCGGCAGCGAGAACAGGATGGTGATCGGCTGCAGGAACGTGCCGAACAGCAGCACCAGCACCGCATAGACCATCATCAGGCCGGCGGTGATCGCGGTGGCAAAGCCTTCCGACAATTCGTTGAGGCTCTCGGCGTCGCCCGACGGGCTCACCTTGACGCCCTTCGGCAGGCTCTTCATGACCGGCAAGTCGTAGATCTTCTTGGTGGCGTCGCCGAGCGCCGCCGAGCCGACGAGATCGGCGGCGACGGTCGCCTGCCGCTCGCGGTCGTAGCGGTTGATGCTGGTCGGCCCCTGGTCGAGCTTGATGTCGGCGATGACCGAGAGCGGCACGCCGCCCTTCTCGCCGTGCTCGCCGAGCGGCACCCGCAACTGCTCGAGCGTCTTCAGGTCGCTGCGCGCAGCGTCCTCGAGCTGGACCCGGATCGGCACCAGGCGGTCGCCGGCGTCGAACTTGGCGAGCGCGGGGCCGACGTCGCCGATGGTGGCGACGCGGATGGTCTGCGACAGGCTCTCGGTGGAGACGCCAAGTCGGGTCGCGAAATCGGCACGCGGCCGGATGCGCAGCTCAGGCCGGTCGAGCGAGACCTCCGAGATCACGTTGGAGATGGTCGGAATTCGCTTCATCTGGGTCGCGAGTTCGCTCGCGACGTTGTTGACGATGTTGCTGTCGGCGCCGGTAACGACCAGCGAGATCGCGCGCAGGCCATTCTCGTCAAGGAACCAGTAGCGGATGTCGGGAACGTCCTCGAGCTCCTTGCTGACCTCGAGCTCGAGCTGGCGCTGGGTGATCTTGCGTTCGGCCTTCGGCGTGTAGTTGATGATCAGCGCGGCGCGGCGAACCTCCTGCGTTCCCGGCGGCACGCGGCCGCCGTCGACGAATATGCTCTTCACCTCCGGCCGCTTGCGCAGCCGCGCCACGATATCCTCCGTGACCTTCTCGGTCTGGGCGAGCTGCGAGCCCGGCGGCAGCTCCATCGCGAGCAGCGAGCGCGCGGTGTCCTGCGCCGGCAGGAAGCCCTGCGGCAACAGCTTGATGCTCCAGATCGAGGCGGCAAAGATGGCGAGGCCGATCAGGACCGTGATGAAGTGATGGTGCACCGACCAGGTGACGAGCTTCGTATAGGCCCTCAGCAGGCGGCCGGGCTGCGGCTCGTCGTGCGGATGATCCTTCATGAAATAGGCGGCGAGCATCGGCGTGACGAAGCGCGCGGCGAGCAACGAGAAGAACACCTGCACCGAAACCGTGATGCCGAACTGCTTGAAGAACTGCCCGGCGATGCCCGACATGAAGCTCGCGGGCGCGAAGATCGCGATGATCGTGAGCGAGATCGCGATCACGGCAAGCCCGATCTCGTCAGCCGCCTCAAGCGCGGCGCGGTAGGGCGACTTGCCCATCCGCATGTGACGGACGATGTTCTCGATCTCGACGATGGCGTCGTCGACCAGGATGCCGGTCGACAGGGTGATCGCGAGGAACGAGACGAGGTTGAGCGAGAATCCCAGGATGTCCATCATCCAGAACGCCGGGAAGATCGACAGCGGCAGCGAGATCGCGGCGATGATGGTGGCGCGGATGTCGCGCAGGAACAGAAGCACGATGACGACGGCGAGGAAGGCGCCCTCGAACAGGGTCGAGATCGCGGCTTCGTAGTTGCCCTTGGTGAAGTCGACCGAGGTGTCGATCAGCTTCAGGTCGACGTCGGGATAGGCGGCCTTCAGCGCGTCGATGCGCTTCTGCACGAGGCCCGCCACCACCACGTCGGAGGCGCCCTTGGAGCGCTTGATGCCGAGCGCGACCACCGGCTCGCCGTTGAAGCGGGCGAAGGTGCGACGGTCGGCGATGGTATCGGTGACGGTGCCGAGGTCGTCGAGGCGAACCTCGCCGCCGCCGAACAGCGCGATCATGGTGCCGGCGAGATCGTTCAGCGTCTTGGCGCCGGCCAGCGTGCGGATCGCCTGGTCGTTCTTGCCGATCTCGGCGCGGCCGCCGGCGAGGTCGACATTGGTGCCGCGCAGGCTCTGGCTGACATTGACGGCGGTCAGCCCCGCGGCCTGCAGCCGATCGGGATCGAGCGACACCAGGATTTCGCGCTCGACACCGCCGATGCGCTCGACCTGCGCCACGCCGCGCACGCCCTGCAGCGCGCGCTTGACGACGTCGTCGACGAAATAAGAGAGCTGCTCGGGCGTCTTGCCCGGCGAGATCGCCGCATAGGTCACGATCGGCAGGCCGATGACGTCGACACGCTGGATCAGCGGCTCGTTGACGTTCTGCGGCAGGTTGGCGCGCACACGGGTGACCGCGTCCTTGACGTCATTGAGCGCGCGGTCGGTGTTGGTCTCCAGCGCGAACTGGATCGTGGTCACCGACAGGCCGTCGGTGATCGAGGAGGAAATATGCCTTACGCCCTCGACGCCGGAGACGCCGTCTTCGATCGTCTTGGTGACCTGGGATTCAAGCTCGGATGGCGCCGCGCCGAACTGCGAGACGGCAACCGAGATCACCGGGATGTCGGCCGAGGGCAGCCGCGTCACCGCGAGCTTGGTGAAGGAGACCCAGCCCAGCACCAGAAGGATGATCGAGAAGACGACCGACGGGAGCGGGTTGCGGATCGACCATGCCGAAATATTGAGCGCCATCAGCGTACCCGTCGATCGATTTCATCGGCGAACACCGTCTTGATCTGGTCGCCGTCATGCAGCGAAGAGCCGGCGTCGGCCACGACGACTTCGCCGACTTCCAGACCTTCGAGGATTTCGATGTTGGTGTCAGACACCAGCCCGACCCGCACCCGTCGCGTCTCGACGGTGTTGCCCTTCACCACCTGCACCGTGAGATGGTCGATCGCGGTGCGCGGCACCGCGACGCCGCAAGAGCGCTTGGCGTCGATATTGGCGCGGGCGAACATGCCGACCTTCAGCGAGGGATTGTTGGTCAGCGAGATCCTGACATGGCCGAGCTGCGTGGTGCGGTCGATCTGCGGCGAGACCACGCGGACCCGGCCGACCAGGTCCGGCGCGTTGTCGCGGCTGACGCGCGCCGTCGCGCCGGGGTTCAGCTTGAGCATGTGCGCCGCCGGCACCTCGGCGTCGAGCTCGATTTCGTTGTTGATCGCGATCCGGAACATCGGTCCGGCCTGCGGCGAGGCGGGCGCTCCGACGATGGTCTTGACCTCGGTGACGAGGCCAGCGGCGGGCGCGCGCAGCGAGACCGGCGCGTTGGGCCGCTGTGGTGGCGGGCTCAGCCGCGCCATTTCCTGGTTGTCGGTGACGGTGTCGCCTTCGCGGACGAACAGGTCGGTGACCCGGGAGCCCTCCTGATCGGCCCCGACCACGGCCTCGCGGCGCGGCACGATGAAGCCGGTCACCCGCACCAGGTCGGAAAAACAGGCATTGGTCGATTTGGTGACGACCACCTGGGCCTGGCCCGACGTATCCTTTTCCTCGGGGCGCGGGCGATGCTCGAGCCACCAGAGGCCCGCCGCAACGGCAAGGAAGAACGCCACGCCCCCCGCAGGCTTGAGGTATCCGGAGAAGTTCATCGCCCGATCAACCAAGACCTTCCACAACAGGAAACAGGGACGTGGCGGCCCGCATTGATGCGGCGCGCATGGTCCCCGAAATGAACGAACGTCCCGCAGGCGAGCGGGACGCGTGATCGCGACGATACTTTACCCTGCGTCACGGCCGTCACAAGCGTGTTTACTTGGACGCGGTCGCCTTGTTTTCCATGTTCACCACCTGCACGCGGCGGTTCGCCTCCGCCATCGGCTGGCTCGGATCCTTCAGTTTGGTTTTGCCATATCCGACGGTGACGAGGTCGGGCGAAGCGATGTGGAAATTGTCCACCAGGTAGCGCTTGACTGCGTCGGCGCGCCGCTCCGACAGATCCTGGTTGTAGTTGTCGCTGCCGGCGGCATCGGTATGGCCGGCGACGATGAACGTCGAGCCTTTCAGGTCGGGATTGGTCAGCGCCCGTCCCAGCGCCTGCACCGAACGAACTGATTTCTGGCTGATATTGGCCGAGTTGTAGTCGAAGGTGATTTCCAGGTCGATATTCGGCTTGGCCTTGGCGATGGTGGCGATTTCCTCGCGCTCCGACGTCGTCAGCGAGCGCGTGGCGCGGCCGCGGATCGAGCTGACGAACTGGGTCTCGGCGGCGCTCGGCGCGGGGTCGGATTGCGGTCCAACCGACAGCCCGCGGGTCAGCGGCTTCTTGGCCGGCGCCAGCGCCTTGATGATCTGGTCCTCGGTGACGTCGTCGGCGGCCACGGCCCTGGTCATGCCAAACGACAAGGTCGCACCGAGCATCACGATCGACACAATCGCGGTGAGAGTTGTCCCAGACATTCGTGACATTGCCAGTCCCTCCTGCGCTGCCCCGCGCGTTGAAAAAAATGATCCAAAAAGCCGCGACCGGTGCCGACACCGGAGCCCATTTCGCGATGTCACTCTATTTGTCTGCGGCGTCCGCTGCTGGTTCGACGGGCAGGGCGCCGACGGCCTAAAAAACTCAACGGACCCCGTAACTTTCGAACTCCTGGACGATATTCGGGTCCATGGCCTTGGCGTTGGCAATATCCAGATTGCCTTCGGAAACCGAGCCGTTGCGCTGCTTGGCAAGGCCGCGTCCGTACAGGGAGGAGGTCAGCCGCGGGTTGATCTTCAGCGCCGCGTCGAAATCAGTGATGGCGTTCTTGGTCATGCCCGCCTTCAGGTTGACCAGGCCGCGGCTGTCCAGCGCATCGACGAAGTTCGGCCGCAGCCGCAGCGCCTCGTTGCAATCCTTCAGCGCCGCCTGCAGGTCACCGGTCACGGTCCTGACCCAGCAGCGGTTGTTGAGCGCCTCGACGTCGCGCGGGTTGATCCGCAGCGTGTCGTCGAAATCCTTCATCGCGAGGGTATACGCGCCCTTGCTGGCATAGACCTGGCCGCGTCGGTAGAGCGCGCTGACGTCGTCGGGATTTTCGCTGATCTTGGCGGTCAGGCTCTTGATGGTCGGATCATCCGCGAGCGCGGGCGCGCTGGCGGGAGGCGTGGGGGCATTGCCGCTATTGCTCGGCGGCGGCTGGACCGGCGGCACGGCTGCCTCGACCTGCGGTTTCGGCTGCGTGACGTCGGCCGGCGGCTTGGACGGCGCCGCGTCGGCCGGCGGCTTGGCAGGCGTCGCCGCGGTCTGGGGCGGCAGAGCCGGAGGTTGCGGAGGCGCCGGGGGCCGCGGCGGGTCAGCCTGCGGAGAGTTGCTGGCGACGGTCGGTCCCGGGCGGGAACCGCCGGAACCGGGGATGAAGGAGAAATCCTCCGCCAGCGAAGAGGAAATCCACGGCACCTGCTCGCTGCGCGAGGCGCGGGTGACGCCGACCCGGGTGCGGTTGAGCGTCTCTTCCGCCATCAGATCGGGTACGCGGATTTCCTTGAGCAGCTCCTGCACGAACAGGCTGTGGTCGCCGCCATTGTCGGAGATCACCGACGACAGCGCCGCCGAATACATCACCAGCGTTCCGTTGGGTGCAATGACGGGCGCAAGCCCTGCGGAGAAGCTGCGGAAGCGCCGCTCGAACGGATTACGCCTGGAGGCGTCGATCAGCGCGATCTTGACGCCGGCGCCACGGTTGTTGATCTCGCCCAGGACCGCCTCGAGGCTGAAGCCGTCGCGGCGGACATCCGCCTCGGTCCAGATCTGCGCATCGACCGGGATCAGGTAGCTCTGCCGGCTCGACTGCACGCCGAAGCCGGAAAAAAAGATCAGGGCGACCGAGCCCGGCTTGATCTTGCCGTACAGGCGATCGAAGGCGCGGCGCATCCCGTCGCCCGTGAGGTTCTCGCCGATCTCGACAGTGAAGCCGTCGCGCTTGAGCTCGTCGGCGACGTCGCGGGCGTCGTTGATCGGCTCCTTCAACGGGGTGTCCGCGTCGGGATATTTTGCATTGCCGATGACGAGCGCATAGCGGTCCCCGGCTGCCTGGGACGGGATGGTCGGGGTAATCGCGAAAATCAGCGTAAGGAGCAGTGCAAGGCGAGTTTTCATACCACGGCTATCCAGCAGCCCAACAGGCGCCGAAACCAGCTCGCGCCGCGGCGACCTTACTCTAGCGGAACGGCATTATCAAACCGGCCTCCGGCACCGTCAACCGCTCGCGAAGTCGTTGTTATCGCGACAATTAACCGCGATGTGACACGCCTGTTGCGGGAATAAAAGGAGGCCGGACAGCCGCGTCGGACGCGGCCGCGCGCGCCACCTTTTCGCGGCCGCAGCAGCGACCATCCGCGAGCCGCCGTCATGCGATTGTTCCCTCGCGTCCTCGCTGCCGTCTGTCGGGCCGGCCGCTCGCCGCGCGCGGTTTGACGTCCGCCCGTTGCGGTGGCTTGGTGCCGGGCTGCCGACGCCAACAGGACAACGGTGACGACGATGGGAAACGCCTACGAAATCTATGCCATCCGCTACGCGACGATGTCGCCGCGGACGCCGCATCTGAACTTTCTGGTGCCCGATCCGCACGAGACCACGGCGCAGGATCTCGACTATTTCGTCTGGCTGATCCGCGGAGGCGGCCGCGACATCCTGGTCGACACCGGCTTCACCGCGGAGGAGGCGGCGAGGCGTGCGCGCAAGCTGACGCTTGACCCGATCGAGGCGCTGGAGCGCTTCGGCGTCGCTGCCGGCAGCATTCGCGATATCGTGGTCACGCATCTGCACTACGACCACGCCGGCAATCTCGACCGCTTCCCCAACGCGCGCTTTCACCTGCAGGATCGCGAGATGAGCTATGCGACCGGCCGCTGCATGTGCAATGGCGTGCTGCGCCATCCGTTCTCGGTCGAGCACGTCACCCAGATGGTGTGTCACGTCTATAGCGAGCGCGTCACCTTCCATTCCGGCGACGGCGAGGTCGCGCCCGGCGTTACCTTGCACCGGGTCGGCGGCCATTCCGATGGTTTGCAGGTGGTGCGGGTCGAGACGGCGCGGGGGCCCGTGGTGCTTGCGTCCGACGCGGCGCACTACTACGCGAACCTGCACAAGAAGAGCCCGTTCCCCATCGTCTACAATGTCGGCGACATGGCGCAGGGCTGGGAGATCGTCGAGCGGCTCGCCGGCCATCCCGACCGCTTCATCCCCGGCCACGACCCGATCGTGAGCGAGATCTATCCGCGCGCGAGCGACAAGGTCGATGCCTTCGCGCTGCATCTGGCGCCGTCGCGCTCGTTCGCGAAATAACCGCGGCTAGATTCGCAACAGCGCGGCGGGGCGCGCCTCGCGGTACTGCGCGGCAAGGCGGATGGCTGCGTTGGGCGCGCCGAAGCCGGAATAGCTCCTGCGCTGAACGATCTCGAAGAAGAAGCGTTCGTCGAACACGCGCGTATAAGCCTGGAAGAATTCGCCGCTCGCGTCGCGATCGTAGAGGATGTGATTGTCCCGCAGGGCGCTGGCCATTCCCGGCGCGAAGTCGTATTTCGCCTCCAGATCGTCATAGTAGTTGCCGGGGATGTCGAGCAGCGCCGCGCCGCGAGCACGGATGCGTGCAACCGTCGCGAAGATGTCGCTCGAGGTGAACGCGATATGCTGGACGCCGGAGCCAAGATGTTCGGAAATGAAGCGCGCCGATGACGTGCGCGTCGCGGTCGATCCATTGAGCACGATGCGCACGCTTGCATCCGAATTGATGAAGGCCTGGCTCTGAACGAGCCCGACGGGATCGGCAACCTCGTGCTGCGGCAGGCGTTCAAGGTCAAGAACGCCGCCATAGAACAGCGCCCAGGACAGCATGTCACCATGCGGCATCGATTGCGAAATATGGTCGACGGCGGTGAGCGAGTTCGCCGCTGGCTCGGCTGCGACAGCCTCGAAATCCCGGTTCCAGTTCTCGCCGTCGCCGCGAACGAAATAGAGCAGGCTGCCGCCGACCCCGCGGATCGAGGGAATTTCCAGTTCGTCCGGTCCGACCGGCTGTCGGAACAGCGCGGCCTTCAAGGTCTCGGCGCGCGACATGACGGCGGTGGGATCGTCGACCTTCATGGCGATGGCGCAGACGCCCGAGCCGTGGGTGACGTAATGGGAGCGGGCAAAGCCGGTCTGCTCATAGTTGACCACGAGATCGATATCGCCCTGCGACCAATGTTCGACGCTCTTGCTGCGGTGCCTGCCGGTCAGCGCAAAGCCGAGTTGCGACAGAAGATTGGTCAGTTCTTCGCCGTGCGTGCGGTCGACGGCAAATTCCACGAAACCCATGCCGCGGGTTTTCGTGCGCGGCGGGACCCTTGCCGATGATGGCGCGTGGGCGTCTTCCAGCAGCGCGAGCGAGCGGTAGCCGTCGATGGCGACGTTGGAGGCGAGCCCTGCGCGAAACGCGTCATTGAAGATTTCCAGCGACAGCGGGCCGCAATAGCCGGTCGCCGCAAGTGCGTCCATGAAATCGCCGACCGGCAGGTCGCCCTGCCCGGGGAACGAGCGGTGATGCCTGCTCCAGGACAGCACGTCGAGCTCGAGCTGCGGCGCGTCGGCAAGCTGAACCAGGAAGATGCGATCGCCGGGAATCGAAGCGATCGCCGAGAGCGGGAAACGTGGCGCGAGGGTGTGGAAGCTGTCGAGCACAAGGCCGACATTGGGATGGTCGGCGCGCCGCACGATTTCCCAGGCGTCGCGATAATCGCTGACGTGCCTCCCCCAGGCGAGCGCCTCGAAGCCGACCCGAAGTCCGCGCGCTTTCGCGCGCTCGCCAAGCTCGCGAAAGTCGGCGGCGGCGCGGTCGATGCCGCCGAGCGCGGCCGGCGAGACGTTGCTGCAAACCAGCAGAAGGTCGGTGCCCAGCTCGCGCATCAGGTCGAATTTGCGCATCGCGCGCACAAGATTGCGCGCGCGCTGCGGCTCGGGCATGCCCTCGAAGTCGCGGAACGGCTGGTACGCACAGATCGAAAGCCCGAGATCGCGACAGAGCGCGGCGACGTCGCGCGGCCGGCCGTCGAAGGCCAGCAGGTCGTTCTCGAAAATCTCGACCGCGTCGAATTTGGCGGCGGCAATGGCGCGCAGCTTCTCTTCGAGAGTTCCGCTGAGCGAGACGGTCGCGATCGCCCGTGTCACCATCGAATCATCCCCGAACTAGTAGTGGATCTTCGCCACCGCGCGCAGCTCGTCGGCCGTCGTGGTGGAAAAGCCGAAAAACTCCAGATACGCCGGAATTTGCTCGAACAGCATGTCGGTGCCGACCTGGACTTCGCAATCGCGCTGGCGCACGGCGGCAAGGAACGGCGTGATCTCCTGCTTCATCACGACTTCGCCGACCAGCGTGTTGGGCGAGATCCGGGCAACATCCATCGGCAGCGGGTCGCCCGCGTTCATGCCGAGCGGGGTGGCGTTGACGACGATGTCGAACCCGGCCGGATCGCTGGACCCGACGATGACCTTCAAATTCGGGTAGTGCGCGCGGATCCGCTCCGCCAGTCCCGTCATCGAAGGGGCATGGGCGTCGTAGAGCGCGATTTCCCGGACGCCGGCCTTGGCAAAGGACGCGGCGATCGCCGATCCGACGCCGCCATTGCCGACCACCAGCACGCGTGCCGGGGCGAGCGCGCGTCCCTTGCGCAGGACGCTGCGCACAAAACCCTCGCCATCGAACATGTCGCCGATCAATCGTCCGTCGGGGTCGAGGCGCACGGCATTGCACGCGCCCGCCACCTTCGCGGAGACGGATGCCTCGTCGAGCAATGCCATGGTCGCGACCTTGTGCGGCATCGTCACCAGCGCGCCGATAATGTTGCTCAGCCGGAACAGCGGCCTGAAGAAGGATGCGTAGTCGTCCGCCTTGCATCCCATCGGCACGACCACGGCGTTGATGCCGCGCTTCTCGAACCAGGGATTGTAGATCATCGGCGCCTTGAACGACCCTGTCGGATAGCCGATATGCGCGATGAGTTTGGTGTAGCCGTCGATCATAGAGCGTTCATTCAGCGCTGTTTGCGGTTGCTAGCTGTTTGCGGTTGTTAGCTGCTTGCGAGTGACGGCGCCGGGCCGCCGGTGTCCGGCTCGCTCCGGGCGCGCAGGCGATCATATTCGTCCTTGGGCAGCGGCGTCGCGTCGGGATTGCCGAGGTCGTTCAGGCGCAATCGGTAGGTTTCGCGCGCCGAGAAGGCTGCGATCGCGGCGATTGCGGCAACGCCGAGCGTGATGGCGCCGATCTTCAGCGGGATGCCGGTCGAGCCCGGAGGGGCCACGGCCGTGAACAGTGCCGGCAGGAAGGCGCTGATCGCGGTGCCGATATTCTGGCCGATCGCCATCGCGGACACCCGATAGCGGGTGCGGAACAGCTCCGGGTAGAACGCCGGGAATACGGCGTTGTAGCCCTGATAGACTATTCCCCACATCAGGAGCGAGGCGATGATCGCCATCCAGACGTCGTGGATGCTGATGGCATAGAGATAGGCGAACGACAGCAGCGCGGCGACCAGCGAGCCGATGATCATCGGCGGACGGCGGCCGATCCGGTCGGACAGCGCGCCGACGAATGGAATGAACAGCACGGCGAGGATATTCCCGGCCACGGGGATCCAGAGATAGATCTCCTTCGCAAAGCCGATGCCGTAGGCCGGCTGCACCGCGTAGGCCGCGCCGAAGATGGCCGCGACGACGGGGATGACGTTCATCAGCGCCATGCAAGCCACGCGCAGGATGTCGGCCCAGCTGCTCCTGAAGGCCTCGATGATCGGCGTCCGGGCGACCTTGCCCTCTTCCTCGGCCCGCTCGAAGGCCGGGGTCTCGTTGACCTCGCGGCGGATGATGTAAGCGGCGACGATGACGACGATGCTCATCAGGAACGGGATGCGCCAGCCCCAACTGTTGAAGGCTTCGCTCGGCAGATAGGCCGCGAGCGGCAGGAACACGGCGGCGGCAAAGATCTGGCCGGCCTGCACGCCCTGCAGGCTGAAGCTCGCATAGTAGCCACGCCGGCCGAACGGCGCATGTTCGAGGATCATGGAGCTCGCGCCAGAGATTTCGCCGGCCACCGCAAAGCCCTGGATCAGGCGCAGCGCAACCAGCAGGATCGGCGCCCAGATGCCGACCTGCTGGTAGGTCGGCAGCACGCCGACCAGCATGGTCGACGCCCCCATCACGAACATGCAGAGCAGGAGCACGTTGCGCCGCCCATGGGTGTCGCCCCAATGGCCGAGCACGAAGGCGCCGATCGGACGGGCGACATAGCCGACGCCGTAGGTCGCGAGCGACGCGATGATCGCAACGGTGGGATTCTGGGATGGGAAGAAGATCTGCGGGAACACCAGCGAGGCCGCGGTCGCATAGATGAAGAAGTCATAATATTCGAGCGCGGAACCGATCCATCCGCTCGCCGCCGCCCGCTTCGACTGGCGCAGATGCATTGGATGACTAGCCAATTCGGTCATGTTTGCTTCCTCCAGCGCTTGTTGTCGGCAGCCCTTCGACGGGCCTTTTATTTGCGATGGACCAGACCATATCGCCGTGACCGGCTAACACAATTACTCATTTATGCGACGAACTTAACCTCATGTTATTTTGCGGGCGACGCGCCTTTTGCCCCGGTCCGACCGCTTCCATCTCCGCGCGCAGGCAGGCGATGAAATGCGTCGCGTAAGGCGAAAGCGGCGCGCCGCGCTTGATCGCGATGAAGGTGTCGAACCGCGTTGGCTCCGTGATCTCCAGGATGCGCACGCCGGGGATGTTGCCATGCGCGACCGAAAACTGGTCGATCACGGCAATCCCGAGCCGTGCCTGCACCAGCGAGCAGACTGTATTGCCGAAGCGCGCGCGGATCGTGATGTCATAGGGCAGTTTGTTGCGCGCAAACAATTCCGCCATGATGCGTCCATAGGGATCGGTCGGCTCGATTCCGATCAGCGGAAACCGCGTCATCTCGGCCGCCGAGATTTTCCTGCGTTCGGCGAGCGCGTGGCCTTCCGGCACGATGCAGAACAGCCGGCCGGAGGCGAGCGGCAGGAAATCGAGCGCGGGATGATCGAGCCGGTAGCTGATCGCGGCGCAGTCGCCCTTGCCGAGCAGGAGGTAGTCGATCGCCTCTTCGATCTTCAGGATGTTGATGTCCATCCTCAGGTCGGGATAGCGGCGCCGCGTCTTCTCCACCGCGCGCGGCACCATCACCTGTGCGATGCTGGGCACCGAGCCGATCCGAAGCTCCGACAGGTCACCGCGGCCGATCTTGCCGATGACGTCGGTCAGATCATCGACCTTCTTGTAGACCGCGTTGATCTGCTCGAAGATGAGTTGCGCATCCGCCGTCGGGAAATAGCGGCCGTTCTGCCGCGTGAAGAAACGGATGCCGAGCGAGCGCTCGGTATATTTGATCAGACGGCTGATGCCCGGCGCCGAGACGTTGAGAAGTTTTGCCGCGCCGCTGATCGTGCCCGAGATCATCACGGCGCGAACCACTTCGATCTGTCGGAGCGTCATCATCGCCCGTCAGGATAACGCAACAGCCGGGTTGCTCAATACGCCTCTTTCTCGTCCGCCTCCCTGCTGGTCTGGACGAGGCCGAGGCTTTTCTCGACCTTGCCGAGCAGGCGGGCGAATTCCTTGCGCTCCTGTGCCGAGAGGCAGGTCAGGATCTCCCGCTCCTTGCGCAGGAGCCGCGGGATCAGGTCTTCATAGAGGATGCGGCCCTTGCGTGTCAGGCGCAGGCGGAACTCGCGGCGGTCGGCCTCGTTCTCGACCCGCTCGATGACCTCGCGTTCCAGCAGCGCGGTGACGGCGCGGCTGATGGTCGATTTGTGCGTGCGCGTGCAGTGCGAAATGTACTGCGCGCTGCAAGGTTCGCGGCGGAAACCGAGCGTCGCCAGCACCCGCCATTCCGGAATGTCGAGGCCGTAGCGCGCGGCGTATTCGATCGACAGTGCGGCCGAGACCTCGGCCGCGAGCCGGTTGAGGCGGAACGGCACGAAGCCGAACAGGTCCAGCCGCTCTTCGTCGTCGCGTTCGTCGCGCCCCGGATCGATCGCAGCCGCGGACCGGGCCCGGGACGGCGCTCTCGGCAGGGCCCTTGACGAATCTTTTGGCAATTCCTTTGGCAAAGAATCGCTCCGAATTGAGTTGACGGCCGGGCGGGTCCGGCTAAAATAGTTGCAAGTGAGACTAATTTAGCAGACCCGCTTCGTCCTGACCAGAGCCTTGAGGTTTTCGCGCATGGCGCAGGCCAACGATAAGGCAAAGACCCAGTTCGGCTATCGCCGTCACCCCGATCAGGACCGCGCCGCGGCCGCCGTCGCGGAGCACGCGATCGTGGTGATCGGGGCAGGTCCGATAGGGCTGTCGCTGGCGATCGATCTCGCGCAACGCGGCCAGTCCGTGGTGCTGCTCGACGATGCCGACCGTATCGGCGAGGGCTCGCGCGCGATCTGCTTCTCCAAGCGCTCGCTGGAATTCTGGGACCGGCTCGGGGTCGGCGACCGCATGGTCGACAAGGGCGTGGTGTGGAGCGTCGGAAGAATCTTCCACGGCGATTCCCAGCTCTACCAGTTCAACCTGCTGCCGGAGGAGGGACACAAGCGGCCGGCCTTCATCAACCTGCAGCAGTTCTATGCCGAGGCCTATCTGGTCGACCGGGTCGAGGAGCTGCCGGCGATCTCGTTGCGCTGGCGCAACAAGGTCGTCGGGCTCGAGCAGCGCAACGATTACGTCGCGCTGACGGTCGCGACGCCGGACGGGGCGTACCGCCTGCACGCCTCGTATGTCATCGCCTGCGACGGCGCCCGTTCCTCGCTGCGGCAGATGGTGGGTGCGGATTTCGCCGGCCAGGTGTTCGAGGACCAGTTCCTGATCGCCGACGTGAAGATGAGCGCGGCGTTCCCGACCGAGCGCTGGTTCTGGTTCGATCCGCCGTTCCATGCCGGCCGTTCCGCGCTGCTGCATCGCCAGCCCGACGATGTCTGGCGCATCGACCTGCAGCTCAATCGCGACGCCGATCCGATCGCCGAGAAGCGGCCGGAGAACGTGCGGCCGCGCATCGCGCGCATGCTCGGCCACGACAAGTTCGAGTTCGAGTGGATCTCGCTCTACAAGTTCCAGTGCCGGCGGATGGATCGCTTCATCCATGGCCGGGTGATCTTCGCCGGCGATTCGGCGCATCAGGTCTCGCCGTTCGGCGCGCGCGGCGCCAATTCGGGCCTGGAAGATGCGGAGAACCTCGCCTGGAAGCTCGATCGCGTGCTGTGCAAGGCCTCGCCGGCGAGCCTGCTCGAAACCTACCACATCGAGCGCAGCGCGGCGGCCGACGAGAACATCCGCGAATCCACCCGCTCGACCGATTTCATGGCGCCCGCCACGCCGCAGGAGGCGCGGCTGCGGCGCGCGGTGCTGTCGCTCGCCAAGGAAACCGAGTTCGGCAAGCGCATGGTCAATGGCGGCCGCCTCTCGGTGCCCTCGGTCTATGAGACGCCGCTGTCGACGGCCGATGCCGATGCCTGGGAAGGCGGGCCGCGGCCGGGCACCTCGATGCCCGATGCGCCGGTCGCGAGCCGCTCCGGCAACGTCACGTTCCTGACCGACGCGTTCATCGCGCAAGGAACCGGCTTTGCGCTGCTCGAGTTTGGAAACGGGGTGGCGGTCGATCGGCCCGAGGACCTCGGCGCGATCCGCATCGGTGACGATGACGGGCTGGTCGATGCGCAAGGCGTGGCGTGCGCCCGCTACGACGCCGCGCCGGGCAGCGCCTATCTGCTGCGGCCGGACGGCTATGTCGCGGCGCGTTTCCGCAAGCCCACCCGCGCGGCGCTCGAAGCGGCGCTGGCGCGCGCCGCGGGCCTGCAGTGAGGGTTTCGGTCATGGCGCTGTCCACACGTTCCAATTTCGCAAAGCCCGATGACGCCTTCCGCGCCATCGTGGAAGCGCACCGGGGCCTGAGCGAGGCGGAGAGCGCCGATTTCGATGCGGCGCTGCTCCTGATCCTTGCCAACCATATCGGGGACATCGGCGTGCTCAATGAGGCGCTCGCGCTCGCCAGGCGCGGGATGCTCGATGCGCGGCAGCAGCAGCAGCAGCAGCAGCAACAGCAACAGCAACAGCAACAGCAATACGACGAAGGGTTCTTGTGATGGCGAAGGGTTTTGCGTCCACCGGCGATCTCGCCGAAAAGAAGGTGACCTTTTCCGAGATCGGTCCCGATCTCTATGCCTTCACCGCCGAGGGCGATCCGAACTCTGCCGTCATTGTCGGCGAGGACGGCTGCCTCGTGTTCGACGCGCAGGCGACGCCGGCGATGGCGAGCAAGGTGATCGAGCGTGTGAAGAAGGTCACCGACAAGCCGATCAAATATGTCGTGCTGTCGCATTACCACGCGGTGCGCGTGCTCGGGGCCTCGGCCTACAAGGCGCAGGCCATCGTCGCCTCGCAGGAGACCTATCGGCTTGTCGCCGAGCGAGGCAAGCAGGACTGGGATTCCGAATATGGCCGCTTTCCCCGCCTGTTCCAGGACGCGCAGAGCATCCCCGGCCTGACCTGGCCGACGCTGACCTTCGAAGGCCAGATGTCGCTCTATCTTGGCAAGCGCGAGGTGCGGCTGATGCAGCTCGGCGCCGGCCACACCTCGGGCGACATCGTCGCCTGGGTGCCCGATGCCGAGGTGATGTTTTCCGGCGACCTGATCGAATACCACTCCGCCTGCTACTGCGGCGATGCGCATTTGCGCGAATGGCCGGCGACGCTGAACGAGATCCGCGCCTTCAATCCCAAGGCGATTGCGCCCGGCCGCGGCGACGCGCTGAAGGGGCTTGCCACCACGCGCGAGGCGATCGCGATGACGCGCGACTTCGTCACGACCCTCTATAACGCGGCCGAGCAGTCGGTCGCCAAGGGCCGCAGCCTGAAGGACACGATGGCGGCGACGCGGGCGGTGATGGACCCGAAATTTTCGAGCTTTGCGATCTACGAGCACTGCCTGCCGTTCAACGTGTCCCGGGCCTTCGACGAAGCTTCGGGGATCGACGATCCCGTGATCTGGACCGCCGAGCGCGACCGCGAAATGTGGACCGCCCTGCAAGGAGGATGACCATGAACATCAACACCTCGCCTGACATGATCGTGAAAAGCTCCGCCCAGGTGACGCCGGGTTACATGTCCGGCTTCGGCAACAGTTTCGAGACCGAGGCGCTGCCCGGCGCGCTGCCGATCGGGCGCAACTCGCCGCAGCGCGCAGCCTACGGCCTCTATGCCGAGCAGCTCTCCGGCTCGCCCTTCACGGCGCCGCGCGGCACCAATGAGCGTTCCTGGCTCTACCGCATCCGCCCATCGGTGAAGCATTCGGGGCGGTTCGCCAAGGTCGACGCCGGCCTGTGGCGCTCGGCGCCCTGCCATGAATACGACCTGCCGATCGCGCAACTGCGCTGGGATCCGACGCCGCTGCCGAAGGAAGAGGTGACGCTGCTTCAGGGCATTCGCACCATGACCACCGCGGGCGACGTCAACGCCCAGGCCGGCATGGCCGCGCACGTCTTCCTGATCACCAAATCGATGGTCGATCAGCATTTCTACAATGCCGACGGCGAGATGATGTTCGTGCTGCAGCAGGGCAATGTCCGCTTCGTCACGGAATTCGGCCGCATCGACGCCGAGCCGGGCGAGATCGTCGTGATCCCGCGCGGGGTGAAATTCCGCGCCGAGATCCCGTCTGGTCCGGCGCGGGGTTATCTCTGCGAGAACTATGGCGGCGCCTTCACGCTGCCGGAGCGCGGTCCGATCGGCGCCAACTGTCTCGCCAATGCGCGCGACTTCCTGACGCCCGTCGCCTGGTATGAGGACAAGGACACGCCGACCGAGCTTTACGTGAAATGGGGTGGCTCGCTGTTCAGGGCCGAGCTGCCGCATTCGCCGATCGACGTCGTCGCCTGGCATGGCAACTACGCACCGTACAAATATGACTTGCGCCATTTCTCGCCGGTCGGGGCGATCAGCTTCGATCATCCCGATCCCTCGATCTTCACGGTGCTGACCTCGCCGTCGGAGACCGCGGGCACCGCCAATATCGATTTCGTGATCTTCCCGGAGCGCTGGGCGGTCGCGGAAAACACCTTCCGTCCGCCCTGGTATCACATGAACATCATGTCGGAGTTCATGGGCCTGGTTTATGGCGTCTATGACGCCAAGCCGCAGGGCTTCACGCCCGGCGGCATGAGCCTGCACAATTGCATGCTGCCCCATGGTCCCGACCGCGACGCCTTCGATCATGCGACCAACGGCGAGCTGAAGCCGGTGAAGCTTTCGGGCACGCTCGCCTTCATGTTCGAGACCCGCTATCCGCAGCGCGTCACCCAATATGCCGCCACCGCGGCGACGCTGCAGGATGACTACGCCGACTGCTGGAAGGGCCTCGAGAAGCGGTTCGATCCGAAGAAGCCGTAAGCGCATTGGTCATCGCCGGGCTTGACCCGGCGATCCATCACTCTTCAAAGATTGCCCTTAAAGATGGATGCCCGGCTCAAGCCCGGGCATGACGACTGGAGAATCAATTGCCACATCCCAACGACCCAAAACTCCGTTCCTTCGTTCCGGTCGACCCGGCCTCGCACTTCCCGATCCAGAACCTGCCCTACGGCGTGTTCTCCGCGCGGGACGGGCTCGCGCCACGTGTTGGCGTTGCGATCGGCGACCACGTGCTCGACCTCTGGGAGCTGGCGCAGGATTGCCGCTTCGACCTCGTCGAGCCCGCGGTGTTTGCCGCTTCCAGCCTCAATCCCTTCATGGCGCTGGGGCCGCAGGTCTGGTCGAAGACGCGCGCGCGGATCAGCGAGCTGTTGCGCGCCGACCATCCGGAGCTGCGCGACAACGACGATTTGCGCAAGCGCGCGCTGGTGCCGATGAAGGACGTGAAGCTGCATCTGCCGATCACGGTCTCGGGCTACACCGATTTCTATGCGTCGAAGGAACACGCCACCAATGTCGGCGTCATGTTCCGCGGCAAGGACAACGCGCTGCAGCCGAACTGGCTGCACATGCCGATCGGCTATAACGGCCGCGCCTCCACCGTCGTCGTGTCGGGCACCAGGGTGCGCCGCCCGCGCGGCCAGTTGAAGCCGCCGAATGTCGAATTGCCGAGCTTCGGGCCGTGCAAGCGGCTCGACTTCGAGCTGGAGATGGGCGTCGTCGTCGGACAGCCGTCGAAAATGGGCGAGATGCTGACCGAGCAGCAGGCGGAGGCGATGATCTTCGGCTTCGTGATCCTCAACGACTGGAGTGCGCGCGACATCCAGCAATGGGAGTATGTGCCGCTGGGGCCGTTCCAGGCCAAGGCGTTTGCGACCTCGATCAGCCCGTGGGTGGTCACGCGCGAGGCGCTGGAGCCGTTCCGCCTCAACGGTCCTGAACAGGCGCCGGCGCCGCTGCCCTATCTGCGCCAGACCAAGCCCAACAATTACGACATCGAGCTCGAGGTCGACCTGCGCGCCGGCGAGATGAATGAGGCGAAGATCATCTGCCAGACCAACTTCAAATACATGTACTGGTCCTCGGTGCAGCAGCTCGTGCACCACGCTTCCTCGGGCTGCGCGATGAATGTCGGGGACCTCTTAGGGTCCGGCACCATCTCGGGACCGGAGAAACACCAGCGCGGCAGCCTGCTCGAAATAAGCTGGAACGGCACCGAGCCGGCCGATCTCGGCGGCGGCGTGAAGCGCTCCTTCCTCGAAGACGGCGATTCGCTTCAGATGTCCGGCTGGTGCCAGGGCGACGGCTACCGCGTCGGCTTTGGCGCGGTCGAGGGCACGATCGCGCCGGCCGAGTGATTGCTCTTAACCTCCCCTTGAAAGGGGAGGTCGATTTGCGTGTCAGCGCAAATCGGGAGGGGATGACTTGACGGTGGTCGACCCCCACCCCAACCCTCCCCCTTGCAGGGCGAGGGAGCAGAGCTGCTGCGCTAAACTCTCACCGCTCCTCGGGCCGGATATCCCTGATCCGCGCCACATGCGCGGCGATGTCGTCGAGCGGATATTTCAAATGCACGCGCTTGTCTGACGGCAGCTGTTTTGAGACGCACGCGCCTGACCGCCATTCCCGCGACGGGCGGATCGGACGCGGCACGAAACCGCCGCCGCAATTCGGGCAAACATTGTTGAGTCTGGTCTCGACACAGTCGGCGCAGAACGTGCATTCGTAGGAGCAGATGCGCGCCTCGGTCGCCTGCGGCGGCAAGTCCTTGTCGCAATATTCGCAGTTCGGTCGCAGTTGCAGGGCCATGATACTCTCCGGCGCTAACGAAGAATGATCGCAAGTCGTGGCAGCGTTTCGAATGACGAAATTCCCTCGAATTGGGCCACCACCCTTTCTCTGCCGTGCGAGGCGAAGCGGAGCGGTCAGTCTTGCAGAACGCGCAGTGGCAGCTTCGCGCTCTCCTTCAGCCGGTCCAGCACGATCGATGAGCGCACATGCGCCACGCTCTGGTGCGGCATCAGCACCTCGTTGACGAGATCGGACAGGCCTTTGAGGTCACGCAGCACCACCTTCAGCACATAGTCGGCGTCGCCGGTCAGCGAATAGGCCTCCTGGATTTCGTCGACGCGATTGACCAGCGCGCGAAACTTCTTGGCGTTGTCGGGCGAGTGGGTCGCGAGCGTGACGTGGATGAAGCCGACGAGGCCAAAGCCGAGCGCTTCGCCCGCGAGGTCGGCGTGATAGCCCGCGATCACCTTTTCCTGCTCCAGCCGCATCCGTCGCCTGGAGCACTGCGAGGCCGACAGGCCGATGCGCTCGGCGAGCTGCTGGTTGGTCAGCCGGCCGTCGTCCTGCAGCGCGGCCAGCATCTTGAGGTCGAAGGCGTCAACCGAGATCATGCGTAAAATACCAGTTATGTGCACGAAACGTGCATAATATAGCCTAAAGTGATCCCATTTGCACACACTTTGCGCGTCCGATGGCTCAGAATTCTCCAAAGCAAGGGAGATTCGCCATGGGTCCGTTTCCGCACGACGCGCCGGCCGCCACGATCACCGCCGACAACCCGATGGGCACCGACGGTTTCGAGTTCGTCGAATATGCCCACCCCGATCCGCAACAGCTGCATGCGCTGTTCAAGCTGATGGGTTACATCGCGGTCGCGCGGCACAAGAGCAAGAAGATCACGGTCTACCGCCAGGGCGACATCAACTATCTCGTCAACGAGGAGCCGGGTACGCACGGTTTCGACTTCGTCGCCGCGCACGGACCGTGCGCGCCATCGATGGCGTTTCGCGTCGTCGATGCCAGGCGTGCCTATGAGCGCGCGATCGCGCTCGGCGCCGAGCCCGCAGAAATCTCCTCGGGCGAGAAGACGCTGGACGTTCCCGCCATCAAGGGCATCGGCGGCAGTCTTCTGTATTTCGTCGATCGCTATGGCGCCAACGGCTCGGCCTACGACGTGGAGTACGAGTGGCTGGGGGCGCGCGACCCACGCCCTGCGGGCGCCGGGCTCTATTACATCGATCATTTGACCCACAACGTCCATCGCGGCCGCATGGATGTGTGGACCGGCTTCTACGCAAAACTGTTCAACTTCCGCCAGATCCGCTTCTTCGACATCGAGGGCCGCGCCTCCGGCCTGTTCTCGCGGGCGCTGACCAGCCCCGACGGCAAGATCCGGATTCCGATCAACGAGGATGCCGGCGACTCCGGGCAGATCGAGGAATATCTCAAGGTCTATCGCGGCGAGGGCATCCAGCACATCGCCTGCGGCGCGCAGGATATCTATCGCACCATCGAGACGCTGCGTACGGCCGGCCTGCCTTTCATGCCGTCGCCGCCGGATACCTATTACGAAAAGATCGATGCCCGCTTGCCCAAGCACGGCGAGGACCTCGCGCGGCTGCAGAAGAACGGCATCCTGATCGACGGCGAGGGCGTCGTCGCGGGCGGCCACACCAAGGTTCTCTTGCAGATATTCTCGGCGAACGCGATCGGGCCGATCTTCTTCGAGTTCATCGAGCGCAAGGGCGATGACGGATTCGGCGAGGGCAACTTCAAGGCGCTGTTCGAATCGATCGAGGAAGACCAGATCCGCCGTGGCGTGCTGAAGGCCGATCGCGCGGCGTAGCGCGCCGTCGTCCCGGCCAGCATCGTAGGGTGGGCTAAGCGAAGCGAGCCCACCGCCTTGCCGATACGCCGAGATCATATGGTGGGCACGGCGCAACTGCGCCTTTGCCCACCCTACAATTCTTGCATCAGACTCTACCGTCCCGCCTTCCACGCGTCGATCACGCCGGTGATGTCGGCCGCCGTCGCCTCGCGGATCGTCGACGGCGTGCGCGAGAAGCGCGGCGCCGGCGCCGGCTGCGTCACGCCATGGCGCTCGACGAAGACGCCTCGCGCCGCCATGTGCGGATGATCAGGGGCTTCCTTCATGGTGAGAACCGGCGCAAAGCAGATGTCGGTGCCCTCCATGATCGTGCACCAGTCGTCGCGGGTCTTGCGCTTGAAGACTTCGGTGAGCTTCTCGCGCAGCGTCGGCCATGCCTTGCGGTCCATCTGGGCGTCGAACGCGGCGTCCGAAAGCCCGGCGTGCTCGCGCAGCAATCGATAGAATTGCGGCTCGATCGAGCCGATCGAGATGAAACGGCCGCAGGCGCATTCGTAGACGCCGTAGAAATGGGCGCCGCCATCGAGAAAATTGCTCTCGCGGCCGCCGTCCCATCGTCCCATCGCAGCGAGATCGAAAAACATCGCGAGCAATGACGCAGCACCGTCGCACATCGCGGCGTCCACCACCTGGCCCTTGCCGGATTTCGACGCTTCCAGCAGCGCCGCGAGCACGCCGACCACGAGATAGAGCGCGCCGCCGCCGAAATCGCCCACCAGATTGAGCGGCGGTATAGGTCTTTCCTTCGGCCCGATCGCCGCCAGCGCACCGGTCAGGGAGATGTAGTTGATGTCGTGGCCGGCGGCCTGCGCCAGCGGGCCTTCCTGGCCCCAGCCGGTCATGCGGCCGTAGACGAGCTTCGGGTTTCGCGCGAGCACGACGTCGGGACCGAGGCCCAGTCGCTCCATCACGCCGGGCCGAAAGCCTTCGATCAGTGCATCGGCGTTCGCCAGCAGCTCCAGCGCCTGCGCCACCGCGGCCTTGTCCTTCAGGTCGAGCTCGATCACCTTGCGGCCGCGGCCAGCGACCGACTTCAGGTTCTTCCCGGCGCGGACGCGATCGAGCGTGACGACTTCCGCGCCCATGTCGGCCAGCAGCATGCAGGCGAACGGGCCGGGACCGATGCCGGCGAATTCGACGATGCGGAAGCCGGTCAGCGGGCCAGCGCTGCGGGTTTGCGATTGCGGGGCCGATTTGTCGAGCACGGTCTTTTTCCTGACAGCGTTTCCTGGCGGTCCAATTCTAACATTCGCTCCCCACTTTGGGAGCCACGTTTGCGAATGTTAGAATCAAAGGACCACCAGCAGATTATAATTGCTAGTGAAGTCCTGGACTTGACGTTCGCATGAGCGGACTGCGGCAAATGGATAGCGAACGTCAAATCCGCTCCACTAGGGTGAAATTGTCCCGCCAAGCGGCAACGGGGGCAAGCGCCTTTTGCGACAGAATATGACCCAAAAACGAAAGGCGGCGCGCATCGCTGCGCGCCACCACCGGCGGAACTTGCGTCGAGTGGCTATCCGGCCGCGGCGACCGCGCGCTGCGCCATCACCTTGATCAGGTTGGCGCGATAGGCCGCGGAGCCGTGGATGTCGCTCAGCAGGCCGTTGGCGTCGATCTTCACATTGTCGAGCGCGGATGCCGACCAGTTCGACTTTAGCGCGTTTTCGATCGCGCCAACCCGAACTACGCCATCCTGCGACGCGCCGGTCGCGGCGACGCGAACGTCGCCCGACTTGGTCTTGGCGACGAACACGCCGGTCAGCGCGAAGCGCGAGGCGGGATGCGGAAACTTGGCATAGGCCGCCTTGGCCGGAATCGGGAACGACACGGCGGTGATGATCTCGCCATCCTCGAGGGCGGTGGAAAAAAGCCCCTTGAAGAAATCGTCGGCCGCGATCGAGCGCTTGTTGGTCTTGATGGTGGCGCCGAGCGCGAGCACCGCCGCAGGGTAATCGGCCGCCGGATCATTGTTGGCAAGCGAGCCGCCGATGGTGCCGCGGTGGCGCACCGCGGGATCGCCGATATGGGAGGCGAGCGCGGCAACCGCGGCGATCGCCTTCTGGGCGGCCGCGCTCTGCGCCACGTCATAATGCGTGGTCGCGGCCCTGATCGTCAGCGCATCTCCGGACGCCTCGACCCCGATCAATTCCTTGATCCGGCCAAGATCGATGACGTCGGACGGCGAGGCCAGCCGCTGCTTCATCACGGGAAGCAGCGTGTGACCGCCGGCGAGATACTTCGCTTCCTTGCCCTTGGCGAACAGCGCCGCCGCTTCGTCGACGGAGGCGGCGCGATGATAGGTCGTCTCATACATGGTGGTGCTCCCTGGACGCTGCGCATATCGCAGCCGTTGCACTTTCTTTTTCGCCCCCCTGAAAGGGGGAGGTCGATTTGCGAAGCAAATCGGGCGGGGGTCAATTTGTCTGTCGGACCCCCTCCCTGACCCTCCCCCTTGCAGGGGGAGGGAAAGCACTCAGGCGCCGGCGTGGATCGCCTGCCAGACGCGGTCCGGCGTCGCCGGCATTTCCAGCCTGTTGTGTCCGATGGCGTCCGTGATGGCGTTGATCACGGCTGCCGAAGCGCCGATCGCACCGGCCTCGCCGCAGCCCTTGATGCCGAGCGGATTGCCTGGACACAGCGTCGTGGTGTGCGAGAGCTTGAACGACGGCAGGTCGTCGGCACGCGGCATGGTGTAGTCCATGAACGAGGCCGTGACCGGCTGGCCGTTGCCGTCATAGACCGCGTGCTCCAAGAGCGCCTGTCCGATGCCCTGCGCGAGCCCGCCATGGACCTGGCCCTCGACGATCATCGGGTTGATGAGCCGGCCGAAATCGTCGGCCGCCACGAAGTTGACGAACGAGGTCTTGCCGGTTGCGGGATCGACCTCGAGCTCGCAGACATAGGCGCCGGCCGGGAAGGTGAAGTTGGTCGGATCGTAGAAGGCGGTCTCCTTCAGGCCGGGCTCCATCCCGTCGGGCAGATTGTGCGCGGTATAGGCCGCGAGCGCGACCATCGGGAAGGCGATCTTCTTGTCGGTGCCCGCCACCTTGAACTCGCCGTTCTCGATGACGATGTCGCCTTCGGAGGCCTCCAGCGCATGGGCTGCGATCCTCTTCGCCTTGGCCTCCATCTTCTCCATCGCCTTCAGGATCGCGGTCAGGCCGACCGCGGCCGATCGCGAGCCATAGGTGCCCATGCCGAACTGCACCTTGTCGGTGTCGCCATGGACGATCGAGATCTGATCGATGGGGATGCCGAGCCGGTCGGCGACAAGCTGGCAGAACGTGGTCTCATGGCCCTGGCCATGGCTGTGCGATCCCGTGAGGATCTCGATGGTGCCGACCGGGTTGACGCGCACCTCGGCGGATTCCCACAGGCCGACGCCTGCGCCGAGGCTGCCGACCGCCTTCGACGGCGCGATGCCGCAGGCCTCGATGTAGCAGGAGACGCCGATGCCGCGCAGCTTGCCGTCCTTCATGGCCTTGTCCTTGCGCGCGGTGAAGCCGGCATAGTCGATCGCCTTCATCGCGGCGTCGAGCGAGGCGTTAAAGTCACCGGCGTCGTAGGTCATGATGACGGGCGTCTGGTAGGGGAACTGGGTGATGAAGTTCTTCCGGCGCAGCTCGCACGGATCGACCTTCAACTGCCGCGCCGCCGTCTCCATCATCCGTTCGATCAGGTAGCTCGCCTCGGGGCGCCCGGCGCCGCGATAGGCGTCGACCGGGGTCGTGTTGGTGTAGACGGTGATCACCTCGGCATGGATCGCCGGGATCAGATATTGTCCGGACAGCAGCGTCGCATAGAGATAGGTCGGCACCGAGGACGAGAACAGCGACATGTAGGCGCCGAGATTGGCGTAGGTCTTCACCCGCAGGCCGAGGATCTTGTTGTCCTTGTCAAAGGCCATCTCCGCCTTGGTCAGGTGATCGCGGCCGTGCGCATCGGTGAGGAAGGCTTCCGAGCGGTCGCCGGTCCATTTCACGGGACGGCTGACCTTCTTTGAGGCCCAAAGCGCCACCATCTCCTCGGGGTAGATGTAGATCTTGGAGCCGAAGCCGCCGCCGACGTCGGGGGCGATCACGCGCAGCTTGTTCTCGGGCGCGATATTGTAGAACGCCGACAGCACCAGACGCGCGACATGCGGGTTCTGCGAGGTCGTGTACAGCGTGAAATGCTCCTCCGCCGGATCGAAGCTCGCGATCGCCGCGCGCGGCTCCATCGCGTTCGGCACCAGGCGGTTGTTGGTGAGCTCGAGCGTCACCAGGTTCGCCGCCTTGGAAAACGCGGCGTTGACCGCCGCCTCGTCGCCGAGCGTCCAGTCGTAGATCACGTTGCCCGGCGCCTCCGGGTGCAGTTGCGGCGCGCCCGGCTTGATCGCGGCGCGGATGTCGGCGACCACAGGCAGTTCCTCGTAGTCCACGACCACGGCCTCGGCCGCGTCGCGGGCCTGGTTCTTGCTCTCGGCGATCACGACCGCGACCGCCTGGCCGACGAAGCGCACGGTTTCCGGCGCCATCGCCGGCCACGCGCCCATCTTCATCGGCGTGCCGTCCTTCGAGGTGATGGCCCAGCCGCAGATCAGGTTGCCGATCTTGTCGGCGACGAGCTCGCTGCCGGTCAGTACCGCAACCACGCCCGGCATCTTCATCGCAGCCGACGAATCGACGCGCTTCACCTTGGCGTGCGCATGCGGGCTGCGCACGAAATGGGCATAGGTCATGCCGACCATCTTGACGTCGTCGACGTAGCGGCCCTTGCCGGTGATGAAACGCCTGTCTTCCTTGCGCACGACGCTTGCGCCAATGCCTTCAACGCCCATGTCCTAGTCCTCCCTCGCGGAGATCGGTTGCCCGCCTGCTTCCATCGAAGCAAAGGCGGTTTGAAGTTGGGATGCGGCGGCGCGCTATTCGGCCGCCTGCGCGACCTTCATGCGCGATGCCGCATCCAGCACCGCCTTGACGATGTTGTGGTAGCCGGTGCAGCGGCAGATATTGCCTTCGAGCTCGTGGCGAACGGTCGCCTCGTCGAGCTTGCCGCCATAGCGATGGACGATATCGATCGCCGACATGATCATCCCCGGCGTGCAGTAGCCGCACTGCAGGCCGTGATTGTCGCGGAACGCGGCCTGCATCGGATGCAGTTCCTCGCCCCTGGCAATCCCCTCGATGGTGGTGACGCTGCAGCCGGCGGCCTGTCCGGCCAGCACCGTGCAGGATTTCACCGCGCGACCGTCGATATGCACCACGCAGGCGCCGCACTGGCTGGTGTCGCAGCCGACATGGGTGCCGGTGAGGTTGAGATTTTCACGCAGCAGATGGACCAGCAGCGTGCGGTCCTCGACATCGACCGACACCGCCTTGCCGTTTACCGTCAGTTTGATCGTGGACACGCTTACCTCCCGGGATGTTCTTGGTTGTGCCGATTAGATGCAGCGGTGCGGAACTTTGCAACTGGGATTTTTGTCACTGACCCGCCCCGGCCTTCGTCAGCCTGTCGTCAGCGAGGGGGCCGAGATTTATTCCCGGAGCAAAGCCTGCCGTCCGGCGGCCGCGGACCGTCGCACGGCAGGTGTCGTCGGCGATCACGCCTTGCGATCTGCGCCGCCGGCCGCAACCTGCGGGTGAAAGTTTACTTCGTTTTATCCATTCTACCGTAGTTTTACGCACGCAGAGATTGGGTGCGCCCGCGCCCCGCTCTGGGCTGGGTTCGACCAGGAACATTCGGGGGTTGGGGTGGGAAAGTCCGTGGGTGTGGGGTCGCGGTGGCTGAGGCTGCCGACCCTGCGGTTTCGTGGCAAGGTTCTGGCCGGTTTCGGCGTCGTGCTCGCCATTTCCGCCGCCAGCATGGGGTTCGCCTATCTCGGCTTCGAGCGGGTTTCGGACGGGGTCGCCGCCTATCGCAACAGCGTCGCCGAGGCTGATCTGGCGCGCAATATCGATCGTGAGCTGATCTCCTACCGCTCGGCCGCGCGCTATTACATCCTGACCGGCAGGGAAGAGGACGCGGCGTCCGCGCTTGCCGCGGAAAAGAGCCTGAAGGAGGCGATCGACCAGGCGCTCAGCGATGCCCGCGACCGCGCGCGCCGGGAAAGCGTCAGGAAGCTGGCGGACGAATTCAAGAATTTCGTCTCGACCTTCGCCGACATCATCAGGGTCAAGCGCGAGAGCGCCCAGCTCGTGCAGAACCAGCTCAGCCGCGGCGGCAACATGTTCCGCTACAAGCTCGACGACATCGCCGGCACCGCCTCCGAGACCGAGTCCCAGGCGATCGAGTTCGGCGCCAAGCAGGTCACGGCGCAGTTCCAGGCGGCGAGCGCACTCGCCAACACTTTCGCCATCAACTCGGACAAGACCGTCGCCAACAGCGCATTGGCGCGGCTCAAATTCGTCGGGAATTCGCTGGCGGCAATCTCCGCGACCGACGAGAAGCTTGCCGCCGGGCTGAAGGAGGCGACAAAACTGCTCGACGAATACAGGCAGGCCCTGAGCACGCTGATCGAGAACACCCAGACGATCGAGGATCTCGTCACCCAGATGTCGGGCGCGGCCGGCGCGATCATGCAGGGTGCGAGCACGATGAAGGCCGACCTCGTGGCCGACCAGCGGCGGCTGGAGGCGGAATCGGACGCGATCATCGCGGCAACCGAGCGGCTGATCATCATGCTGGCGGCCGGCGGCTTCCTGCTTGGCGGCGTGCTCGCTTTGCTGTTGGGACGGGGCATCTCGCGGCCGATGATCGCGATGTGCAAGGCCATGCACGAGCTCGCCGGCGGCAAGTTCGACGTCGTGCTGCCCGGGCTCGGGCGCAAGGACGAGATCGGCGAGATGGCCCGCGCCGTCGAGGAGTTCAAGCTGCAGGCGATCGCCAAGGCCGAGCGCGATGCCGCGGCGCAGGACGCCCACAACAAGGAGGCGGGCGCCGCGCGCCGCGCCGAGCTCATCCGTTTTGCCGACGATTTCGAGTCGACCGTCGGCAGCATCGTCTCCAACGTGTCGGCGTCCGCAGTCCAGCTCGAATCCGCCGCCGGTACCCTGACGCGTACCGCGGAAACCACGCAGAACCTGTCGAGCGAGGTTGCCGGCGCGTCGGAGGAAGCTTCCGCCAGCATGCAGTCGGTCGCGACCGCGACCGAGGAATTGTCGGCCTCCGTCGACGATATCGGCAAGCGGGTGCGCGATTCCAGCCGGATCGCGGAAGCCGCCGTGGTGCAGGCGCAACAGACCGACGAGCGGATCGGCAAACTGTCCTGCGCGGCGCAGGAGATCGGCGACGTCGTCAAGCTGATCACGGCGATCGCGGAGCAGACCAACCTGCTGGCGCTGAACGCGACCATCGAGGCGGCACGCGCCGGCGACGCCGGTCGCGGCTTTGCGGTGGTCGCCTCGGAGGTCAAGTCGCTGGCGAGCCAGACCGCGAGGGCGACCGAAGAGATCTCGAACCACATCTCCGGCATGCAGGACGCGACGCGCGAATCGGTCACCGCGATCAAGGCGATCGGCAGCACGATCGGGCAGATCTCGGCCATCGCCACCTCGATCTCCGAAGCGGTGGCGCAGCAGAGCTCGGCGACCCAGGAGATCGCCCGCAGCGTTCAGAACGTGGCCCAGGGCACGCAGCAGAGCGCCGCCAGCATCATGCAGGTCAACCGTGGCGCCACCGAAACCGGATCGGCCTCGGAGGACGTGCTGAGCTCCGCGAGCACGCTGTCGACCGAGAGCACGCGGCTGCGCGCCGAGCTCGACCGCTTCATGGCGACGATCCGCGCGGCGTAGGCCGCGTGGCTCAAACCCTGCCTGCTTACGCCCTGCCGAACTGATGCTTCAGCTCGACCTTGGCGCGTTCCAGTCGCGCGCGCTCGGTTGCCGGCAGGGATTTGCCGGCCCGGTTGATATAGAAGATCAGCATCGACAGTGCCGAGCGATAGGCGCCGGCCTTGCGGCGCGTGCTGCGTTCCGCCGACCGCTTCAGCGAGGCCGCGATCTTCCGGGCGCTGGTCTGCTTGAACACGCCGCGCTCGAGGTCAAGCGCGTCGCTCTCGCGCGTCACCCGCTGCGACCAGCGTTTGGGTCCGGTTTTTCGCGCGCTTTTGCGCGTCGTTCGTCGCGCATTCTTGCGCGGCGCCTTGCGTCGTTCCGCCATGGGCTGCTCCTGCGCTGCAGGCGAAGAACGTCAGGCCCGCGGGCAGGGTTCCCGAGGCGTGGCGTTGGAACCCGCTCCGAGGGCGAGCGTTAACGGGTCTGGCAGGCATAGCGGCTTCCGCCCCGCGGGCGGATAGCCCTCGAACCGCAAACCCCCCGCCGCCTCGCATCGGTCCGATCACATGGAGTTGCAGCACAATCCGGCATTGAGTCTCGGCGCCGCTGTCGCTGCGCCCAAGGAGCGCGCCGACGAGCGGGTGATCGAGACCACGATCCCCGCGCGGCTCGACAGCCTCGCCTGGAGCGGCTTTCACACCCGCGTGGTGCTGGCGCTCGGCATCACCTGGGTGCTCGACGGGCTGGAAGTGACGCTGGCCGGCGCGCTGTCCGGCGCGCTGAAGCAGAGCCCGATGCTGCATTTCACCAATTTGGAGCTCGGCGTCGCCAACAGCGCCTATCTCGCCGGCGCCGTGCTCGGCGCGCTCGGCTTCGGCTGGCTCACCGATCGCATCGGGCGCAAGAAGCTGTTCTTCATCACGCTCGCCGTCTACCTATCCGCGACCGCCGCCACCGCATTGTCCTGGAGCGTCGCGAGCTACGCGCTGTTCCGCTTTATCACCGGCGCCGGCATCGGCGGCGAATACACCGCGATCAATTCCACCATCCAGGAGCTGGTGCCCGCACGCTATCGCGGCTGGACCGACCTCCTGATCAACGGCAGCTTCTGGATCGGCGCCGCGATCGGCGCCGTAAGCGCCATTGTGCTGCTCGATCCAGCGGTCACCGGCCCCGATGTCGGCTGGCGGCTCGCCTATTTCACCGGCGCGGGCCTCGGCCTGATCGTCTTCGTGATGCGGATGTGGATTCCGGAAAGTCCGCGCTGGCTGATGATCCATGGTCATCCCGACGAGGCGCACGCCATCGTCGCAGACATCGAGCGGTCGGTCATCGGCCACGCCCAGGATCCGCGCACGCGCGACTGGCCCAAGATACGCCTGCGGATGCGCAACCACACGCCGCTCTCGGAGGTCGCGCACACGTTGTTCGTGACCTATCGGCAGCGTGCGCTGGTCGGCCTCGTGCTGATGTCGGCGCAGGCGTTTTTCTACAATGCGATCTTCTTCACCTTTGCGCTGGTGCTCACCGATTTCTACGGCATCGGCACCGACCAGGTCGGCTGGTACATCCTGCCCTTTGCCGCCGGCAATTTCTTAGGTCCGCTGCTGCTCGGCCGCCTGTTCGACACCATGGGCCGTCGGATCATGATCACCTTCACCTACGGCATCTCCGGCCTGTTGCTCGCGCTGTCGGGATATCTGTTCTCGATCGGCGCGCTGAGCGCGCAGGGCCAGACCGTCGCCTGGATGATAATCTTCTTCTTTGCCTCGCCGGCGGCAAGCTCGGCCTATCTCACCGTGAGCGAGAATTTCCCGCTGGAGGTGCGCGCGCTTGCAATTGCGCTGTTCTATGCGATCGGTACCGGAATAGGCGGCGTCGCCGGCCCTGCGCTGTTCGGCGCGCTGATCGACAGCGGGTCGCGCGCCAGCGTTTTCGCAGGCTACCTGTTCGGGGCGGCGCTGATGATCGCGGCGGCGGCGGTTGCCTGGGCCTACGCGGTCGCGGCCGAGCGCAAATCACTGGAATCGGTTGCACGGCCGCTCGCCTTTTTGGAGTAGAGTGTCATGACCGAAGAACTCGCCGAGTTGCCCGTGGCTGACGATCTCATGCCGGAACAGGACGAAGCGCCGGAAGCCGTTCCGGTGCCGCATCTGCTCGTGCCGCATCTCAACACGACGGCGATCCTGCTCGACATCGACGGCACGCTGCTCGACCTGATGCCGACGCCGCGCGAGGTCTGGGTCCCGCCGGGGCTGACGCAGACGCTGGGCGGCCTGCTGCAGCGGACGTCGGGTGCGCTGGCGCTGGTGAGCGGCCGTTCGCTAAACGACATCGACCTGATCTTCGCGCCGGAAGAATATCCGGCCGTAGGCGGCCATGGCGCCGAGATGCGCCTGAACCGCGAGGGCGAGGCGGCTGCCACGCACGCGCCGCCGCTCGACAAGGAGTTGAAGCGCCGCCTGGCCGCGATCGCGAAGCTCAGTCCCGGTATCCTGCTCGAGGACAAGGGCTACTCGCTGGCGCTGCATTATCGGCTCGCCCCGCATGCGGAGAAGGCGATCTATGAGGCGGTGTCGCTGATCCGGGCCGACCTGCCGACCGCGCCAATCGAGGTGTTGCCCGGCAAGGCGGTCTGCGAGATCAAGCATTCCGGCTTCACCAAGGCGAGCGGCGTGCGCGAATTGATGACGCATGCGCCGTTCCGCGGCCGTCGCCCGCTTTTCATCGGCGACGACGTCACCGACGAATCAGTTTTTGCGATCATGCCTGACTTCGACGGCCTCGCATTCTCGGTCGGCCGTCGCGTCAAGGGCGTGGCGGGGCATTTCGACGAGCCGGAAGACGTGCGGCAGTTCCTTGCGCGCCTGCTTGCGGATGCCAGTGGCCCGACTCCATTCGCCTGACGAATCGCCGCAACGTCGGCAGCGGATGTCGAATCCACCGCTGGCGCCACCGCGAGGCCATAATCGATTCGGCTTTTTCTTGATTTTTCACGGCTTCATCGGGGCGCGCAAAATTTTGCGCGCGTTTCGCGTTGTTCCCGCAACGATTTTTGTATTCAGAAGAGAAGTTCGGGTTCCGCTGCGCGCGGCCCGATTTTGGTTTCAATTCGCCCGGAGACTTAAAGGAACCATATTGATGAATGCCAGTTAAACACGACGCCCGTCAGGAGGGGACCTGTGAACCTCGTCGTTGTCTCGAATCGTGTCACACGCGGCAAAGCCAATGAGCCGATGACCGGCGGCTTGGCGGCTGCGCTGCTTCCGGTCGTGGAAAATTCCGGCGCGATCTGGGTGGGTTCCTCCGGCCGTGTGCGCGAGGGTTCCCAAAAGGAACCGTTCGCCGAGGTCGAGGCGCTGGGCAGCGGCGCGCTCGCGATGCTCGACCTGCCGGCCGCCCATTATGGCGGCTACTACGAGGGCTTCGCCAATTCGGCGCTGTGGCCGGCGCTGCATTCGCGCAGCGATCTGATTCGCGTCTCGAACGGCGATTATCTCTCCTATCGCGAGGTCAACGCCTTCATGGCGCGGGCGCTGTTGCGCTTCCGCAAGCCAGATGTCGCGTTCTGGGTGCAGGACTATCACTTCCTTGCGCTCGGCGCGGAGCTGCGCGAGCTCGGTGTCACCGAGCCGGTCGGCTTCTTCCTGCATACGCCCTGGCCCGCGCAGGCGGTGATCGAAGGCGTGCCGCATCATCGCGAGCTGATCGGGGCGATGCTGGCCTATGACCTGATCGGTTTCCAGACCGAGGAAGACTGCCGCAATTTCGTGAGCTATGTCCGCGCTGATCTTGGCCTCGAGGTTCGCAACGGCGTGGTGATCTCGCACCATGGCCGCACCCGGCTCGACGTGTTCCCGATCGGGATCGACGCGGAGAAATTCGCTGCGGCTGCCGCGCGGGCGGTATCGCACCCGGACGTGTCACGGCTGCGGCGCAGCCTGAACGGCGAGAAGCTCGCGATCGGCGTCGACCGGCTCGACTATTCCAAGGGCCTCGTCAACCGCATCGTGGCGTTCGACCGGATGTGGACCGAGCAGCCGCATCTGGCGCGCGCGGTATCGCTGTTGCAGATCGCGACGCCCTCGCGCGGCGGCATCGAAGCCTATGGCAATCTGCAGAGCGAGGTCGCCAAGCTCGTCAGCGACGTCAATGGCCGCCATGGCGAGGTGGACTGGACGCCGATCCGCTACCTCAACAAGGGCTACAGCCAGGCGGTGCTTGCCGGCCTCTACCGCACCGCGCAGGTCGGCGTGGTGACGCCGCTGCATGACGGCATGAACCTGGTGGCCAAGGAATATGTCGCCGCGCAAAACCCGGCCGATCCCGGCGTGCTGGTGTTGTCGAAATTCGCCGGCGCCGCGAACGAGCTCGACACCGCGCTGCTGGTCAATCCGCACGACGTCGACGGCATGGCGCGCGCGCTCGCGATGGCGCTGGCGATGCCGTTGACCGAACGGCGGATGCGCTGGGAGGCGATGATGGCGAAGCTGCGCGCGCACACCATCGATCACTGGCTCGCCGATTTCGTCGCGGCGCTGGAGGGGTGCAAGTCCACGAGGACGATCGCCGATCCGCGGCTGGTGGAATCGCGCGCCTTCTGGCGTCCGCGCACGGCCAGCGGCGGCAATTCCCCGAAGCGTCAATTGCAATAGGGCACACCGTCAAGCCGGGCAGCGCGTCTGCGCGCTCGGGTTTTCCATGGGCACCATGCCCTTGCCCTGGCCGACGAACACGCCCGGCCCCACCACCACAGACGATTTGTTGCCGATGATGACGCTGGGATGTTGCGAGGCGATGCTCGATCGCGTGCCGTCCGCCCAGATGATCGCGTCACCGGCGAAGGCGCCGCGCCGGCCGTCGTCGCAAGTGACGTCGGTGCCCTGACGCGTGCAGTGCTGGGCCATAGCCGGCGCGGCAAGGCCCGCGACAAGCACCGTGGCCAGGATCGAAACTGCCGTCCGCTGGATGATGACCATGCCGCGCTCCCGCCCTGCCTCGAGGAATCCTTGAATCGTCGTGTGTCGCGTCACTTTGGTTCAAGCGCCTGATGGTGTCGAGCGGAGCGCCGACGAAGGTAATTCTCGTTAAGAATCAGTAAGTTGAGGAAATGTCAGGGGCGGTGGTCGCAGTCCCTTGCCAAATGCATTCCGGCCCTTCATGAGAGGGGCCGCCGGAGAGATGGCCGAGTGGCTTAAGGCGCACGCTTGGAAAGCGTGTGTGCGGGAAACCGTACCGTGGGTTCGAATCCCACTCTCTCCGCCAACCCCATTCCAGCTCCATCGCCGTATAGGGCGCATTATCCCTCGAAATCCCGTTGTTTTCGCGCCGGCTTCCACTGCAGGGTGTCCCGGAGAATCGGTCAAAAAGGCTTCAAGCGGGCATGGAGAATGGATTTTTCTCCACACCCTTTGTACCTCTTTCAAGCGGTATATCGCCGATACTCTAACTCCGGCAATGACTTTGGGCGTCGTCGTTTCGAATCCCTATCCCTCAACCAACTCAAAATCCGCCGTCTGCGAGTTCGATACCTGCTTGCGCAGCCATCCACTCCGGCGTTTAGTCTTGACACCCGGAACTGCGGGGCTTCGCGAATTCGTTTCCGTCTCCGCACTTCCAATTCGCGGGGCCGGGAGCGTGAATTGCCGAAAGTCTCCGACCAATTCCGCGAAAACTCCCGTTTTGGGAGACTTAGGCCGGAGACTTTGGTTCGATCAGCCACTGCGTGGTGATCGACGCAGTCCGTTCTTGGAATGGTAAGCTTTCCACAAAAGCTTATCAGCCCGATAGTGGAATGATGCTAGGTTGCGACAGCTCGTCAGGCTCCTAACCTGAAGGTCATAGGTTCAAATCCTATGCCCGCAACCAATCCCTTGCCGCGCCCCAATTACCGCTTAAATAAAGGCCTCGCGCCGCGAATATTGCTCGCGCGCACAATACCCAATTCAGAAAATGGATTCCCGGGGCGGGATGCCTTGACCGACACACTTGAACAAAAATCGGCCTCTACCGAACTGACCGGCGGCGCGGGGTTTACATACGAAGACACGGTCGTCGCCTATTACCTCGCGCATCTGCTCCGGAACGAGCGCGCGGCAGGCCAGTCTGGCATTGTCACCAGCGTCGCTGTTCAGCGGCAAGGCCACGGCCATCCCATGGATGATGTCATCGTTGGTCTCGACCATGCCGGTACGAATAAATCGCTCGAACTTCAGGTTAAGCGCTCCGTCACCATCAGCGGCGCCGATCAGAAATACAAAGAGATCGTCACGGCGGCTGTGAAGACGCAAGCTGCCGCTACCTTCATCAAAAACTCGGACGCGAGTGGATTTGTCGTCGAGCATGTCACGGACTCGACCTTCCGCAGCCTTTCACGGCTGATCGCCAGAGCAAAGGCGAGCCCAGACGCCAAAGACTTCGAACATTATTTCGCGCCGGGCGGCACGGCGGGTGCTGACGACAAGGGACTGCGCGAAGCGTTGTTGCCCCTTACCGGGGCGGCCAATCTGGAGGAGGAAGTCAACTTCTACCGGAATTTCGCCGCGCTCCATCTGGCTGGGCTGGAAGATGGCGGTGCGCTCCGCCTAGAGATCGTCAATCGTCTGCAAGAAATCGTCGCGGATAATGTCGACGGTCAGGACATTCTTCTTTTTGACCGCCTCTGCCGCATCGCGCGCGAAGGCGCGGCGAACGCCGCCAAATGGACGCGTTCGTCCCTGCTCGCCCAACTGAAGGGCTCGGTGCGGCTGAAAATTACACCGAACTTCAGCGACGACATCAAGCGGCTGAATGCCGCCTCGCTCGATGCGCTCAACGATGTGTCCGAAACGGTCGATGACGTTCATGTCGCGCGCGACGGTTTGCAAGAGAAAGTCGCGAAGCAGCTGGAGAAGCATCGCGTTGTTTCCATCGGCGGCCTGCCGGGTTGCGGCAAATCTGCCGTTCTGAAGCACTTCGCAGCCAACGCCGCGAAGTGGGGCCCGATCCTCTTTCTCAAGAATGACCGGCTACTTGGAACGAGCTGGACGACATTCGCGACAGCGCTCGGTCTGCGCCACGCCAGCGCGTCCGATCTTCTCGCCGAAATCGGTTCTTCAGGTACGCCCATCCTTTTTATCGATGGCATCGATCGTATCCGGCCAGACCAGCAACACATCATCACCGATCTCATCCGCGCCATGGAGGCCGACCCGAACCTCCAGCACTGGAAGGTTCTCGCGAGCTCGCGCGATCAAGGTCTCGAAGCCTACCGGAATTGGTTTCCCCGGCAGTTTTACACCGCGAACGGCATGGGCAGCGTTTCGGTGAAGGGGTTCTCTGAAGAAGAGGCGGAGCGACTAGCTAAATCGAAGCCCAATCTGGGCCGCCTTCTATTCAGTCCCAGCCAAGCCGTGGAGCAGATCGCGCGCCGTCCGTTTTTTGCGTCCGTGCTTGCCAAAGCCATTGCGCAAGACGCCGAACCGAAGACCGAAGCCGATCTGATCAACGCGTGGTGGCTGCGCGCCGGACATGACGCCATGGCCGAAACGGTGCCGCAACGCCAGCGCGCGCTCATCGACCTTGCTGAAAAAGGCGTGCGTAATCTCGGCAAGGAGATCTTGGTCCGCGATCTTAAGCCGGAGACCGTCGCTCAACTGACTGCGTTGGAGGCGGATAACATCATTCGTCTTGAGCGCGCAGGCGCGATGGTTTCATTCACGCACGATATCTTCTTTGAGTGGGTTTTCTTCCGGCTGCTCATCGAGCTCGGCGACACATGGCCTTCGGCGCTTTCCGCCGCCGGCGAACCGCCATTGCTCGGTCGCGTGGTGGGTTTGCTGGCTCAAGACGCGCTCACCGAACCCGGACGTTGGACCGCCGGATTGGCCCAGCTGGAAAGCTCTTCTTTGCGCGCCCAGTGGAAGCGCGAATGGCTCACGGCGCCGCCCTTCACGAACACATTCGAGAAGGCCATCGACGAGTTCACGCAGCGTGTCGAAGCCGACGACTTCGCTTTGTGCGAAAAGCTGTTCGTGTGGTTTCAGGCGCAGCACACCGTGCCGAGCCCCATGATCATGCAAGGGGCGATCAAGATTGAAGGCATGGACTCCATTCGCTTGGCCGATCTACTTGGATGGCCTTCTGACGGTGAAGCATGGGGACGCCTTATTGACTGGATCATCGCGCGTCATGACAGGCTCCCACCGCGTCTTTTCCCGCAAGCGCTCGAGGTTTTAGGGGTTTGGCAGAACGCGCTATCGGACATTAAGAACAAACGCTCGAAGGGCATTCTGGCGACGTGCAGTTCGTGGCTCGTCGATCTCGAAGCGGAAATCTACGCCGAAGGCTATGCGCGCCCGCGCAGCAAATGGGACGTCCTCGGCCACGAAGCGCAGAAGAGTCTCGCGACCGGGTTGCGTAACATGCTTCTCCGATCCGCCCGAAGCTATCCCGAGTTCGCGGTCGCTCTTTTTGAACGCGCCGCCAACAATGAGCACATGCTGCGGCCCGCATTTGACGATCTGATGGGCTTTACGCCGGTCATGGCGGAAGTTGCGCCGGAGGCGGTTGAAAAGGTCGCTGAAGCCAAGCTCGTGCAAGAATTGCCGCAGGACGAGTATGACCGGCTCCGCCGCGAAGAAGCTGAACAAGCAAAGTGGCGCGAAGAGATCAGGGCAATTCCGGAGGAGAAGCGCACGCGCCATCAACAGATGGCGTTGTCGTCGGTCCACTTTCCGACGAGCATGTCCGACTTCCGATTGGATGACGTCGGCCTCGACGCCCACAATCATTATTTCCACCCTTCATCGGCGCTGCACGAACCGTTCGCCAGCCTGCTCGCGAAGAGCCCCGCCGTTGGCCTTCGCTTCATCAAGAAACTTACGAACCACGCGACCGCCGGCTGGCGTCAAGTCCATAAGCTCAGCCGCCGCAAACACGGCACGCCGATTCCTGTTGTCCTAGACTTCCCGTGGGGCAAGCAGGAGTTCTGGGGTGACTGGCACGTATTCGGCTGGGGTCTTGGTATGCTGGGCTCCGAACTGCTCCAGTGTGCCTATCTGTCGCTTGCCTATTGGGCCTTCAAGGAGATCGAGAAAGGCCGCTCCACCAGCGACGTGATCAAGGAAATCCTCGAAGGCAGCGAGTGCTATGCCACGCTGGGCCTTTGCCTACGCCTTGCCATCGAGACGTTCGAAGTTTCTGAAACGACGCTGCCCATCGTCACGTGCCAGCGATTGTGGGAGCATGATATGGCGCGGCTCATTCAAGAGCCGCAGAAGGACGTCGACCTTTTCGGGTTCGGTTTCCTCACGAAATTGACGGGTGAAAAAGCGAAGGCGAAAGCGTTCCTCGAAAGCCGCGAATACCGCAAACACGATGTGCATGAACTGGCGATGCATTTTGCCATCAGCAGCGACACGAGCCTGCGGGATCGCTTCAAGAAGGCGCTGGCGGCGTTCCCGGAAAACCTACCGTTCGAGCTCGAAGAAGAACGCGAACACCCGAAGGTGGCGCATCAATTGAAGGAGAAGGCCGAGCTTTGGTCCGGCCTTGGCAATATCGAGAATTATCGGCGCTACGAAATGCAGGGCGATCAAGTTGCCATCGGCTATGAGCCGCCGAAACCGCTGCCCGAAGCCACGCAACAGAAGGCCGCCAAGGCCTCAGAGTCCTTGGGCCAAACGCATGTACTGAATTGGGCCATGAAATCCTTGAATGAAGGCAAGCCTGCCGAGGGCTGGTCGTTAGATAAGGCAGTCGAATACGCCAAGAAGCACGACCGCAACGACCTCTTCGACGAGCGCGCCGATGTTGGGCCCCACGCGGTCCAAAGCGGCGTCTCCGCTATCGCCGCGTGCGTTATCCGATATGCCGATAAAGATTCGGCGGATCGGCCATGGGCGTGGAATGTGATGGACCGCGTTCTGAAGATGCGCGAGCCCGGGGATTATCGGGGGTCGAAGATTCCGTGGCATCCGTCCTTTCATCTTATTTCCGCGCTGTTCCACGACCGCAAGAGTGGCGCGTCCCGTTCGGAATCGTCAGCCAGCCTCATTGAGCTTGCGAGCCATACGAACGAAGATGTGCAGCTCATGGCTTTCCAAGCCCTCTTTTTGGACCCGGACCCGCATGTGAAGTGGGTAGCCGTGCACTTCGCGTTCGACCTCGCGCATTACATCGATCCCATTCAGAACGAGACGACCTTTGAGCGCGATGACACGGAAGATCGCGACGCACGCAAGGCCGCTGTGGCGAAGGCGTTGAATGCCCTTGGTGTTGAAGCCGAGACGGGCTTCGAGCCGTTGCCACCGGCATGGGTGAAGGCACCGAAGCGCAACAGAGGTGAAGGAGATTATTGGACCGACCCCAAGCGCTCGTTTGACGGGCAATATGCCGCCAAGCTCTTCGCGCACTTTCCGCTTGAAGAGTGGTGCCGGTCAGATGTTTACCGCGCGAAAATCGGACCGCTCCTCGTCGATCTTGCGCGCTGGACGGCCGACCGGCTGATGCCATCGTGGGACGATAAGAAGCGCCGCGACAAACAAACGAATTTGTTCGAATGGGACCGCGCCTTAGGCACCATGTTCGCGGGCGTCTTACCGTTTTTCGATCTGCAATGGATTCGCGAGCACTTTCTTAAACCGTTCTCGCAGGACGACGAAGAGGCGTTGCGCGTGCTTGCAGAGTTCGCGGACAGCACTGTTAGACGGCATGTCCTGGAGGCCAAAGGCATCCCCGCCAATGCACTGCCCGTCCTCCACGACTGTGTGCAGCGCGTGATCGACGACAGAACGTTTAACCCGAACGGTTACCGTGCGGGGGAAGTGCACGGCTATGACATGCCGATCCTCATCAAGGCGCTTCTGTTTGTGAACATCGAAGCCGAATGTCCGGGCGCAGCGCGGTTCGTCAACGGCGATTGGAGTGACATCGCGGTCATCATCCCGCTCGTCACGAAGCTCATGAAAGCGACCGGCTGGTCAACCTTCGTCATGCAAAACTACCTGACCCTGTGCGAGAAAGCCGGGGCATCATACGCCCTTGATGCGTTTATCGATCAGTCCGGGGCGGCATTGGACTCTATCGAATACGCAAAAGGCAGTTGGGTCGGGACATCACTGCCTGCGCGGCTCGCGGCAATCATCCAGTGCCTCGCAGAAGCGAACTACCCCCTCGAAGTTAATCGTGCACGCGGCCTCTTAAGGCTTCTCGACGCGCTGATCGACCTTGGCGACCGGCGTAGCGCGGCGCTTGAACAAGACGAGGCATTTCGTCGTGTTCAAGGGTCAGTTCGTTGAGCCTCATCTAAAATTAGGTGACAGCGTTCTATTATAATCATAATTTTTGCAGAGAATAACGTCTAGAGTCCGGACAAAGGTAGCTTAAGTCCGCAGCTCTGGATCGTCTGAATGGTGCGTGTCGCTCGTCTCGCTCGGCCTGTTCAGGTGGGGCGGCGACTTCATGACGACTTCTTGAGTTGGGCGGCATGTTCCATAACATTCGAACCGCGAATCTCAGGTGCGCTTGAGGAAGAGGGCTTCCTGCTTCTGCCATTCGACGGGGAATGGCTTGAGGAGCTTCGCGAGATCTAAGCCATCCGGCAGTCGCCCCAACAGGATCGCTTCGCTAATGGTGGGCGACAGCAAAGTCAGGCGCAGGACGCGGCCGAGATAGGCCTCGTTGATTTTTTCTGCTTTTGCGAGATCGCGTACGCTTGCAAACAATTTTCCTTCGAGCATGCCACGCCAGCGGTGGGCGCGTACGAGCGCCTTAACAACCGTGCTATCGACGCGGGCTGGAGGCGGCGACCAGGGCGCCGCGTTTGCCGGTGTAACGACCTTCTTCCGACCTCCAGTTCGCCGCATCGAGATCGGTATGCTGATAATCATCGTGCGGCCATCTTGGCTTAGCTTGGGTCGTTCGACCGCGCCCACCGTAATTGTGATGGGCTTCATCATTCGGCGGCCTGCTGAAATTTAGTGGGTGCTAGCAGTTCGCCGTGGAGTGAGGTCAGGCCCTCTATCTTCAAGGTTATGTCCAGGCGGTCAGGACGCACATCGACGCGTTGCACTAAGAGTTCGACGATACGGGCTTGCTCAGCTGGAAAAAGCTCCTCCCAGAGTTCTTCGAACTGAGTGAGGGCAGAGCGAACTTCAGCTTCTGATACCTCGCGGCCGAGCTTCTGGGCGGCGCGCCAGGTTTGAACGATCACCTCGGGGGTCCGTATGAGGTGGCGAACCTGCTCCAGAACGATGCGCTCAATTTCGGCAGCTGGCACCAGCCGTACCGGGCAGTCGGCCCCACCCCCACGCTTCATGGCCGTCTGGCTGATGTAGTAGCGATAAAGCCTCCCGCCTTTGCGGGTATGGGTCGGCGACATAGCGGCGCCATCAGGTCCGAAGAGCAGGCCTTTAAGGGGAGCGGGGATCTGGGCCCTGGCATTGCCCGACCGCTTGCGTGGGCTAACTTTGAGGATGGCATGGACTTGATCCCATAGCGCGTGGTCGGTGATCGCCTCATGTTCGCCGGGATAAGAGGTGCCCTTGTGGACCGCCTCGCCGATATACACGCGATTGTTCAGGAGCTTGTAGAGGACGCCCTTGTCCAACACGTGGCCGTAGCGATTGGTTGCGCCGGCAGCGACCAGCTCGCGGGCCAGGAGGGTCGCGGATTTCAGCTGGACGAACCTTCGAAAGATCGACCGTACCCGCTCCGCGTCTTCTTCGTGGATGATCAGCTTCCGATCGCGGACTTCGTAGCCAAGCGGCGTCCAACCGCCCATCCAGATCCCCTTCTTGCGGGAGGAGGCGACCTTGTCGCGGATACGTTCCCCGATAAGCTCCCGCTCGAACTGCGCAAAGGTCACCAGGATGTTCAGGGCCATGCGGCCCATGGCGTCCTTGGTATTGAACGACTGGGTCACTGATACGAAGGTGACGCCTTGCCGCTCGAACAGCTCGACGAGATTGAGGAAGTCGAGCATGGACCGGGAAAGTCGGTCGATCTTGTAAACGACAACCACGTCGATCCTGCCGGCCTTGACATCGGCGAGCAGCCTCTTCAAGGCCGGCCGCTCCAGGGTGCCTCCAGAAAAGCCGCCGTCGTCATAGTGGTCGCCGACCAAGATCCACGCCTCGGCCCTTTGGCTGGCGACATAGGCCTCACAGGACTCCCTCTGCGCATCAAGCGAGTTGAAGTCCATGTCGAGGCCTTCCTCGCTGGACTTGCGCGTGTACACGGCACAACGCAGTTTCCGGGCGGGCCCGCGCATGTCGTTAGAGGCCGAGTGCCGGACGTCGGGGCGGTCACGGTCGACACCGCGGTGATGGCGGGAGCGGGAAGGGCTCATTTCCCAGCCTGTGAGGTTTTGAGGCCAAAGAACACCCAGCCATTCCATTTGGTCCCAGTGATCTCACGGGCGACCGAGGACAGCGATTTATACGGACGTCCCAGGTACTCAAAATCGTTGGTTCGCACAGCGACGCAGTGCTCGACGCCTTCCCATTCCCGGATCAGCTTGGTCCCCGCAACCGGGCGAAGCATTGGGCGCGCCTTGCGTTCGGCCGGGTCCTGGTCGGCATATTGCTTGGCCATTGCCTTGAGCCGATCCAGGGTCTCCCGGGAAAGCGCGCCATAGGCCAATTCCTGGATGCGGTAGGCGAGTCGGCTTTCCAGGAAGCGGCGGTTGTAGGCGGGGGGCTCCGTGTCAAACAGCTCGCGCCAGCGGGCCTTCAGAACGGCAGCCGGGGCGCCCCTTAGGGCCACCAATTGGGCCAAAACCGAGTCCTTCACGCCCCATCCCCTTTCTCTAGGATGGGTTCATGACCGCTCCGATCGACCAAACAGTGAAGCAAACTTTCTCCGTCAGATCGGAAACTTTCACTGGACTTCCGGGCCCTCAGGCGCACTAGGGCAACCGCCAACAATTCGGCAATTTCCGAAATTCGATCCGCCACCGGCATGCTGCCGGCAGTAACGCTCATTGCCGTTCAGCCCCAGCCGGGGATCCGCCGCAACCAGTGAGCCAAGTGTCGATTTCGCTCTTGTAATAGTAGATTAGTCTCCGACCGCACCGATGATACGGAGGACCCTCATTTCGCATTCGCCATTTCGCCAAGGTTGAACGGCTAAGCTGCAAATATTTGGCGGCCTCGCTCGCCCATAGCCTGTCACGTGGATTATCGATCGTCATGACACACCCTGTCGCCTCTGATTCTCCGTGGCGACAGTGTGAAGATCTAAGTTCCTCTACATCAGGGTAAAAAAAGGAAGGTATTTGTACCCGGCTTCCGCTCCTGCAGCCCCTGAAGGCCCAGGCTCTTCAGAAAAGGATCGTCAAACCAAGCCCCTATAGCGTGCGAAGGATCTTTAAGGGCTTTCTCCACTTTCTTATAGCTTCTGCGGACACCATGAGCGGTAACGTGTGCGTCCCGACCTTTAAGCAAGATAGCGGCGCACTCAAAGGTGTCCTGTTTCAACCATTCATCGCGCTTCTTATGACTCCTCATAAAACCAACTGTCACTTTGCGCTTACGACAGGCGTTCAGAGCGGCATCGTCTTGCCTGGCCCGCGAGCGAATTCTTCGCACTTCCATGACTGCGTCCCAACGTTCGGTGTCTTTTAGGTCTTGATGGAAACGTGCAAGGAAGCTTGCATTCGAACCCCGCCTGCTCGTTTTCTCCCGCTTCAATAACTCGATCATGAGTGAGGCTGCCGCCGCACAAGCCATTCAGGCGGGCAGACTTGATGCGTCGCGCAGTAGTCCATCGCGCGTGCTGTCGCGACTTCTTTGTGCTCGGTCATCCTCCTGAACTTGTCGAGTTCCCGCAAATCGAATTCCAAAAGCCCCTGATCGGCGTCGCAGCATCGTCTCATCGCTAGCCCCTGTCGAATCATTTGATGAGCCAGGAGTCTAAGCGCTTTTCGCCAAAAGGTAGCAGCAATGGCAGCTGGAAAACGCTGATCACCAACTTCCATTGCGAATTTTCACGTGAAACGTTTCGTTCTGCGTAGTCCTCAGGGTATTCATTGCTCAAACTCAAACGATCTTTTCTTCGCCTATCGAGCGCAAGACAGATCGAATCAGCTCGCTCTTCCTGACCCGCGAGAAGCGTCTTGGCCTGGGTGCAACCTCGCTTTTGGAAACAAACTGATTTCTGATCCAAGCAAAGCAATCTTGGTCACAATGTCATGTCTGTATCGCTCATGCGATAATCCCACCGCAATAAACGAAAGGGATGATCGTGGAAGCGCGGCCGAATGTCGGAGCCGACTATGGACAAAAGCGGAGCGTCTCTCGGAGTGACGTCCTCCAGAATGAGCCGCTAGCCGATCGAGTAAGCCGAATGAAGCGTCGATGGCTCAAGCGCGTAATGTTCGACCGCGCTGTCGGTTCATCTGAGAAGTGCTTCGCTTATCTCGTAGTTGACCGTCTAAATTGTGTGACGCTGGATTGTTGGCCCAGTCAGAAATTGATCGCGGATCAATTCGGATGGAGCATAAAAACGGTCCATAGGGTGGCGCTTGCCCTGGAAAGGCGGGGCTATCTGCGCATCATCCGAAATACCAAAGGCTCATATCGATACACGCCCGTGTTTCTGCCAGAGGATCAGGACAGATCTGTCAGCGCCTTGAGACAAAACTATCCGCCAGTGCCGGACAAGAATGTCGACGAATCCTTCTTAAGTATCCTCAATAATCAATCCTCCCCAAGCGCCGGCGTATCGGAGTTCGGCAAAGCTTCGAGGAGATTTGCTGCTTCCAGATACGACAACAACCAGCGCGGCCGTTACGAGACAGAACTTGCCAAAAGGCTTGGCAATGGTGGCTTCGAGATCCTGGAGCGGCTTGCCGATCATGACGATGCGATCGTTGAAAGGCTTTGTCGCGCTCTTGCAGATGCCGAATTGGGCGAGCGTGAACTTGCAGCCGCTCGTTTGGCCTCGCAGCAGATGCCCAGAAAGCGGAGGGCGAACTGATGCATGGTCAAGTTCAACGTGTATGCCATCGTTTGCGTGAAGAAGAGTCCCATGACATATCAGTCGTCGGGAGATCTCCGACCAACGGTGGCGATATTGCGTCGGAGTGGAAGCGCTTTGGAATCGCCATGAGAGGGAGGGCGGCCAGCCTGCGAGAGGGTAGGGGGTTTAATTCCTTCGGAAGAGGCGGCCCATTTACCGCACCTGGTCTCATGCGCAGATTTTTTTTGGGTCCCCAAACTTTTGAATTTTTTTCTCGAAATCAAAGTTTTCAAACGTCCCGGCAGCGAATTCCTTCGACGAAACAAAACTCATCGATCGGACCAGCCCCCGCTTTCGACCATTTATTTCTGACCATCCCCCGGCGGTCGCATCCGAAAAATTGTCGCGAAATTCCCGGGGGGGGGGAGGGTTGCCATGAACTGTAGGGGGACGGCATGAACCAAGTCGGATTGGACAGCGAAGAGCCCGCAAAAGATGAGCTTCGCATCGAATATTGGCCGATCGAGCGATTGATCCCGTCGGCACGTAACGCGCGTACTCACAGCACGTCGCAAATCGCTGAGATTGCGGGCAGCATCCGGACATTTGGCTTCACGAACCCGCTGCTGGTTGGCGAGAGCGCGGACATCGTTGCCGGCCACGGTCGACTTGCGGCTGCGCGGCTCCTGGGTTTGGCCGAGGTACCGGTCATACCTCTGCGAGGGCTCAATGAAGTCGAACGCCGGATGCTCATGCTTGCCGACAATCGCATTGCGCTGAACGCCGGGTGGAATCTGGAAATGCTCAAGCTGGAGCTCACAGATCTCAGCAAACTTGGCGCGGATTTGAAAGGTCTCGGCTTCAACGAGCACGAACTCGAGAGAGCACTAGGCGGATCGGCAGGATTGGTCCCCGAGGATGCAGTGCCGGAGTTGACCGAAGCCGGGGTGTCCAAGACAGGCGATATCTGGCTCCTCGGTCCTCACCGTATCGGCTGTGGCGATTCGACGGACGCTGCCTTCGTGTCCTCTGTTATGGGCGATGGTCTGCCGAACCTGATGGTGACTGATCCTCCCTACGGCGTAGAATACGATCCAGCCTGGCGGCACCGGCGAGGCCTCAATCACTCTGCCAAGAAAGACAAAATCCAAAACGACGAGATTGCGGATTGGACGCTGGCCTGGAATTTGTTCCCGGGAGAAATCGCCTACATCTGGCACGGGGCCCTACGCTCAACGATTGTCGCCGAAAGCCTGTTCAAGGCAGGCTTCACGATTCGTACTCAGATCGTCTGGGCAAAGGAACGACTGGTCATGAGCCAGGGAGATTATCACTGGCAACATGAGCCATGTTGGTATGCCGTACGAAAGCACGGCAATTGGACAGGCGACCGAAAGCAAACAACGCTTTGGAACATCCCGACTTCGGGCCAGGACGCTGAAACCAAGCACGCCACGCAAAAGCCGGTCGAATGCATGCGGAGGCCAATGCTGAACAATTCGAGCCCCGGCCAAGCGGTGTATGAGCCGTTCCTGGGGAGCGGCACGACATTGATCGCTGCCCAATCGTGCAACCGCGTTTGCCTCGCGCTGGAGATCGATCCCCTGTTTGTCGACCTGGCCATTCGCCGATGGCAAGCCTTTACGGGCGAAAAGGCCATACGCGAAACTGATGGCGCGGCTTTCGATGCCCTCGTTGCGAGGCCCCATCCACAGCAATCCGATTCGTCCTCTTCGCTGGATCAAACCTTCTGATGCGCGGTCGCCCTCCGAAACCAACGAGGATCAAGGCTTTGACAGGCAACCCAGGAAAGCGCCCGCTGAACATGCACGAGCCTCGACCCGAACCAGCCTTACCGGATTGTCCTCCGGAACTCAGCCCGACTGCCCAACGCGAATGGGTCCGGCTAACGGCGGAACTGGCAAAGCTCAATCTCATAACCAAGCTTGACCGCGGGGCGCTCGCTACCTATTGCGGCGCCTACGCGATGTGGGCGGAGGCAACGGAGCAAATCAACAAATATGGGGCTATGGTGAAGTCTCCGACTGGCTTTCCAATTCAATCCCCGTATCTCGCGATCGCCAATCGGCAGGCTGAGATCATGATGCGCATCGCGTCCGAGTTCGGGTTCACCCCTGCAAGCCGAAGCCGAATTTCCGCGCCGCCACCCGATCAACTTCCACTATTCGAAGGCCCAGGCGAGGCCTCTGACCCTTAGCTCAAGCATACGTCCGGTTTGGGGATATTCAGGATTCTTCGAGGGCAGTCTCCTTTCCAGACCGACGTCGGCTTTGTGGATAAATGCGGACCCATTCGGTCCGACCTGGTACTTCCGCTTGTGGCCCTAACCGGACCTCTCCCGATCCGCGCCTGCACGGCCCTAGAAATTCAGCGTCGAGCGAAGGGCGATGACCCACGCGTTCGGTCGGAGCTTGCCATCGGGGTTAAGGACGCCGCCACCCGGCTGGATGATGTATTGGAGTTCGGGTTGCAGCGTCCACCACGGTCTCAGTTTTGCTTGATACATCATCTCGATCATCGTTTCGCTGCTGCGCACCGGAAAGAAGAAGTTTCCGAACAGTGCGGTATCGGCATCCAGCCCGCGCGCGTTGTCGCCGATGTGCGCATAGGCAAAGGCAATGCCGACCTTGTCGTCGGGACGCCCCGACATCGGGCCTTTGTAAAGCAGGCCGCCGTCGGCATAGAAGTTGATCAGGTTGCGGTCGTTGGGAACGCCGCCCGCGCGAAGGAATGCGGAAAGGCCTTGGTCGTCGGTGCCGGGAACGCGGTAGAGCGTCTGATCGATCACGCCGTAGACGCCGTAATCGCCGGTGTGCTCCAGCGGGATGCCGGTAGATTGCGGGCTCGCCAGCGAAAGCCCGGTGATGTCGAAGCGCGGATCGCCGAAATGCGAGCTGGTGTGGTACCAAGCCCCAATGCGGTAGGCGCCCGGAAGCCCTGGCGCGTCCTTGCCCTGATTGGGCAAATAGCTCGCCTCTGCGATAACAAAGGCGCCCCCGCTAAAGCTGAAGACCGTTCCAGTGGGGAGCGGAACCGCTTGATTGGAGCCGTTGCCACCGCTGGGATCGCCGCTGAAGACAGCAGCTTGCAGCATTATATCGTCGCGCGGCTTCACGCGCACGCGAATGCCCGGGGCGGGCAAGGGATAGGCAGGTCCCGAGGCCGGCAGGTTGGCGGCCAGAAAAGTGGGCCAGCTGATGCCATTGTTGATGAAGTTGGACGCCGTATCGCTCTGCAGGAACTGGCTGTCGCCCAACATCAGCCCGGCGCGGACGGACCAGAGGTCGCCGGGGGCGTTGTGCTCGTACCAGAGCGCATACAGCCGCGCGACCGGTCCAGCCTCGAGATTCGATACTGCCAGAATGTTGCCGAGATAGGTCGAACTGAAGAACGGACCATGGGTGACAAGGCCGTGGATGTGGATTCGGTCACCCTCCCACCCTAAAAGCTTTTGCAAGTCGAGGTCGACCTGCGGCTGGAAGATACCGATCGCGACCGCGCCGGTCTTGATCCCGCCGCTGACGTTGGCCAGCAAATCGTTGGTGTAGCTAAAGGTGAAGGTGACGCCGAGGCGCTCAAGATAAGACCGCGTGCCACCCCAATCGCCCGTCAAGTATGACTGGCCCGGCGTAGCCGGATTGTCCGATCGCTGCGCTTGTGCCCAAGCCTTCGTCCCCAGTTCGTTGAATGGGCCAAGCCAACAAAGCACGCCCGCCGCCAACGCCCATCGACGCTGGCCGATAGTCGGCATGACCCGGCTCCAGGAATTCATGACCCGGCTCTCCCGGCTTCAAGAACTCATCGGACACGAACGTGATCGGTTATTCAGACGATTGTGCGGCCGTTGCGCAGAGCGCTGCAAGCGGACAGGTCGGGGCTGTTGCCAGAAACGGTCGTCAATGAGCGGCGTGACGACGGAAACGGATCGTCAAGTGGCAATGCCCTGATATCTGAACTCCGTCATCATGCCGGTGGCCTGGTGGTAGAGATTGTGACAGTGGAACGGCCATCGCCCTGGATTGTCGGCGTCGAAAGCGATCCGGACACGGCCCATCGGCATGACCAGAACAGTGTCGCGGACGGCTCCCTGCATCGGCCGACCGTCGATCGCGATCACCTGGAACGCATGGCCATGCAGATGCATCGGATGCGCCATCATCGAGCGGTTGACCAGATCGATCTCGACACGCTGCCCTTTGCCCAGCATGAGCGGCGTAACCTGCGGCCAATACTCTCCGTTCATGGACCATGCATAAGGCTTCATTCCGCCGCCGAGAGCAATCGTATGGATGGTATCCGCTGGGCGCGGCGGCAGCGGTTGCACCGCTGCAAGGCGGGCCTCCAGCGAATGGTCGACCGGCGGCGCGGTTTGCGCGCTCTCCGCGATCCGCGGTATGCGCGCCCCGGTCGTGGCGAGGATGATGCCGGTCTGCCGACCGTCGCCTTCCAATCGCGCAAGTATCGGAAACGCGCCGACCTCTGGCAGATCGATCAGGATGTCAAGGCGCTGGGCCATTGCAATCGGGAAGCGGCTGCCCGCGACCGGATGCACGGGCTGGCCGTCGGTCGCGACCACCCGGCCGACGAGGTCGCCGAGATCGACCCAGAACTGGCTCGAGGACGCGCCGTTGATGACGCGGAGCCGGATTCGGCCGCCACGCTCGACGCGCACGACCTCCGGATCGGCGAGCGTTCGATCGTTGGCGAGGAAGGCGTCGTAATGAACGTCATTTAAATCCATTCGCATGCCGCCCGGCCCCGACATGGCCATTGCCGGCATGTCCATTCCTGACATGCCCGGGTCGGGCGAGGCAGCTATGTTGCTCATGCTTGCATATCGCGCATTGCTGCCGACCGTGCGACCTGGAGCCTCCGCCATCTTTTGCAGCATGGCCTGTATCGCGGCTACGTTCGTGCCGGTGAGGCCGGCGAGCACGTCCTCCGGCGTTCGGAAGGTGAAGTCGTGCAGCATGAGGACGACTTCCTGCCGGTCTTCGCGAAGCGCCGCGGCGTCATGAACGATGAGCGGCGCGGTCATCAGACTCTGCTCCTGCATGTCCTGATGCGAATGCATCCAAAACGTGCCCGGAATCGGAGCGTAGTCGTAGGCTTGAATCGCACCGTTCGCGATCGGTGGGCTCTCCGGCCACGGAAAGCCGTCCTGCGTCCAGGGCGGAAGCTGCCCATGCCAATGCACAAGGGTGCGCGTGCCGGTCTCGTTCGCGAGGTCCACGCGGAACCGTTCGCCGGGGTCGAGGCGAAGCCCGGGACGGCCATCCGGACCGATAAGCCCGAACACCTTGGCAGGCCGACCATTCACATCAATAATACGCGTTCCGGCGACGAGCCGTTTCCCAGGAGAGGCTGCAGCGCGTCCCGCGCCCGGGAGAATGGGTAGGGCCGCGGCGGCGAGCGCCGCCTTCAGAAAGCGACGCCGGGAGAAGGGATCGACTCGCAAACGCGAGTCTTGGCCCGCCGCGGCGGCAACTGGATGATTGGGAACAGGGGCGTCCTGCACAAGCATGTCATCGACTCCATCTCGCTACGATACCCCCATGGGGTATCTGAGGCGCCCAGGAGACGACAACAACACTTCATGCCATCACCATCGCTTGAAGGAGATCGAGCGCGACACTGGCTCCAAACTATTCGGGAGGTCTGACGTTGTGGTCTGATCTTGCCAGGGATCGCTTCGAGCAGGTCGAGTTACTCCTGCACGAGCTCGCCATGGCATCTGCCATGGGAGGGGAGGATGGGCTTCACGCTGTCTGCATCGTGTTGTGGCCGGAGTTCGAATCTCTTTAGGGGCGCCGCTCGCGAAGGAGCATTCGCTCCTGCTGTCTGGCTTTTGGAGGTTCCATCGCCGTGGCGCGCTGACAAGGCGTTCGCGGGCAATCTTAGGGAAGTTCACGAAGTTTTGCGTCAATCTTCTCGTGATCTTAGCCCTCTTCCATATCCGCGTTCCCTACTTCGCTTTTTGGGGGCAACACACTAAGACGCACAGCCGCATGCGCAAACACGTGTGAAATCATTCTGGTTTCCCACATAGAAACCGAGAAGCAGGATGCCGCTGCCAGACCCCGCCAAGGCCGGGCGTCGTCAAGTCTGAGGCGGATAACCGCTAGGAGGAACGACAGGAGTGTCTATGCGGGATCAAAATGCGCCGCCGTCTCGCCTGACGCGGCGAGGAGCGCTGCGCGGGTTGGGTGTCGCCGGTCTCTCGCTCATGTCCTCGCGGGCATTTGCGCAACAAACGGTCGACCTGCATGTGCCCGGCGGACCGAGCACGCGCTTCATCACAACATCCTATCCGCAAAAGGGCCGAATGATCCTGCAGCGCTCGAGCCCGCCGTGGCTTGAGACACCGTTTGAAGTTTTCGACAAGGGCGTCTTCACGCCAAACGATCAACACTATGTCAGCTGGCACTGGGCGACCTTTCCCGGTGACGTCAACGTAGACAGCTATCGCCTGACCGTGCGCGGTCATGTCAATCAGAACCTATCGCTGTCGCTTACTGATATTTTGCACAGCTTTCCGAGAGTGGAGATCGCTGCGGTAAATCAATGCGCCGGAAATTCGAGGCTTTACGCCACGCCACGCGTCGCGGGCGCTCAATGGGCAAACGGCGGGATGAGCAATGCGCTCTGGACCGGCGTGCGGCTCAGGGACGTGCTTGATCGTGCCGGCGTAAGAGCGGGCGCCATACAGGTTCGCTTTGGCGGTCTGGACGAGCCAGTGATGTCGGGCGCGCCGAAATTTTTGAAATCGATCACCATCGATCACGCTCGCGATGGCGAGGTGATGATCGGATTTGGCATGAACGGCGAGCAGCTTCCATTGTTGAACGGATTCCCGCTGCGCCTCGTTGTACCAGGTTGGTGCGCAGTCTACTGGGTCAAGATGCTGAACGACATCGAAGTGCTGGATCGGCCTGACACCAACTACTGGACGGCGACTGGCTACCGTGTGCCCGATACGCCGCACAACACCGTCGAGCCCGGCGAGGCCGGCGCCAAATTGGTGCCGGTGACCCGCAATGCTCCGCGATCATTCATCACCAACATCTGCGACGGCGACAAGTTATCAGCGGGGTCACCAACATCGGCGCGCGGCATCGCCTTCGGCGGCGATTGCGGTGTCGCCCGCGTCGATCTGTCGATCGATGGTGGCAAGAGCTGGCAGCCGACCCAGCTTGGTGCCGATCAAGGCAAATACGGCTTTCGGCCATGGCAGGCGCAGTTCACGTTGCCGGCGCGTGGTCCGCACACGCTTATGATTCGTTGCACTAATACGAACAACGAGGCGCAGCCCGACTTCCGCGTCTGGAATCCGGCCGGCTACATGTTTAACACCATCGAGACCACTCACGTGGTCGCGACCTGAAGAGGCCAGGGATGTTGCGTGCAATTCTGCCGATGATCGCCGCCTTGGGCCTTGCCCTGTCGCTCTATCCAGTCCAGGCGGCAAGCATCACCGCGTTGAAGTCGCTGAAGCTGGATGTCCCCACCAGCGACGCCATGTTTCCGCCGGGTCCGGGATCGGATGCCATGAACAACAATTGTCTCGCCTGCCACTCCGCCGATCACGTGTTGAACCAGCCCTCGCTTTCCAGAGAGGCCTGGCAGGAAGTGGTGAACAAGATGATCACGGCCTACCGGGCTCCGGTGAGCCCTGAAGACGCCAAGGCCATTGTCGACTATCTGGCTCGCACTAAAGGGACCTCATGAATCGGCAGACCGGCCTGCAAGCTACGCGAACAGATGCGGGGCCATACCGGCACCCTTTAGACAACCCGCCCTTCTGCATCTCAGGCGAGGCTGTGGGCGCGCTGCCTTCGACGAACCAAACGACGCTGGTCAATTGCTTCGGTGCATGAATCCGGAGGTGGCCCTTCGCGACATATTATGCCACCACGCCAGCTTGATCCTAACGGGACAAAGACGGACGTTGCCTTCGTCGCGTCTCGCCAACAGGCTTATAAGTACACGGCCTAATTGAGATACGCAGGCATGACGACCGACGAAACTGACCTTAAATCCTTGATGCTTGCCAGTCTCGACGGCCACGCGGCTTCGCACCGCGCGCTGTTGGGCCAATTGAGCGGCCGATTGAGGGCCTATTACCGGGGCAAGCTTGCCAGAATTGGGAGAGGTGCGGCAGATGCAGAGGATTTGGTTCAGGAGGCGATATTGGCAATCCACCTGAAGCGACATACCTACGACCCGGCCGAGCCTTTGACGCCGTGGGTGCATGCAATAGCGCGCTACAAGTTGATCGACTTCCTGCGTCGGACCCGCACGTCGCCTGCCGATGTGCCAATCGACGAGGCCGACACCATCGCGGCGAACGACGACAATTCAGACGTCGAGAGCAGCTTCGACGTCAGGAGGCTGATGGAGCAGCTGCCGAAAAACATGCGATATTCCATCGAGGCCGTGAAGCTGGAGGGATTGAGCATAGCTGAAGCAGCAAAGCGATGCGGCATCTCGGAATCGGGGGTCAAAATGAGCATTCACCGAGGGCTCAAGACGCTGGCTGCCATGATTGCCCGGGAATCACAAGCATGAAGACGGATGAGCTGGTCACCCTCCTCGGCACAAACCTTGAGCCGGTCGATCGCAGGTCGATCGCGCGGACGCTTTATGTTGCCCTCGCCGCGGGTTCGATTGTTGCCTTGGGTCTTTCCCTCATTGGCCTGGGCGTGCGCTCGGATCTCACAACGGCCCGCGCCTTCATTTTTCTCGTTATCAAGCTCGCTTTCGCATTCGGGATCGTCGGTCTCGCGCTAGTTTACCTGACAAAACTGGCGCGTCCGGGTGGGGAGCGAAAAACTCGGTCACTCCTGGTCACTATGCCGTTCCTGGTCATCGTGGCGCTTGCCGGGATCAGCCTGGCGCTGTCGCCCAGCTCGCACTGGGAAAAGATGATCGTGGGCGATCAATGGTTGGAGTGCCTGATCTCCATACCGATCATTGCGATAGTTCCCTTCACGATCTCTATGTGGGTCGTGCGAAGAGCTGCGCCGACGGACCTTGCTCGTGCAGGTGCTTTCGCCGGTCTCGCCGCAGGCGGGATGAGCGCAATGGCATATGCGCTTCACTGCACCGACGACTCATTGCCGTTCATTGCGGTTTGGTATGGCGGCACGATCGTGCTGTGCATCCTGGCAGGCGCCATATTGGGACCGCGGCTTTTGCGTTGGTAGTGGGATATGCCTGGCTTCACGTCAGCGTGAGTCTGTGACCGCCAGAGAATTCGCTCCGAACTCATCATTAGAAGCGCAATCACGCTCTTCGAACAAATGATGGAGCCGGATCATGCTAAAGAATAGCCTTCTCACGCTTTCGCTTCTGTTGCCGCTGACGGCGATATCTGCAACAGCGAACGCGGGTGCGACGATCACAGCCACGCGCCATTGGGCTAGGCAGAGCGTGCAAGACAGAACTACAAGTGCGCGAAGCAATTTTAATTCTGCATTCGCCTACGATCAAACAGCGTCACGTTTGCAACCCGTAACCGTCTTCAACGAAGGTGGGTCCGCGTGGCGTTATCAGGGAGGCCCACACCCGCGGTGATGTTCACCAGGAGGAATAGTTTGAGGCACAATGCGCGTCCTTTCTGCAAAAGCGCATTGTGCCGCTTCGAAGTGGGGGACGAGGCGACCAGAAAGAGTGCGACCGAGCTTAGGGCAGCCGGATTGCTTCCCAAGCCCATCGATTTCGACCTCCTGCGCCCGGAGATCGACCAGCGCCTAGAGGGAGCTACCTAGTCCGCTTGTGGCCCTTTTGCGACATGCTGACCGCCATAACGAATGTCCGCGTTCGAGGGGAAAGCGGAAAACATATGCTCGCACTGAGTTCTTCTCTGTTTGACTCATAGGCGACATCGGTCGCGCAATTTTGCTGTGATGCACAACACAACCCTCGTTCTGGTAGCGTGTAGCCCTTGGTCGGGGGGAAATCCCATGAGGCGGCGGGATTCATTGCGACCCTTGTGAGCACGATCGCCGCATGGCCGTTTGCGGGCCTCGCTCAGACTGCGTCAAAAGTGTATCGCATCGGGATCCTCAGTACCGATGGACCCGTCGACGCGAAGAGCATTTTTGACGCGATGCTGCGTGCTTTAGCGAGTCACGGCTACATACCCGATCGCAATATGGCGCCCGAAATCCGCGCTAGCGGGATCCACTCTGAACAGCTGCCACAGCTTGCCAAGGATCTCGTGGCGAGCAACGTTGACGTGATCCTTACCTTCAGCTTTCCGGCAGCCATGGCCGCCAAGAACGCCGTGCGGCAAACCCGTTGGACCGGCCGAAAGGAAGCCGGAATGGGTCCGGCGGAGGCACTTTTCATCGCACAACTCGTGGTGTTGCTAGTCGGGCGCCGAAAACGCCAACTGAAGACTTCAGGTGGGCTTTGGGAAGGTCAGTCGCGCCTCAAAGCCGCCGCGACGACCGATCGCAGGAGACATGAGCGTTAGGCTGCCGCCGATCTGCTTCATGACGCTGTCGACAATTGCGAGCCCAAGGCCGCCCCCTGCGCCGACTGCGCATCCACGCACGAAGGGTTTCTTCAGAGTTTCGAGGGTCTCTGATGGAATGGCGGCGCCGCCGTTAAGCAGGCGGATCTGCCGGTCGCGGCCGATGACGATCTCGATCGGCTCATCGGGAGCGCCATAACGGACGGCGTTCTCGATCAGGTTGCGCAGTGTTATACCGAGAACATCCAATTCCCCCTGTACGATAAATTCGTCTGGACATTCGGCGGTCACGACGAGTCTGTCGCCCACGTCCTCGCGTCGGCGAAACTCATCGACCAAGACTTGTAAGACGGTCAATATATCAATGCGTTCACGCAGCGTCGCGACGCCTGCTCCGGCCCGGGACAGCTGCAGCAATTTTTCGGCAAGGCTGCTGAGCCCTTTTATCTGGTTGACGATTCGCGCCGCGCGCCCTCCATGCGGCGTCCCGGCGAGCTGCGCCGATAGCAGCTGCATCTGCGCCAGCACGGCCGCGATCGGGGTCCGCAGCTCGTGCGCGCTGTTCGCCGCGAATTGGCGTTCGGTAGCCAAAGCACGCTCCAGTCGCTCCAGGAGCCGGTTCACTGCCCCCTCGATCGGAGCGAGCTCGGTGGGCAGGCCCATATCTGGAATCTGCGACAGATTGGAGCCGTCGCGACGGCCGATCTCGCTCCGGAGCCGGTCCAGCGATCGCATGCTCCGGAGCACCGCCCAGCGGATCAAGAACCAGGACAGCGGCAAGAACAGCAATAGCGGCCCGACCGTAAGTGCGACGGCTCGCCGCAGCGACTCGGAGCGGTGCATGGCAGGCTCGCCAACCTCGATGAAATAGTCATCGACAGCCGCCGGCTGAGAATAGACCCGGTACTGCGGGACGTCGTGAAAGCCGGCCTGGCGCGGCACCGGAAACGGCGTCTCGGGCGCGTTCTCGGAACGCATGACGATCTCGCCGGCCGGACCGACGATCTGATAAGCCAGGGCTCTTGCATCCATGGTTGCGACCAGGCGCTTGGCCATCTGCTGCATGGCCTGCGGTTGCTGGACGGCATCGTAGGTGGCGGGCAGCAGCCGCTGTGCGACCTCCTCGATCGCGTCATCGAGCCTCTCGTGGACCTCGAATACCGTCAGCATGCCCGCGGCGACGCTGCCCAGCAGCCACAGCCCCGCCATCGACGAGGCCAACATCCAGATCAGCCGTGAGACCAGACTCTTGCCCGCCACGCCCTAGTCTCCCAAACGGTAGCCGAGACCGCGTATCGTGCGAATGAAATCTCGCCCGAGCTTGCGGCGGATGCGGCTGACATAAACTTCGATGGTGTTGCTTTCGATTTCCTCGCCGAAGGCGTACAGCGCATCCTCGATCTGTTCCTTCGATATCGTCGATTGCCGTCTTCGCCCCAGAACTTCTATCACCGCCCACTCCCGAGCGCTCAGTTCGACCGGCCGCCCCTCCAATCGTGCGATCTTCGCTTCCCACTCCAGTTCGACCGGGCCGACCTGAAGCACCGGCACTGATTTGCCGAAATACCGGCGGCTGACGGCGTCCAGACGCGCGTTCACTTCGTCGAGGTCGAACGGCTTGACGATGTAATCGTCGGCGCCCGCCTTAAGTCCTTCGATCCGGTCACTGACGAGGTCGCGCGCGGTGAGGATGACGACCGGCAGCGCATCGCCACGGCGGCGAAGTTTGCGCAGGAAATCCAGGCCGCGCCCATCCGGCAGGTGCAGATCAAGCAGCAGCGCGTCGTAGGGTACTGTGCGCACAGCGTGCTCAGCCGGTTCCAGCCTTTCGAACCAGTCGACGGCGTGTCCTGCCGCGCGGACATGCTCCTGCACAGCCGATCCGAGATGCGGCTCGTCCTCAATCAGCAAGATTCGCATGGGTCCGCTCACTATCCTCGTGAAGCGTTGTTGAAGGAAAAAGCTGAAGCCAACCTGAACGCCAGGGAGATAAGCTTCAGGCCCACGTCAGAAAAGCCCGCTAACGATGCCGATCAACGGTTTTCTTCGGAGCGGGAAATGATCCATACAAGCCTGTCACGCACAGCTCACGCATTCGCGATCAATGGGTCGGAGGCCGGTCATGGCCTTTTGCCTCTTCGTCGGGCATTGCCGCTTACGCAACGCCGATTGCTCCTCAGTGTCGCGACGATCGCTATCGCCGTAGCCGCGGGATTTGCGGCGGGCCGCTCGTTGCCGTCCGCATCGACCGCCGTGCCCGTGAGCGCCCCGGCGGCAGTTGCCGCCGATCCGGAGCTGCCGGCCACAATCACTCTCTCCGAGCCGAAGCTCGCGAACCTGCAATTGCAGATCGGGCAGGCGAAGTCCGGTCCGCTGGTTCGTGCCGTGTCGGCGACGGGTAGCGTCGGCTACGATCAGCTCCACCTTGCCCGCATCAGGCCCATGGCGCGCGGCCGGATCGAGGCGCTCGATGTAAACGCCGGCGATCGGGTCGTAGCAGGTCAGCGGTTGGCAGTCCTCGACAATTTCGACCTCAGTGCCGCCCATAGCAGGGTTCTGAGCGCCGAGGCTGCGCTCAGTCAGGCACAAGCGCAACTCAGAGCGGCAAATGCTGCTTACGACCGCGCGACAAACCTTATTCGCAACGACCTCGTGACGCAGGCCGAGGTCGAGGCTCGGCGCGCCACCGTCGCCACCATGGAAGCCGATCTCCGCACCAAGCAAGCCGAGTTGCAGCAGTACCAGGAGGAAGAGGCGCGGCTCTTGCCGGTGCGGGCCGCCACCGCAGACGCAAACCCCTCCAGCGATCAGCCGACGCTCGGCTCGCGGGGCGCCATTGTCGCGCCACTCGCCGGCGTGGTTGATTCGGTCTCCGTTGCTAAAGGGGAAATCATCGATCCGTCGACGTCGATATTGACCGTGTCAGACCTCTCGACCGTTTGGGTCCAGGCCGACGTAGCGGAGAGGGATCTCGGCGCGGTCAAGGTGGGCGATGCGGTCGAGGTGAGAGTGAGTGCCTTTCCAGGTCGCGTTTTTACCGGCCGTGTCACTTACATCCCCGACCAGATCGAGACGGCGACGGGGATGGCCAAGGTGCGCTGCGAGATCCCCAACCCGGACGGTGCGCTGCGCGTCAATATGTTCGCGACCGTCACCATCCTCTCACCGCAGGGCGGCGACGCTGTCTTGGTGCCGAGCGAAAGCCTGCAGGAAGTCAACGGGCAGAGCGTCGTGTTCATTCCGACAGGAGATCGCCAGTTCGCCTGGCGTGCGGTTCGTGCCGGCCCGGTCGCAAACGGAAAGACCCAGATCGCGAGCGGGCTCGCGGCTGGCACCCCGGTCGTCGGCGAGGGCAGCTATTGGCTCAAGGCGGCTCTGATGCAGTCCACCATTCCGGACCAGGGCTGAGGGAGACATCACCGTGATCAACAGGATCGTCGATGCCGCCCTCGGCAACCGAATGGTCGTGCTCATCCTCATCGCCGGGCTTGTCGCAGCCGGTCTTTTGAGCATGCAGCGCCTGCCGTTTGACGCCGATCCGGATATCTCGCCGCTGCAGGTGCTGGTGACGACCCAGGCTCCGGGTTTGGCCCCGCCGGACGTGGAGCGTTCGATCACCATGCCGATCGAGCTGGCCTTGCAGGGTCTGCCGGGCATGATGAGCTACCGTTCGATCTCGCGCTATGGGCTGTCCGTCGTGTATGTGAAGTTCGCCGACGGCGGCGACATCCTGACCGACCGCACGCTGGTTGCGCAGCGGCTGAGCCAGACAGCGCTGCCCGCAGAGGCAGGAACGCCCAGGCTCGGGCCGCTGTCCGACGGCCTCTCCGAGATCTACCAGTTCAGGGTCGAGGGCAAGAACTACTCGCTCATGCAGTTGCGCTCGATCTTGGATTGGCAGGTCGCACCGCAGCTCAAGCAGGTCCCGGGCATCACGGAGGTGAACGTCAACGGTGGCGAACTCAAGACCTACGAGGTGCGCGTCGGCGAGAGCGCATTGACGCGATTTGGCCTGTCGATCGAGGACATCTACAACGCGGTGGCGCAGAACAACCGCGCTACCGGCGGTGCGACGATCGCGCACAACGGCGAGCAGGCTGTCATCCGCGGCGAAGGACTGCTGGAATCGATCGGCGACATCGGCAATATCGTGCTGCGCACCGCAGCGGGCGGTTCGCCGCTATACGTCACGAACGTCGCCGAGGTGGTGGAGGCGCCGATGCCGCGGCTCGGTGCGGTGACCAGCCAAGGCAACGGCCAGGCGGTGGTGGGCGTCGCACTCATGACGCTGGGCGAGAACACGCGCGTGGTCGCGCAGCGGCTCGGCACCGCCGTGGAACAGATCAACAAGACGCTGCCGCCCGGTGTCAGCATCGCTCCCTATTACAATCGCGCCGATCTGATCGATCGCGTTCTGGAGACGGTGGCCCACAACCTGGCTGAGGGCGCCTTCCTGGTCATCGCCGTCCTGTTGTTGCTGCTGGGCAATTTCCGCGCGGCCATCATCGTGGCGCTGGCTATCCCGCTCTCGATGCTGGCCGCCGTCACCGCGATGTATTTCACCGGACTGTCGGGCAACCTGATGAGCCTCGGCGCCATCGATTTTGGCCTCCTGGTCGACGGGGCGGTGGTGATGATCGAGAACATCGTGCGCCGCCGCGCCGAGGCGCCCTCCGTTCCCGCGGCGCAGGTGGTGCGCGAGGCCGCGCACGATGTGGCCCGACCGGTCGCCTTCGCCGTCGCGATCATCACGTTGATCTATCTGCCGATCCTCAGCCTGCAGGGCGTCGAGGGCAAGATGTTCCGCCCGATGGCGCTGACGGTAATGTTCGCGCTAGTCGCATCGCTGGTGCTGACGCTTACGCTGATGCCGGTGCTCGCTTCGTTCTTCCTGCGTAAGCCGATCGCCGAACGGGACAGCCGCATCATCGGAGTCGCCCGCCGCGGTTATGCGCCCGTGCTCGCGAGGACGACGCGCCATCCCGGAATCACCATTCTCGTGGCCGCCGTGATGCTGGGCGGCGCGCTCGCGATCGGCTCCAACTTCGGCGCGGAGTTCCTGCCTCGCCTGGAGGAAGGCGCGCTAACCGTCACCACGACCAAGCTGCCCGGCATCTCGCTCGAATCCGCGATCGCCACCCAGACCATGGTGGAGAAGACGTTGAAGAAATTCCCCGAGGTAGAGACCGTTGTTACACTTGGGGGCAGTTCGGAAATCCCAACCGACCCCATGGGGGTCGAGCAAAGCGACACCTTCATCATTCTCAAGCCGAAGCCGGAATGGCGGACCGCGCAGACGGAGGCGGGGCTGATCGAAGCCTACAAGGAGGCTCTGGATCAGAGCGTGCCCGGCATTACGCAAAGCTGGGCGCAACCAATCGAAATGCGCATGGACGACCTCTTGCAGGGCGTGATGGCAGACCTTGCCATCGTCATCCACGGGACCGACACGGCTACGCTCCGCGACCTTGGCGACCGGGTGGCGCGCGTGGTCTCAAGCGTCCCCGGGGCGGCCGACGTGCAGGCAAAACAATCGGTTGGCCAGCCCTATCTCCGCGTCATCGTCAATCGCGGCGAGATAGCGCGCCGCGGGTTCAATGCGACCCAGGTGCTGGACCTCGTCGAAGCGCTGGGCGGACGCACTGTCGGCACCATGAAGGACGGCGACGAGCGATATAATATCCGCGTCCGGCTCGCCTCGCAGGACCGTGACAGCATCGAACATATCCGGGCGCTGCGTGTGAACAACGGTGCCGGCGTTTCGGTTGCCCTCGGCGATCTGGCCGATATCCGCTGGGAGCCAGGTCCTGCCCAGATCGAACGCGAGCAGGGCAAGCGCATCATCAAGGTGCAGGCTAACGTGCGTGCGCGGCCGCTCGCAAGCTTCGTGGCCGACGCGCAACAGGCGGTTGCAGCTCAGGTCCATCTGCCGCCGGGCTATACGATCTCCTGGGGTGGGAGCTTCCAGAATCTGCAGGAGGGCATGGCGCGGTTGTCGACCGTCCTGCCGGTGGCGCTCGCCGTCATCTTCCTGCTGCTCTATCTGATGTTCGGCAGCGCGCGGCTCGCGACGCTGATCTTCTTCAATGTACCGTTTGCGGCCGTCGGCGGGATCTTCGCTCTGGCGCTGCGAGGCATGCCATTCAGCATCTCGGCCGCGGTCGGCTTCATCGCCTTGTTCGGCATTGCCATTCTGAATGGCGTCGTGATGGTCAGCTATATGGAGGAACGGCGCAAGGAAGGGCTCACTGCTGCAGCAGCGGCTTGGCAAGCTGCAATGACGCGGCTCCGCCCGGTGCTGATGACGGCGACCGTTGCCAGCCTCGGCTTCCTGCCGATGGCACTTTCGACGAACTCCGGCGCCGAAGTGCAGCGCCCGCTCGCCACGGTCGTCATCGGTGGCCTGATCAGTGCCACCTTACTTACGTTGCTGGTGCTCCCTGCGCTCTATCCCTGGTTCGGCCGTTTGCGGCACTCCGTTCGCGTCGCCGCAGACTATTCGTCGTATGCGCCGCGGCCGGCAGAGTGACGACACTCTTGCCAGGTATTCATCCTGACAATCAGCTGACAATGCCGGTCAGTTTGCCGACGGCTCATATGAGCTATCAATCGCGCCTGAGCCGGTCACCCCTTGACCTGCGTCAACGGCCACCGACCGGCCGGTCATTATCAGTTCAGATGGAGAGTTCACTATGCGTGTTCGAAACTCGACGCAAGATTATGGCGCGATCGCAATGGCGCTACATTGGGCAGTCGTCGTCCTAGTCTTGGGCGCATGGCTCATTGGGCAGTTCGGAGACGAACTGCCTCGAGGAGCGATTCCTGATAGCGGCCTGTTCGTTCATATGTCACTCGGCCTCGCCATCATCGGCCTCGTCATCGCTCGCCTGTTCTGGCGTCTAAGCGATCCGCCCCCCCCGCCAGAAAAGTCTCCGCTCGGCGCGTGGGGCGAGTGGGCGAGCAAAGCCATTCACTATCTGATCTACGTGGTGCTCATTGCGGTGCCGATTGCAGGAATCGTGGTGCAGTTTGCGCGGGGGCATGCGCTGCCGATTTTTGGCCTGCTCGAAATCGCGTCGCCGTGGCCTGCTGATCACGTCTTTGCGCACGATATCAAGGAAGTTCACGAAATACTCGCCAACGGCATGCTTGCACTGATCGGCCTTCGGCGCTCGCCCATCACTACATTTTCCGGGATCGGACGCTGTTGCGGATGCTGCCTGTCACACGGTCTTGAGCCCTTTGGGGCAGCTAGCTGCGAGCCGATCGGCCATTCGAGATCATCATGCCTGCCACGCCGCACATCGAGAAGCATTTCACGGCATTGGAATCGGTGCGCGATGTGGTGATCGGCATGGCCGATGGTCTGACCGTGCCGTTTGCACTCGCGGCCGGCCTTTCGGCCGCGGTGGTCAGCACGGATTGTCATTGTCACCGCTGCCCGTGTCGTTTGCAGATTGTGAGCCCTTGCTATGCTGACAACCTCGCTGAGCTCAACGCTGAGTCCGGATCATTTGAAAAGGCTTGCGGAGCCCGCCCCGACGCAGTCATGCGCACGCGCGCGACCGAGGTCCGCTTTGAAGGGCAAAAGCGATTGTCCAGGAGGGTTGGGGCTGGTCAAAACTCGAACAGCGCGCCCGTGGTGGTCACCGTACCTCGGTATTTGTCATCGGTCACGGCGGCACCGCCCTTCTCAAATCAGCCCAGTCGCCTTCTTCCAGACCGAACACCAAACTGGCGCTCTGCCAACGGTATCCAATCTGACCGCCAACCACCCCGCTGATCTCGCGATTTCCTGATCGCACTTGCTGAAGGCTTCCGGATTCTCGAATCCAATCGAAGACCCTGCTTCCGCGCCTCGGCCTGAACGATATCGGCGCGCTGCCACGCGGAAAGCTTCGTACCGTCGCAAGAGCAGAAGGGGTAAAATCCCCTAGGTCCACACCGAGGAGCAACAACATGAAGCAACACATCCCCGACGAACTTTCCACCAGGTTGATCGACCGGAGTTCCTTCGTGATCATGGGCAACGCGATGCCGCCCCGAGATCCTGATGAAAACGAAGTAGACGAGGAGGAAGAAGAGGAAGAGGACCTCGCCGACGAACCGCCGCTCGTGCGCGAGCCGGACGAAGACTAGACTAGCCTGTAGTTGACAGTCGGCGTTATAGTATCTCCCATGAATTGGGATGCGAAAGACGTAGCGCTGCTCAAAAAACTCTGGGCCGTAGGACGGAGCGCCGCGCAGATCGCCCGCCGTCTAGGGTGTAGCCGTAACGCGGTCTGCGGCAGGCTAACTCGTTTGGGCCTGAAGCGTGGTCACAAGCCGCCAACAGCAAAACCCAAGATAAGGCCGGTCCCGAAGCGAAAGCCGGCGTGGTCGGCCGCCTGTGCCCGCCCGGCGGCAAAGAAGGTGTCGCGGAAGACGGTTGGGAGGCAGCCTGAGGAATTCAGCAAGCGCCAGCTTTACGCCATGCTAGCTGAAGCGGTCAGGAATACGGGCTAACGGGCCCACCCGCGACATCGTTGCGGCGCTGCCTCCGACCGGTTCGACCCGTACAGCACGACTGTGGTTGAACCTACGCGAACTGTCTCCGTTCACTCGGAACACGCATCTAGTCAACGTTCAAACGGAGTCTCCCATGTCCCCAACTACTGCAGCGAAGGACCACGTTTATAAGGTCCTAGAACTTGTTGGATCTTCCGAGAAAAGCATCGAGGATGCCATTCAGAATGCGATTTCTCGCGCGTCGAAGACCATTCGCGAGATGAAATGGTTTGAAGTCTCGGAGACCAGGGGGCACATCGAAAAAGGGTCCGTTCGCCATTACCGGGTCACGTTGCGCGTCGGATTTACACTAGACGACTAGCCTTAGGCTGCGTCGAGATAGCCGATGCATACGATCTACTGAATCGGGCCGGCTTTTCTACGACCCAGGTGTGGTCAAAACTTTAGGCTCCCATCCCTGTCGACTGGCTCCCTGGCTCATGCGCAAAAAGTTGCAACTAAATACAAAAAGCCCACCGAGAAAATTTTCGAGGTCCGGTATCGGGGGTGAAGCCGACGTTGATCGAAATGGGGAATGTCTGGTTTTGACCCTCCTCGGACTTCCTGGCATGTCCGCTCAATGTCCGCCGGAGAAACGAGAAGCGAGATGCTCGGCGCGAGTCTGTCAGCCAAGCGGTCACATTGGCACGGGGTGGAGGGCAAGCTCGATATTCGGACAAGTCACATCTTGACGGCATTCGCGAAGAGCATGTCACCCCACTCGTACAAAGGCCGCATAAAGTCAGATTGGGTGTGGATTGCTCGACCTTTGCGATCGCGCCATTTTCGTCCGTAGGTATCGAACGGAAAGTGTCGCATGTAGTATTCGCAGGTCTCTTCCCAATGGTCGACCGACAACGACTTACCATAGTGCTGGCAATAGAGACCGGTCGCCACGCGTTCTACGCCGCCCGGCTCTCGCGCATGGTGCTTCGCGAAGATGACCTCCAGCCGGTTTCGCCACAACATCAGAATGTCTCGCCGTTCCGGGCCGAAGAAACGACGAAAGTCCAACAGTTCGCGATCGGCTTGATAGGGTGCATGATCGCCAGGGGTCATATAGGCGTCGAACAGTTGAACCCGCACGCCGTCGTATTCGTTAGAATGCGTTCCTTCCATGAATCCGCGTAGATCTCCGGTAACGCGCTCATCCGCATCGAAGCAAAACATCCAGTCGAACTGCAACAGCTCGCGTGCCGTCTGCAGCAAAAGTCCGCGATGTCGACCCTCGGCAATCCGGCGTGCCTCGATGTCCGTTTCCCACGACCGATTTGCCACAATCACAGCGACTTTTGGGTGTCCGCCAAGAATCTCCAGCGTTCGATCCGTACTCGCGTCATCATAGGCGACTATCGCATCGACGTGCTTGCTAACGTATTCCAGTGTGTCTCGGAGAATAAGCGCTTCATTGCGAACGCGGGTGATTCCGATCAAAAAATGCTTATGACCCAATAGGCTTGTGTTGCAAGCAACGATTTGTTCGCCGTCGCGGAGCTGCCAACTATTCGTGTCCGGCATGATCGCCACCACCTAGCTGCGATAAGGAATTGGCACCAATGATGGTGGGCGGGCGCAGTAACGGCAAGGGTTAAGAATCGTAGGGCCAATGTTGCCGGCGGGACGCCGCCAACGAGAGATTGCAGAAAATCAACCCCGCGGCGCTGTTGGGCGAGGCGTCCAAAATGGAATGTCGCCTGTTGGCCTATAGCGTCGACATTCGAACGTCTTCTTTCCCGCCACTTATGGCGTCTATCAGCGCGGTCATGGGCCATGCAGGAGCGGCCCCAACGTCAGCGTCCTCTTCGTCCAAAGCTCGGACGAAGTTGCCGGGCGGTCCTCGCCGGGGTCTCGGCCTCAGTCAAATCGGACGCCAAATGCCCGCGCTGCTTAGCTTTACATTTCTGGATCTGAAATGCGGGTCAGCATCTTCACGTGCGGTCCCGCCCGTTTGAAGATCGGCTCCCAAAAGGCATAGGCCTTCTCGGCGAAACTCGCGCTTATGCTGAACTTCGTGAGCGCCCCCCGATATGCGGCCTGTCGCCGGCAGCCCTGCCCCTCGACAAGGTGCCAGATGAATTGAGCGACCTGGCGCGCGTACGTGCTCGGACGACCTCGGTGGTTGGGTACGATCTCAAGCCGCATGGTCCCGGTGTCGCGCGTCTCCGGTTCGGTGATATTGGCAAGCCAGTTGAAGATTGATGGATCAATGCTCGCGGCATAGCCGTCGCGCTTGAGCTGCTGATTGATCATAGAGAACGCGCTGGCGGCTTCTCTGAAGCATTCGCTCAGGATGAAGTTCGCCTGATTCTCCAGCTTGCCGCTCTGAAGATCGTCCAGCAATCTGACCGCCTCGTCAGTGAGCCGCCGCATGTATCGCGGTTGCGGCTGCCCTGCGGTGTCGGCTGGTTCCTTCTGCACAATCAATCCGACCGCATCCGCGCGGAACTCCGTTGCGACTTCTTTGAGAACGGTCAAAAAATTGCTTTCAAGACTGGAGCCGCCGGTGTCTTTCGACGCCGCTTCGCTTCCCACCCCTGCCTCTACGAGGTCCTTTGCATGGTCCAACGCAGCATTCAGGCTGGCTTTGATGTTTTCAAAAGCTCTGTTTTGATAGTCCTTGGCAATCTTCCCCATCATCTCGGTGGTAGTGTCGGAATCTAGGAGTTCGTCCTTGCGCGGCGCCGCCGCATTCCGAGATTCAAGCACCGCAACGGGACTCGGAGCCATCGCTTGCCTTGCAAGGATTGTTTGATCAGACGTCTTCTCGCCTGTGTGCTCCGATCGCGGATTGGAAGCAGCAATCCCGCTGGACAACACAAACAGGCCATCGTCAACGGCTCGGCTCGCCGCCGCGGTAAGCTCCACGAGCGAGCGTCGCGCACAGCGCGTATGGCTAGCACGCCGCCGTTTTTGCGTGTGGATCATGATCTAACGACCCCTCGACAAGCTTTTTCAAGACCCAGCGCCACAGCTCACGAACTTCCTCCGAGGCTCTTCCCTCTTGTGCAAACTCGGTCACGCCCAATCCCGTCCCCAGCGCGTCCTGGTGGTCGTTGCGCTGTCCGACGTAGGGAAGCGCTAGCACGCCGAGCGAATTGAGCGAAGTTGCAGCTTCGCTCAAACGGCAGCCCCGCGGTGGCGTCTGATTGAGGACGAACGCAAATCGGCGCTTGAACCTACGAATAGCAATCAGCGTCGGTACTGCAGCTTCGATGTCGGCGGGACTCGGACGCGTCGGGATCAGGCAAAGATCGGCCTTCGTGATGGCGTGCGTGGCCAGCGCATTGTTCGTGGCGGCAGTATCGATGATCGCAAGCCAGATCCCCTCAGCTTCGAGGCGGACCAGCGCCCTTTCTATCTCGGCAGGATCGGCGACCCGAACGACCCGTGGAAAGGGATTGCCGCGCCGCTCCTTCCATTTTGAAATCGTGCCTTGTGGATCAGCCTCGACAAATGCGACGCGCTCCCCGTTCTCCATTGCCGCGACTGCAAGTCCGACGGCCAGCGTGCTCTTGCCGCTCCCGCCTTTTTGGGTGACCAGAGCAAGGACGTACATCTCCTGTGCATCCTCGATAAACAACTACATGAAACCCACGTGTCGTCGAAAAAATTGGGCCTACTAATCGATTGACCTACCACTCCCCATCGTGAATCGCATCAAGAGCGAGCGTGGAACTCACAACCAAATCGACGCCCCAGCCACTAACACCAGGGCGCCCAGCCTGTCCCTCACGGGCTTCCGGTTGGTCATCGCTGACCACGCCGTGGGGCTTCCCGTGTTTCGTGCGCTTTCCTTGTGCACATGCCGCCGCCACTACCCCGGCACAGCGTCTGAACGTATCCTTCGCTCATTTCATCCAGACTTATCAGTCTTCCCCGAAAGGGTTGTCGGGTCGACCTGTGCATTGTCCTTTTCGAGGATTGCTCGGCGTTCACTCGCGTTGCGGCCTGCACACTCGCGCTGTCACCAATTCGCGACACGCTAATCGAAGGCTTCAGCCACTTCGTTACCTCCATGACTGCTCCGATTGCTTCCGGCTGGAGCGATTGCCGGGTGGGGCTTGCACCCACTGGAAAGCGCCGCCTTTGCACGGCGCACACCCACAGCGGACCTCGGACATTCGGTCGCATTCTCTTCTGGCTGAGACAGCCATGGGAGCTATCGCGAATTGCGGCTGATCCGTTATGATGCTGTTCTCTATGCAGAGCCGACCAATGGCTGCGCATGAACGAGAAAGACCTGCCGGGAGGAAGAGCCATGTGGCACCTCATTCGGTCCCGCTCCGAGCTGCAAAGGCAAGTAACCGAACTCGTTGAACAGCAGGCGGCAATCTCGGAGGTGCTGCGCGCCGTTGCGAACTCGCCCCACGACTTGCAGCCAATCTTGGACACGATCCTCATCAATGCCGCGCGCCTCTGCCGAACCACGTTCGGCGGTTTCGTCCTCTTCGAGGGAAAAGACTATCGGACAGTTGCGCGAATAGGTCCGAACCCGGTTTATGCCGAGCGGAGGCCGTTAGGCTCGTACGACCAGTACGCGGGCAATCCCCTCCTCGTGCAACTCAACGAAAGCAGGTCGCCAGTCCACATTGCTGACTTGGCAGCCGATCAGGCTTATCTTCGGCGCAACCCTCTCGTCGTGGATCTGGTCGAATTGGCGCACGTTCGGACGTGCCTGCTCCTGCCTTTGCTCAAGGACGATGAGCTAATCGGGGCGCTCGGGATGACCCGCGAGCAGGTGCAGCCGTTCACGGACAGACAGATTGACTTGGTTAGGGACTTCGCTGCGCAAGCCACCATTGCCTTGGAGAGCACCCGTCGCGAGCGGCAATATCGCGAGATGCAGAGCGAACTGGCGCATGCCAACCGCGTCGCTACCATGGGCCAGCTCACCGCCTCGATTGCTCATGAAGTCAAGCAGCCCATTGCGACGGTACGCATGAACGCCGCTGCTGCACTGCGGTTTTTAGACAAAAGCCCACCCGATGTGGCGGAGGTGAGGGAGGCGCTCACCTGCATTGTGAACGACGCCGATCGAACCAGCGACATCGTCGACCGGATCGGGTCTCTCATCAAAAAAGCGCCACCCGGAAGGAGGTCGTGGACCTCAATGCGGCGATCCTGGAGGTGACCGCCCTAACCCGCAGCGAAGCGGTCAAGACCGGCATCACGGTGGGCACGCATCTGGCGGGCGAGTTGCCACGCATCCAATGCGATCGGGTGCAACTGCAACAAGTGACGTTGAACTTGATCGTCAATGGCATCCAGTCGATGAGTAGCGTTGAGGACGGCAACCGCGAGTTACACATCAGCACCGTGAGTATCGAGCCGGAGGGCGTGTGCGTCGCGGTGCGGGATACCGGCCATGGAGCCTGCCGCGTCTCTTTGAACCCTTCTACACGACGAAGCCCGACCGCATGGGCATGGGCCTCTCGATCTGCCGCTCGATTATCGAACCCCATGGTGGTGCGAGCCGCGGGGCGCTCTCTTTCAGTTTACGATCCGCGCTGACTGAGCCGCCATCCGTGATCGATGTCGCTTATTGGCCCATCGCGACGGATTTGGCAGGTCTCGCTCAGGTCTCCTTTCGCAGGCAGAGCTGACATGATTTACTCGCCGAGCGTTACGGCTCGTGACCCATCTGCGGGCCGGCCGTTCCGGGTCGTGGCCAATAACTAATTTCCCCCACAAGGTGTTATAGTCCTGCCGGTAGCCCGTGCTTGGCTTGGGACATATGAAGCGGCCTGACTTGCTCGGCCGCGTGGCGGCCGAGCACCTGCCGCCGCGATGAGGTGCCTACTGCTAATGAGGTGCTAGCGAAGATGTTAACCTCCGGAGCAAAGACACATCGGGTGTGCGCCACATCCCTCGCGGCACTATTGCTCCTATCGTATATTTTCGCGGTAGTTGCTGCGCGGGCCGTCGAGGAAGACACTGGCGTCGGTCCACCGCCCGCGCTGGCGCCGGGGCAGGCACCGCCTCTGCCCAAGCCGGGCCCGTTAGCCGAGCCCCGTTTATCAACTCAGGTCGGCTTCCCCACGGTTTTGACCAACTATGTTATCTCGCCGTCCACGCTCAGACCTGCCAGAGTCGCATTGGGTCAGAAGCTGTTCTTCGAGCCTCGGCTCTCTGGCGACGGCACGGTCGCCTGCGCCACCTGCCACGATCCGGCGCGGGCCTTCACCGACGGCAGGCCCGTGTCAGTTGGCATCCATGGCCGCGTCGGCCAGCGCAACGCCCCAACCGTGTTGAATGCGCTCTATAACAAGACGCAATTCTGGGACGGCCGGGTCAATACGCTCGAGCAGCAGGCTGCGCTGCCGATCACAAATCCGTTCGAGATGGGCTCGGCCAGTATCGGCGATGCCGTGTCCAGGATCAACGGCGACAAGGACTATCAGACTCAATTCATGCAGGCCTTCGGCCGGGACGTGAACGAGCAGGATATGCTGAGCGCTATTGCAGCCTACGAACAGACGTTGGCTTCCTTCGATTCTCCCTTCGACCATTTTATCGCCGGAGACGCCAACGCCGTCAGCGACTCGGCCAAGCGCGGATGGGAATTGTTCCACGGTAAGGCTCGTTGCCACCTCTGCCACGCTTTGACGGACAATCAGCTGGATACAACCCTCTTCATGGATAGCGATTTTCACAACATTGGCATCGGCATCCTCCGACATCACGTAGCCCCTTTGGCGCAGCAGGCAGAGCGCGAGCTGGCGCAAGGACATCTTGCGGCTATCGATACCGCAGCGATCACGAGCGAGATGTCGGTCCTCGGGCGCTTCCTCGTGACGAGAAAGGAGAGTGATATCGCGTCGTTCAAGACGCCGGGCCTGCGAAATGTTCTCGTGACCGGGCCCTACTTCCACGACGGGTCGATGCAAACGCTGTGGGATGTAATGGATCATTACAACAAGGGTGATGGGATCACTAACCCCTGGCTCGACAAGGACATGCAGCCGTTGGCGCTGACGGAGCCGGAGATCGATGACGTGGTAGCGTTTCTTGCCTCACTGACAAGCCAGCAATACAAGGTAATCGCGGACCAGGAATATGCACGGCAACTCGCTCTATCCAAAGTGAGCCGCCCTCAGCGGGATGCGGCGCGGGCTTTCGGCCCGAAGCCGAAGCAGCCTGAGCCGCCCCCCTTCTAAATGTATTCGGCTGGCTTGCAGTGACCCTTGCGCGACGGGGCTAAACCACCGCGCAAGAGCCCTCTCATGTGCAGATGCTATGAGTGGAGTGAGCTGCGCTCAATCTGTTGCGCTTTTGCTGGATACCTCGGTGAGCCTTCTTGAATGTGAGATCGCATAGGAGGAGGAGCGGAAGCTCAGGATCGGATCATTGGTTGGTTCGATACCATCGGCCATCAGCATGGGATCGAAATTGATGTTGTAGGCTCCCGATATCTGATCCGGCGACGAGGAGGTCAGCGTCAACGTACCTGCCCTGATCTCACGCCTCTCTGACGGCCAGAGAATTGTCGGATCGTCTTCCGGATCGCCGGGTTCGCCGATCGTCACAATCATGTGCCAACGAACGGGGCCTTGCTCCAAGCGAACACGAAAGGCCTCATCGAGAAAATCATGCGGCTTCCGCGCCAGCTGTGCGTCCGTCAGCGTCTTCTCGCCGTCTTCCGGCATGAAGCGCCAGCGCACGTTCGTTGACCGTTCATTGTGGTCGATGAAGCGGAAGGTATGTATCCCATAGAAAGCAGTATTGGCGTAGCTCGCGGGAGGATTGTTCGTCTCCAGGAAATGAAACTGCGCGGCTTGGTCGGGATGCTGTTTCATGAAGGCAGCAAGCTTGCCGGGATCGGCTTTGCCCGTGTGCACGTCCTTGGCGAGCGCCAGGAACTTGTCGAGAAAGGTGGACGGCGTTCTTGCGAAGAACATCGGGGTATGAATCATCGTCATGTGCTGCAAGGCTCCGCCCTTGAGCCGAAATTCGAGCCCGATCCCACGCGGGCTGCGCTCGGAATCGGATGCTGACGGATCGCCCCCGGCGGTCGAGAACCTGCCGATCACCTCGATCCTGTCCCCGGCAAACAGCCCCGACCGCGAGAGATCTGCAGCCTCCTTGGTCCCGACGAAGTAGCCGACGGCACCCAATCCCTTCGTATGATTTCGCCTTTTGCCTTCGTGCCGACCGTACGCTCCCTCCAGCGCGTCGTTCACGGCCACAGCAGTAAGCTCCTCTCCGCCCTCAGCCGCGACCGGCAACGGGGCCTCGCCGGCACTTGCCTGACGCGGTTGGAGGGCATTTACGACAGATCCAAGAGAAAGCCCGCCAACGCCGGCGAGTAAGCTTCTACGCGAGGTAAACATTGTTCGTCACTCCATGGTGTGTGATTGAGATTGGCTTGATGAGCCCACCGTGCGTGGTCTCCACAGGTGGTTGTTGCGGTGTGACGCGTGGAGACGCGTCCTATTCCATCGCGTCGCGCGAGATTCTCGATCAGCGAAACGCAACTCTGAAAAAACGTAGTGATCGCAAACGCGCGGCTTGATCACATGCCCGTTAGCGCAGGATTATTCGTTCGCCGCACGTACAGATTGGAGTTGATCAAACAGAGTGGCCAACACGAGGAAGAAGAGGGTATGAGCTAGCGCGCACCAAGCCATCCCAGCCAACGTGAAGGCCAATCCCTACCGCTCCCACTCCGCGGTGGAGTTCAAACGGACAACGCGATCGAGCAAGGAGCCGCGGACCATGTTCGTGATCCGCCCTCAGGTGGCGCTACCCAGCGCAGAGTATCAGGCATCCGGGGAAAAACGCGACCTTAGATGGGTCTGCCGCCTGCATATTTTCTATCGGCACGCGGATTGCGGAATCGAACGGTTGAATAGCGCCGCATCACCCAGCTTGCAATCGGCCAAGTTCGTTATCCGATAAGTCGCTTGCGAAGTCGGTTCCCCAACGGGCGTCTCGTGCCTTTTTCGGAATCTTGAAATGAAATTTAATTGGGCTGGCTCGTTGGTAGCTTACATGGCCGTCAATTCACCCGAGCATTCGGATAGTCCCAATATGAAGCTCGTTTCCGACGACGAAGGCAGTGCAGTTTGGCAATTCTCGACGGAGCGCCGTGCGCGCCGAAAAAGCGGGGCCTTTTTCGAAAGAGCCGCCGGGCAGAAATTGCCCAGTCGTCGCGATCCATCCTTTCGTGACTGCAAGTAATCCCAAATATCCGGCTGTCTCGCGCGATCAGCCACGATCCGCGCGATTGGTAAGTTTCGCTGTGCGACCTACCTCGATGGTGTCATGTCCCGATAAACGAAAATAGGCCGCTCGAATGTGGATCGTTCAAATCGCGCTGAGGCGCCCTTACACATTTATTGTGCTGGCGGTCGTCATCGCGATTTCCGGCTCGCTCGCGGCGCTGCGTACACCGATCGATATATTCCCAAGCATCGACATTCCCGTCGTCAGCGTCGTCTGGACATACAACGGGATTCCGCCAAAGGACATGGCCGATCGGGTCATCTACTACTACGAACGTCAGCTGACAGCGCAAGTCAGCAACATCGAGCACATCGAGTCGCAATCGCTCAACGGCTACGGGACCGTCAAGATTTACTTCCAGAAAGGTGTCAACATCGGGTCAGCGCTTGCGCAAGTGTCGTCCGCCGCACAGACCGTTCTCAAGCTGTTGCCGGCCGGCACCACCCCACCCTATGTGCTCAGTTACAACGCGTCGAGCGTTCCGATCCTTCAATTGGCCCTATCGAGCAAGAAACTGCCCGAAGACAAGCTCTTCGACCTCGGGCAGAATTCCATTCGGCCGCAACTCGCGACTGTCAAAGGCGCCGCCCTGCCGTCACCATACGGCGGAAAAATCCTCCAGGCGCAGGTCGACCTCGATCAGCAGGCGATGCAGGCCAATCATGTGTCGGCCGACGACGTGGTCAACGCCATCTCGGCACAAAATCTCGTGCTTCCCGCCGGCACGGAGAAGATCGGCAAGTTCGAGTGGAGCGTGGCGCTGAATTCCAGCCCGACGATCGTGGACCGGATCAACGATCTCCCGGTGAAGAAGGTCAACGGCACGGTTATCTACGTTCGCGACGTGGCGTATGCTCATGAGGGCTCGCCGCCGCAAACGAACCTCGTTACCATCAACGGCGCACGGGCCGTGCTGATGTCGATCCTGAGCGCAGGTGGCGCGTCGACCCTCGACATCATCTCCGGAGTCAAGGCGCAGCTGCCCAGGATCATGGCTGGGTTGCCGGCCGGCCTCCATCTTCATGCCGTCGGGGATCAAGCGCCGTTTGTCCGGGCCGCGATCACCGGCGTGGTGCGCGAAGGCGCCATAGCCGCAGCCCTGACCGCGCTGATGATCCTGCTGTTCCTCGGCAGCTGGCGGTCGACCCTGATCATCGCGGTTTCCATCCCGCTGGCGGTGCTGGGCGCCGTCGGAACTCTATCGGCGATCGGCGAGACGTTCAACGTCATGACGCTCGGCGGACTCGCGCTCGCGGTCGGCATTCTCGTCGACGACGGAACCGTGACGATCGAGAACATCAACTGGCATCTCGAACAAGGCAAAATGGTCGAACCTGCCATTCTTGCTGGCGCCCAGGAGATCGTGGTGCCGGCCTTCGTATCGCTGCTTTGCATCTGCATCGTGTTCGTACCGATGTTCCAGCTCGGCGGAGTCGCCGGTTACCTGTTCAGGCCGCTGGCCGAGGCGGTCATTTTCGCCCTGCTGTTTTCGTTCCTGCTGTCGCGCACGTTGGTGCCTACGCTCGCCAGCTACCTGCTGCGGCCGCATGCTTCAGGTCATGGCGACGCTCAGACCGGCAGCGCACGTGCGCCATCGCGTAGCCGCAATCCGCTGAAGCGCTTCCAGGCCGGATTCGAGCGTCGGTTCGAGCGGGTGCGCGAGGTCTATCGTGGTCTCCTGGCGATGGCGATCAGCCGTCCGAAAGCCTTCGTCGCCGTATTCCTGGCGTGTGTTCTGCTGTCGTTGGGGCTGGCCCCCTTCCTCGGCCAGAATTTCTTTCCGTCCGTCGACTCGGGAACCATCCTCATGCACGTACGCGCCCAGGTTGGCACGCGGATCGAGGAGACCGCGCGCCTGTGCGACCTGGTCGAGCGGAGCATTCGCCAGACGATCCCGGCGGATCAGATCGATACGATCACGGCCAATATCGGGTTGCCCATCAGCGGCATTAACGTCGCCTACGGCAACACCGGGACGATCGGTCCCGAGGATGCGGACGTTCTGATTTCGCTCAAGAAGAACCACTCGCCGACCGCTTCCTACGTCAAGACCTTGCGGACCCTGCTGCCGAACAAATTCCCCGGCACGACCTTCGCCTTTCTGCCGGCCGACATCGTTGCCCAGATCCTCAATTTCGGTCAGCCGGCGCCCATCGATCTGCAAGTGACCGGACCGAAGCAGGAGGCCAACTATGCCTACGCGACCGCGCTCCTCAGCCGCATTCGCAAGATCCCGGGCATCGCCGACCCGCGCATCCAGCAATCCCAGAGCTACCCCCAGATCAATGTCGCGACCGATCGAACCCTGGCGGACGAGGTGGGGATCACTCAGCGCGACGTCGCAAACAGCCTGCTCACCACGCTATCCGGCAGCGGACAGGTGAAGCCGAATTTCTGGCTCAACAATGCAAACGGCGTGACATACCCGATCGTGGTCCAGATGCCACAGTATCGCGTGGACACCATGTCGGAACTCGACAATGTACCCGTGACATCGTCGAAGACAGAAACGCCGCAGTATCTCGGCGGGCTTGCCAACACGACAATCGGTCCAAGCGCCGCGGTCATATCGCACTACAACGCCCAGCCGGTGATCGACATCTACGCCGCCGTGCAAGGCCGCGACCTCGGTGCTGTCGCCTCTGATATTCAACGCATTCTGCGGGATACGAAGAGGGACGTCCCGCCCGGCTCCTATGTGGCGGTGCGCGGACAGGTCCATACGATGACCACCGCCTACCATCAGCTGTATTTCGGCCTCATCGGCGCGATCGTGCTGGTCTACCTGGTGATCGTGGTCAATTTCCAGTCATGGCTCGATCCATTCATCATCATCACTGCTTTGCCCGGCGCGCTCGCCGGCATCGTGTGGATGCTGTTTGCCACCGGCACCACGCTGTCGGTTCCTGCCCTGACCGGCGCCCTGATGTGCATGGGCGTTGCGACAGCGAACAGCGTCTTGCTCGTCAGCTTCGCGCGCGAGAAGCTGCACGAGGGCTATCAGGCCAAGGCCGCGGCTCTCGAGGCGGGCTTCACGCGCTTTCGTCCGGTCCTCATGACCGCTCTGGCAATGATCATCGGCATGTTGCCGATGTCTCTCGCCTTGGGCGACGGCGGCGAACAGAACGCTCCGCTCGGGCGCGCGGTCATCGGGGGTCTGCTGGTCGCGACCTTCTGCACGCTATTCCTCGTTCCCACCGTGTTCAGCCTGTTGCACTCGCGTCGCGGTCGCGCGCCCACTGAAAAATCCGATCCCATCGCAGCAACACCCGCGCCCTGAGCTGGAGCATAGCCATGTCAGACCACCACGATCAGCGTTCGGAGGAAGTTGCGCAGCTCCCTCGCTTGCGCAAAAGGCTCGGCTCTTTGGGCTTTGCCGCTGCCGCCGCTGCGTTGGTCGTCGCGACATGGGGGATCTTCAGCAGGGATGAACATGCGAGGGCGGTCGCGACATGGACGCAGGCGGCGGCGATTCCGACCGTCGCGATCGTGCATCCCAAGCAGGACACGGCAGACCCAGAGCTCGTTTTGCCCGGCGATGTCCAGGCATGGTACTCAGCGCCCGTCTATGCGCGGGTCAACGGGTACCTCAAGATGTGGTATTTCGACTACGGCGCCCGGGTCAAAAAAGGACAAGTCCTTGCCGAGATCGAGACACCGGAAATCGACGCTCAGTTCTCCGCAGCCAAGGCCAAGCTGAGATCGGCGGAAGCGGTGATCAAGGTCAGGGACGCCGAAGCGCACTTCGCCGATACCACCTTCGCGCGTTGGCGCGATGCACCCAAAGGCGTCGTTTCGGTGCAGGAGCAGCAGTCGAAACAGGCGGACTACCAGAGCGCGGTTGCGCGCCTCGACGCGGCGCGCGCCGATGTTGCAGTCGCTCAGGCCGAGGTCGACCGGCTGCAAGCGCTGGAGAGCTTCAAGCAAGTGACGGCGCCATTCGATGGTGTCGTGACCGCGCGCGAGACCGACATCGGCGCGCTCATCAACGCCGGGAGCGGGATCGCTGGCGGAAGCGGCCCCGAGTTGTTCCGCGTCGCGGACGTCCACAAAATGCGTGTCTACGCAAAGGTTCCGCAGCGGATGGCGAGTTCCATTCCTGTCGGCATGAAGGCTCAGCTCCACCTCCCGCAATATCCTGACAAGGTCTTCACGGCGACCGTCACGAACACGTCAAGCGCGATCGATGTGACCTCGCGAACCTTGCTCGTGGAGATGCACGCGGAAAATCCGGACGGGCTGTTGCAGCCCGGCACCTTCGCCGAGGTTCACTGGAGCCTTCCGAGTAATCCCGATCTTATCCGCATTCCGACGAGCGCATTACTGTTCAGGCAGCATGGTCTGGAAGTCGCTGTGGTCGGGCCCGAAGACAAGGTCGTTCTGAAGCATGTCACCCTCGGACGAAATCTGGATACCGAGGTTGAAGTTCTGCGGGGCCTCTCGCCTTCCGACCGCGTCGTCGACAGTCCCCCGGATGCGCTTGCAAGCGACGATGTCGTGCGGATCGCGGGCAACCAAACTCCCGGTAACGACGAAACTGCCCTTCGCTGAAATGAGCGCAAGCTTGCACGGGGCGAGCTTCCGCCCTGTGGCGTTGCGGCAACATGCCCACGAAAACGGCCTCAGCGCCTAGAAATAGGGGCAGGGCATGGTAGTTTCACGATGAGGGTCGCAGCAGAGGATAAAGCGGAAAGCGCGCTTCTATTGCGCAGAGGGCGAGGGAGTTGGGGTGGGCGGCCGCTAACCGATCGGTGCGGTGGCCCGCTCCGATGGGGAGATTCGCCCGATGCGGAAACGCTGGCTCTCACTCCTCGCGGCCGCCGCGGCCGGCCTTTCGGGCTGTGCGGTCGGCCCGGACTATCAACCGCCCGACATTTCGGTACCGAGGAGCTTCGGAGCAGCTTCGAAGATATCGAGCTATGCAGGGCCGCCAACGGCTGTGACGTCAAGCAGCCGGTGGTGGCAGAACCTCAACGATCGGCGGCTGAATGCGCTCGTCGAGCGGGCAGTCGCGTCCAATCTGGATATCGAAGCGGCGCTGACGCGTGTGCAAAGGGCGCGGACCGAGGAAATCGTCGCGTTCAATTCCCTCCTCCCCAAGGTGGGCATCAGCGCCGGCATCGCGGCAGGTACAGGCACCGACCTCACCAAGGGACGCGTTGCCGATTCACTTCGAGCGGGCTCGAACGCGACCGGTCTGCAAGCGCTGTCGCGGATCGCCGGTTTCGACGGCGGATGGGAGCTCGACCTTTTCGGGAAATATCGGCGTCTTCTCGAGGCGGCACACGGTGATACCGAAGCGCTGGACGAGATGCGCCATGCGGTTCTGATTACCGTCATCGCCGACGTCGTTCGCAACTATGTCGAGCTTCGTGCGCTTCAATCCCGTCTGGAAACGCTGCGGAGCGATGTGACGGCCGCGCAGAAGGTGCGAGATGTGGTGCAGACGCGGTATGATCAGGGCTTGACGAATGAACTCGACGTCGCTCAGGCCAAGCGGGAATTAGCGACTCTTGAATCAAGGCTGCCTGAGTTGACCGCGGGAATCAACGCCGCCGAAAATCGGATGGCGGTGCTGCTTGGCACCTATTCGGGAGCAATCGTTCCGGAATTGCGACGGCCCGGAAGAGTTCCCCACATTCCCGAACGCCTGGGGTCCGGAACGCCCCTCGACCTGCTGCGGCGGCGGCCCGATATCCGGCAAGCCGAACGTGAAGTCGCCGCGGCGAACGCGCGGATTGGCGCGTCCATCGCCGACCTCTTTCCCACCGTTGCCGTCACCGCCGGTTTTGGAGCGCAGGGCGGGCCGCTGCTGCAAAACAGCGCGCCGCCAATTCATGGTCCGATCTGGTCGATCGGGCCGAGCGGCTACTTGCCTTTCCTCGATTTCGGACGCCTGGATGCGCTCATCGATGCGCAGGAACTGCGAACGGACGAACTCCTGCTGAAATACAAGAAGACCATCCTTGTAGCGGTCGCGGAGGTGGACGATGCAATCAAGGGATATCGGGCAGCGCGACAAACGTTAAGGGATGTGGAAACCGCGCTTGCAGAAAGTCGCCATGCGCTCGATCTCGCCACGGGACGTTATGAACGCGGGCTGACCGAATTTCTGAACGTCGTGGATGCCGAACGGCAGCTATACACAAGGGAAGACGAGAGGATCGTTGCCCAGGAGGCGGTCGCCTTGCAGTTTGTCTTATTATACAAGGCGCTCGGCGGCGGTTGGGAGCGCTATGATCTGCTGCCGCCGATCCGCCAGCCCGATCCGGCGATCGTCGCGATGTTCCGCCGACTATCGAACCAATGGCAGTAGCGAACTTGGCTGTCGGATCAGCGACATTGCTCGGTTTGGCAGCATAGGCGTGTCGGCAACTCCGAGGGCCCGGCCGCCAGCAAGCCGCCTGCTCCATTCCCAAGGGGCCTATCTCGGCGAGCCTCCTGCTTCATCAGCGGTCAGAGTTCGGCTCGGCACATCTCCTCACCCGTGAAACGAGCAACTCGGAGAAATTCAGCCTTTGTTAGCGTCGAGGGATTTGCTTTGTTATCGCCTTCGCTGTCTTAGCGGGCATCGAACTGGTCCTCGGCTTCTTGGAGCTTTGCTTGTTTCGATCGGAAGAACTGGCGCGTGGGTCGCCTTGATCCAGAAGTTCGAGCGGACACAACAATCACGAAGACCGCCTATCACGGCGCCACCGAGCTTGGCCAGTTCCACATCCGATCTACGCGGTGTTGCGGCAGAGCCACAGACAATGATTTTGTTCACGAGCCGCGCCTAGACTAAAGCGAGTCAATTGCGGCGCACGCCGCCAAGAGGCAGGCTTAGCCACGAGCAGGGGGTGCTGATCGCCAGGGGCTTCCTCATGGCAAAGCTTGCTGTTTTTGCCGCGTTCCTCCTCGCAGCTGTTGGCGGCTCATACACCGTGGATGCGTCGGCCGCTGACGACATGCCGACAAAGGCACCGTCAGCCACGACGCCTTCGACAGCCGCGCCGCCTCCATGCGCCGACCCCGCAGATTTCATCACCACCAACTGTCAACTCACCTGGCATGGCATCACGCTCTTCGGCGCTGTGGACATGGGGTTTGGCTGGCAAAGCCACGGCGCGCCTTTTGACCCGCTATCCGCTGTCACTTCCTCATACCTGATCCAGAAACAGAACCAGGGATCAATGTGGACCCGTGCAGCCAACGCGATGAGCAACTCATTCATTGGCATCAAAGGAACCGAGCCGATCGGCGGGGACTTTTCTGTCGTGTTCGATCTCGATGCCGGTTTCGACCCCTACTCCCTGCGCCTCTCGAATGGACCGGGATCAATTGCCGCGATGAATGGCGTTCCCCAAAATCTGCAAGACTCCTACTCCGACTCGAGCCGGGCGGGCCAGTTTTACGACGGCCAAGGTTACGTCGGCATCAGTTCTCCGACCTATGGCACACTGACTGTTTTCCGACAGAACTCACTGACCTTGGATGCCGTCTTCGACTACGATCCGTTTGGCGCCTCCTACGCCTTCTCACCAATCGGCTTTCAAGGAATAACCTGCGGCGGCGGTAATACCCAAAACTGCAGAAACTCAACGTCGCTGAAATATCGAATCAACATCGACCACTTCCGGGCAGCGGCGCTGTGGCAGTTCGGCGGCTACGGCGAGAACAACGCCTCCAATGGAGCATACCAGTTTCAAGTCGGCGCCGATATCCCGACGTGGGGCAAAGATGTGCTCTCGGTCGACGCCATCTACAGCCATGTCAGAGATTCCGTGGCGCTCGCCCTTGCGCCTGGAAGCAATAACGCCTTTGGGATGCCGATCCCCCCGTTCTTGCCGCAGACGCTGACGGCGACGATCTCCGACAATACCGCCGCGATGTTCGTAGCCAAATACACGACCGGGGCGCTGAAACTGTATGCCGGTTACGAATACATTCGATATACGGCGCCGAGCGATCCACAGACTGCCTTCACCGATATCGCGGGAACCTTTCTTTGCCAGGGCTGCGAGGCGTTCAACAACACGAATATCAACAATACGGCCTTTGGTATGAACGGCCTTGGTAACAAGGTCTTACAGGTCATGTGGACCGGTGCGAAATACGCCGTCACGGATAACTTGGATGTGATCGGTGCTTATTACCATTACATTCAGAATTCCTGGTTCGGCACCGCCACTGGGGGGCCCGCCTTCTGCTCCGATAGCTCGCACCCGCAATGCGCCGGGACGTACGATGCGATTTCTGTCGCAGTGGATTGGAGATTTGCGCCAAAGTGGGATCTCTATTTTGGCATGATGTTCAACCAGGTGCATGGCGGGTTGGGCTCCGGCTTCTTCCAGCACAGCAACATCGATCCAACAGTCGGGGCACGCTTCCGCTTCTGACGGCGAAGGCGTGGATCATGTCGTGTGCCAAAGCAATGTCGAAAGTCTCGCGATGAGATGTAGGAAAAGAAGCCAGAACCAGTAGTTGCAGAAAAAGTCTGGGCCTGCTGCTGGGGTGGGCGGCCGCTACCTGGTCGGTGCGGTGGCCCGCTCCGATGGGGAGATTCGCCCGATGCGGAAACGCTGACTCTCACTCCTCGCGGCCGCCGCGGCCGGCCTTTCGGGCTGTGCGGTCGGCCCGGACTATCAACCGCCCGACATTTCGGTACCGAGGAGCTTCGGAGCAGCTTCGAAGATATCGAGCTATGCAGGGCCGCCAACGGCTGTGACGTCAAGCAGCCGGTGGTGGCAGAACCTCAACGATCGGCGGCTGAATGCGCTCGTCGAGCGGGCAGTCGCGTCCAATCTGGATATCGAAGCGGCGCTGACGCGTGTGCAAAGGGCGCGGACCGAGGAAATCGTCGCGTTCAATTCCCTCCTCCCCAAGGTGGGCATCAGCGCCGGCATCGCGGCAGGTACAGGCACCGACCTCACCAAGGGACGCGTTGCCGATTCACTTCGAGCGGGCTCGAACGCGACCGGTCTGCAAGCGCTGTCGCGGATCGCCGGTTTCGACGGCGGATGGGAGCTCGACCTTTTCGGGAAATATCGGCGTCTTCTCGAGGCGGCACACGGTGATACCGAAGCGCTGGACGAGATGCGCCATGCGGTTCTGATTACCGTCATCGCCGACGTCGTTCGCAACTATGTCGAGCTTCGTGCGCTTCAATCCCGTCTGGAAACGCTGCGGAGCGATGTGACGGCCGCGCAGAAGGTGCGAGATGTGGTGCAGACGCGGTATGATCAGGGCTTGACGAATGAACTCGACGTCGCTCAGGCCAAGCGGGAATTAGCGACTCTTGAATCAAGGCTGCCTGAGTTGACCGCGGGAATCAACGCCGCCGAAAATCGGATGGCGGTGCTGCTTGGCACCTATTCGGGAGCAATCGTTCCGGAATTGCGACGGCCCGGAAGAGTTCCCCACATTCCCGAACGCCTGGGGTCCAGATAGTCCGCGCGTCCCGATGAAGAGCCTGCGCGTTGCCGCAGTGAACATAGGAGCACGATTATGAAGTTCGTGTTGGTGAACGAACGAACACTCCCTGGAGGATCAAAATGCGTCCATTGTGGAAAAGCGATAACAGTCGGCTATCTTCGGGACCTGTCTTCTCGGCTGCCGTATTGCGACCAGGCTTGCTTTATCGAGGGAAACATCCAAAGCACGCTGACGATTTTCCGCTTAGGTACAGGTTATCGATAAGTTATCCTTGCAGCTTCGTCAGTTGATAACTTTCGCCGAAACCCTAGCCGCCTCGGGGCACCAGCATCGGTGGTGACATCGCGGCCGGACGAGAACTCGCAGGGCATAGCGTCGTCCTTTTGTGATCAGTTCGATGTCGGGCGGGTCGATGTTTTCGATAAAGCCTGCCGCTGTGACTCAGGAGCTTCCCCGAGACGAACGAGCATACGTTTGATCCTTGGCAGCATTAATCGCCCTAGCTTGTGGAGTAAGGTGACATAAAGCAGGGCAGCTCATTCCGAGCCTCGGTCAGAGAGTGTCACAACGACATGCGTGGCTTATGCAGCAGGAGAAGATATCATGTTCGATATGGCCAACCTCAAGAACCTTAAGGAACTGGACGAAGGAAATCCGCAGGCGATGAAGGCTTTTTGGGCCTTCGACAAGGCCGTATTCCAGGAAGGCGAAGTCTCCGTACTGAACAAGCAGCTGATGGCCGTTGCGGTCGCGCTCACCACGCAGTGCCCTTATTGCATCGAAATTCATGCCAAAGAGGCGCGAAAGGCTGGAGCAACCGACGCCCAACTCGCCGAAACGGCTGTTGTTGCTGCCGCCATTCGCGCAGGCGGCGCGATCACGCACGCCGCACATTTGTTTGGTCCATCAGAGTGAGGGCTGGCCGCACCGGGTTAGAATGAATTACGCGTCCGGAAGTGATGGGGACGTCGCCGCTGTGCAGCCTCGAGGCGCGTTCGATGCCATACGGCCCTAGCACCGGCGGCCTTCACACCTCAGGAGCGGATTTGCAAAGGCGAAAACTTGGCAAACAGAAAACTTAGAGTCAGGCCAATTGCTACCAGGCTGTCAGGCGCAGCTTCGTTCGCGCCAGCATCAAGTCCCGTCGCCCCGGGAAGCCCATGAAGCCGGAGGAAACCGCAATGTCGCTTCAACCCAAGCTCCATACTTCCCACGCCGGTTCCGCGTTTCGGGGTCGATACCCAGGCGCATGCAGGTTTCGCTTCGCGATCTTTCCTTCATTCGCAAGACGCTCATCTCGCTGGCGATAATTTTGTCGATCTTTTGGGTTAGCGTTGCGCTGGCGCAGCATCAAACAGGCACACACCGCGTCCGCGTACCGGCGGCCGAGAGCGACGAGCAGGGGTTTGTCGTCGATAGCGAGCTGGCACTAAGCAAAATGAGCCTGGATATTCCTGTCGATTCAACGGGAGACGTCGATCGCGACTTCGTCGCCATTATGATGCCCCACCACCAAGGAGCCATCGACGTGGGACGCGCCGAGCTCAAATGCGGTCGCAATGAAGACGTTCGACGCATCGCGCAAAGCATTATTGCAGAGCGAGAGAGCGAGATGTCGGCCATGCGTGCGGCTGTTGGACAGCTAGTACCTGCGGAGAGCAGCGGCATGCCGATAACGTCCGAGCGCCCGCCCAGCACGGGCATTCAGGAGAAGTAGATGAACGCGCGTCCGCCAGGTAATTCCTGTCGACGACAGGCCGTGCTGTGCTTACGAAATGTTGTTGGCAGGAGACATAAGCGACACGCGACGCGAGATACCAAATGCGCCGCGGTCGTCGTTTGTGTCAACTCGCAATCATAACGTCCCAATCGAATACTCGAGATCTGCGCGCACTGGATGATATTGCTTCAACGCAATGTTCCGAAAACGCGTCCAACAATCACGTGAGAACCATCAGAGGCCAGCGCGGGGAATTCCGGAAGAGCGATTGATACGATCTGGCATATCGTTGAGCGTCGCAGCCATTCATGATCTAAAGTCAGCTTCGTACAGTCACTCCGCAGTTGTTGCTCAACGCAACACAAGGAGTGTCTCCATGTCATATCTTCCTGTTCCTACTCACAATCCGTCCGCGACTTCACTCAAGACGATAGCCGCAGCTGCTGTTGTTTTGGTTCTGGCAAGCAGTCCGGTGTTCGCGCAGGCCGCTATGCAGGAGCCTGGCGCGTTCTCATTCTATCATCCCTATCTCGATGTGTTGAATGGAGGCGCACCTACCCCCGCTGCCAGGTTGATTTTGGAACCGCCGGCCGTCATACGGGCGTATGCCGCGAGGGAGAGCGGCATCTACTCCGCGCGTGCACAGCGACGTCGATCCTACAGGCGATAAGAATGCGGCGCCGTTTGAGTGCTTACTGGCCAGTCGTTTGACCAAGGAATAAACGGCTGAGCGATCTATGCTAAAGCGGGCCGGAACAGCGCACCCGACCGCACGAGGAGCCCGCAATGGCACTCAAAATCGAAGACTATGCAATGATCGGCGATTGCAAGACCGCAGCCCTGGTCGGCCGGAACGGTTCGATCGATTGGCTCTGCTGGCCAAGATTCGATTCAGCCGCATGTTTCGCTTCCCTACTCGGCGAATGCGAAAACGGGCGATGGCTCATTACTCCAAAAGAAGAGCCGATCGCGGTGTCGCGACGCTACCGCTCCGGAACTCTAGTCCTTGAAACAGAATTTCGCACCAAGAGCGGTCGAGCGACGCTAGTCGACTTCATGATACCCGGTGACGGCGCTCATCTCGTGCGCATTCTTGTCGGTCAGCAAGGCCGGGTCGATTTTCGCAGCGAATTTGTGGTGCGCTTCAACTATGGGGCGACGGTGCCGTGGGTCAACCGTCTGGATGACGGCGGCATCAGCGCGATCGCCGGTCCAGAGCGTGTGGTCCTGCGCACCCCAGCCGCACTCTTTGGCGAGGATCTGAAAACAGTTGGTGAGTTCGCGATCGAGGCCGGTCAGTCAATCCCGTTCGTGCTCTCATACGGGCCGTCGTTTCAAAATCACCCGCCGGAAGTCGATGCCTTCGATGCGCTGGAGCGGACGCAAGCATTCTGGCGGAAATGGAGCGATCGGTGTCCAGAGGTCGGACCCTGGACCGAAGCGGTCAAACGTTCGCTGATTACATTGAAGGCTTTGACCTTCGCGCCGACGGGGGGAATTGTCGCCGCTCCCACCACCTCGCTGCCGGAGCTTATCGGGGGCGTGCGGAATTGGGATTATCGCTATTGCTGGTTACGCGATGCGACCTTCACGTTGCTGGCCCTCATGTACCTCGGATACTACGACGAAGCGCGGGCATGGCGAGACTGGCTCATTCGCGCGGTTGCAGGCAGTCCGGAGCAGGTGCAGATCGTCTACGGAGTAGGAGGCGAGCGCTGGCTCCCGGAGCTGACCGTTCCATGGCTCGCCGGCTACGAAAAATCCGGACCAGTACGCATCGGAAACGCCGCTTACGATCAGCTTCAGCTTGACGTTCTCGGCGAGGTCGCCGACGCGCTGTTTCAGGCCGGAAAAGTGGGAATAGGCCTGACCGAACGTGGCCGCGCGCTGCGACCCATCCTGTTGGAGTATCTCGCGAGGGTCTGGCGCGATCCGGATGAAGGCATTTGGGAGGTTCGCGGCGGTCCACAGCATTTCGTCCATTCGAAGGTCATGGCCTGGGTCGCGTTCGATCGTGCCGCACACGGTTTCGCCGCCGAAGAAGCATCCGAAGCCGCTCGACATTGGCGGGTGGTCGCAGACGAAATCCACGCCGAGGTGTGCGAGCGCGGGTTCGATCCTGATCTCGACAGTTTCGTGCAGACGTTCGGCTCGAAGCGGCTCGATGCCAGCTTGCTGCTGATCCCGCTTGTCGGCTTTCTGCCGCCTACCGATCCGCGCGTGAAGGGCACGCTTCGAGCGATCGAGGAGAAGCTGCTGGTCGGAGGCGAGTTCGTTCTGCGGTACGAACCGGAGAATCCCGGAGACGGCCTGCCGGCCGGAGAAGGAGCCTTTTTGGTGTGCAGCTTCTGGCTCGTCGACAACTACATCCTGCAAGGGCGGTATGCAGAAGCCTGCGAACTCTTCGATCGATTGTTGTTACGCTGCAACGATGTGGGTCTGCTTGCCGAAGAGTTCGACCCTGGCGCCGGCCGTATGCTGGGAAATTTTCCGCAGGCCTACAGCCATGTTGGCTTGATCAACTGTGCCTTGAATCTTAGCCGCAAAAGGTGCCCCGCCGAGGAGCGCGCAGAGACGCGGCCGCCAGAAACGGTCGCGACGGGACAGATATAACGGCCTAGCCCAGGTTCGGTCAGAGGTCATGAGCAATGGTCGAACCCATGAAGCCGTCCTTCCGATTTATCCTTGACGGCGAACGTGCCGGCGGTCGTCGTGTTGCTCTTCTCAAAGGAGACGATGCCCGTGCGCCGATGTTCGCGACGATTGGACCAGAGAGCCAGCCACCTCTGTGCGAGCGCCCAGCAGCAGTAGGTTGCTGCTCACCTCCTGTGCCAATCGGTTTAGGCATCTACGAGCTCACTTTCCTCGATGGACGCGTATCCGCCCGACTGGCGCCGGATCACCTGCGGCGGTTGCCCGTAGGCGCGGAGAACGGCACGTCGCATTCGGTTGCGATCACCGAATCCGGTCTGTTGCGCGACAACGTCAAGGGTGTGGTTGGTATCCTCCAACAGCGCGCGCGCCCCTTCGAGGCGGAGGTTCTGGACCGCTTTGGCCGGTGTCTGGCCGGTTTCAACCTGGAAGGCGCGGCTGAACTGGCGCGGTGAGAGATGCGCGACCTCGGCAAGATTTTCCACGCTCAGCCGGCTGGCAAGATTGCGCCGAGCGTAGGTAAGTACTGTCTGAATCCGGTCGGATTTCGGTTCTAGTTCGAGGAGCGAGGAGAACTGCGACTGACCGCCGGCCCGACGATGGTACAGCACAAGCCTTCGCGAAACAGTGCGCGCCGCTTCAAGGCCAAGATCCTCTTCGATCAGAGCAAGCGCAAGATCGATACCGGCAGTCATGCCGGCTGAAGTCCACACCGGTCCGTCAGCGATGAAGATCCGGTCCTCTTCGACCCGCGCTTTCGGATAGCGCGCCCGAAGCTCGGCGGCGCGAACCCAATGGGTTGTCGCACGCCGCCCGTCGAGAAGCCTGCTTCCGCGAGGACAAATGCAGCGTGGCAGGTTGCAGCGATCCGGCGGCAATGAGTCCGCGCATGGCGGATGAACTCGATCATCTCGGGGGACGCATCCACCATGCTCGCACCCACCTACGCAAAAGAACGCGGTTGGCGCAACGTTCGGCTGCTGTCCTCACGCAACAATACCTTTAATCGCGACTACCATGCGGAAACATCGGACGGCGTGCAACTTGCGGTCCTGCATGTGTTCGCACGCGATCAGGACGGGATCCGCCACCACTGGGCGAGCGAGGGGATATTCAAGCGCGGCGACACTAGTCCCCTCGACCCCGTCTGGGCAATCTACGGCGTTCTCGATTTGACGCGCGAGGGACGCGGAGACAACGCTGCCTACCCCAACCTGCAGTACTAGGAAGTCTTCGATTCCCGCCGGTTTCCGTTCAGGGGGCTCTGTAACCGGGTCGCTCGGAACCCAGTGCGCAACGGCGATGCATGCTGCGCCGCCATCGCCTTGAACATACGCTCGCACCAAGATCCAGCAGCCACACTCCGGCAAGGCGAACGTACTGCTCGCGTTGGTGGCGCTCGCCTAACCCGGCTCCGGGCTCGCGGATCCGCTCACTCAGGGCGTTCGACTGGGGCGTGGCGCGATGTCGGACGTTGCCATGGGCTCCTGGGGTCTGCCGTTTGGCTGGCTGCCAGCCGCGGCTGGCTGTGGGCCGGTATAGCCATCTCCGGTCTGACCGGGGGCGTCGGGTGCGCCGGCCCCTTTTCCAAAGGACCTAATCTGCCTGGGCCCCTAGACTACTCTGGGCTACGTGGAGAAGGTTCGATCCCAGTTCCTCTCCCTCCGCCAGCGAGCTGTTCGCCACTGTTCGCAAGCGTACATGTCATTCAAAATAAGCCAGCAGAATAAGGGGTTTCTCGGCTTTACACGGCCGCACGCGTCCGCCAGAATCCGCAAATCACTTGTGGGTAAGGTTGGGGTAGGACGTGGCGAGAACGGTCGGAAAGCTTACAGCGCTGAAGGTCTCGCGGCTCGCTGAGCCGGGCATGTACCCCGATGGCGGCGGCCTATATTTGCAGGTGACGGGGGCCGGGGCGAAGTCCTGGATTTACCGGTTTTCACTGCACGGGCGCGCTCGCGAGATGGGCCTGGGATCGCTGAACGCCATATCGCTGGCGGATGCCCGGCTGGCGGCAGCAGCGTGCCGACGCCAGCGCCAGGAGGGCGTCGACCCGATCGAAGCAAGAAATATCGAGCAGGCACGTGCGCGTTTGGACGCCGCTAAATCTGCGACGTTTGAGTATTGCGCCGAAAGGTACATTGCCGCCCATGAAACAAGCTGGCGCAACGGAAAGCACCGCGCGCAATGGAAGTCGACGCTCTCAACTTACGTCTATCCGGTCTTCGGCTCCCTTCCTGTCGGTGCGGTTGATACCGCCCTTGTCAGCAAGGTTGTCGAGCCGCTGTGGAGCACCAAGCCGGAAACGGCAAGCCGAGTGCGGGGCCGGGTTGAAAGCGTGTTGGATTGGGCGAAGGTCAACGGTTTCCGGCAAGGCGAGAACCCCGCAAGGTGGAAAGGGCATCTGGAATTTGTGTTGCCGAAGCGATCCAAGGTAAAGCGCGTCAAGCACCACCCTGCTTTGCCCTACGATGAAATCCCGGCCTTCATGGCGGAGTTGCGCGAGCGCGAAGGGCAGAGCGCCAGGGCGCTGGAATTCCTGGTGCTCACCGCCGCCCGTACCGAAGCCACCATCGGCGCGCTACACAGCGAAGTCGACTTCAACGAAAGAGTGTGGACGGTGCCGCCGGACCGTGCGGGCACGAAGATGATGGAGGAAGACCCCAAGCCCCGCCGCGTCCTGCTATCCGATCGTGCGATCAAGCTACTGAAGTCTTTGCCGCGGGAGGAAGGAAACCCGTATCTGTTCATCGGCGGGAACGTTGGGAAGCCGCTCAGCAACATGGCCATGCTGGAATTGATGCGCGAAATGCGCCCTGGCTTCGTACCGCACGGCCTGCGCAGCACCTTCAAGGATTGGTGCGCCGAAACGACCAACTATCCCAATGAGGTTTCTGAGGCGGCGCTATGGCACGCTGTAGCCGACAAGGTGGAGGCCGCGTATCGGCGCGGCGATCTCTTCGAGAAGCGACGCCGGTTGATGGCTGAATGGGCCAAGTACTGCACGGGGCAGGGCGCGGTGAAGCGGGGGACAGTCGTTCGAATCCGCGCCGCCGGCTAGCGGTGCGCCGGCCGGCCAGCGTCGGCGAAACACCCCCCTCGATTTTTTCCGGCGGGGCAGAACGAAATCTCGCTGCCCCACACCTTCAGTCGTTCCGAAAATTTTTCCGGCTGCCGAGTCCGTGCCCCCCAAAAAATTTTTGAAATTTTGCAAGCCTCAAGTTTTCGGAGCGTTAGTTCGCGGCCTCAACCTGTGGATAAGAGCGGTTGACGGGCAACGACCCCCCTTACGATCCCTGGCATAATGGGAGATCGTTCAATGGCGAAACGCAAAAGCCCTACCGACTGGCAAGGGATTGCGAAGGTTATCATGGCTATCGCTGCGCTAGTCGCTGCGTTCGGGCCCTACTTTGAGCAAACGTTGAAAATTTGGAGAGGTGGCGGCTAACCAAAAGGTGGGCCCGCTATCCAATGCCGCGAGGGCTGGGTGAAGCCCACGGAGGCCCCAAAGCTAGGCCACACGCGCGAATTAAGATCAGCACAGGTGAAGGGTTTGAGATCGACCAGCCTTACCGGAAGCTCCGCCAACACCGGTAGCGTCGCCCACAACAACGTGCAGCCGCTGCCACGATCGAAACCATCAGCGGTCTCTATATTCAGCCCATATCTGCCATTGCTTGACGGCGGCGCCTTCGGTTCGGTCTTCGGCGCTGTGCCGCGTTCCCTCGTAGTATCCGGTGGCAACCCAAACCGATTTTGATTTCTGACGCGTGCTTACGGCGTAAGGTTTGCCGAAAACGCTCACCATGGTTGGCCCTAGTGGGGTAGATACGGGAACAATTCCGGCGGCCGCCGCCCGCAAGGCCTCAAGCGGCTGAGCGCTCGGAACGACAAAGTCCTTTGGCATTTCGACGAATACGTCTCGCGTGGACAACTTCATTAATCCGGCGAAATGACGCTTCCGTCTTGGGACCGCTTTCTCTGCATGTTGGCAGATTGCATGCAGCGTGACCGGTTGGAAAAAAAGCTCTAGGTCGGAAAGTTTCGCCAAAATCAATTCCGCCCGACGAATTAGGCCGTCGATTTCGGTCCTAATTAGGCCTATGGAGGCGGCGACCCTTTGAGCGTCGCCAGTCAGCGACATCGTGACGGCGGCAGTGGCATTCATCAACCGATCAAACTCGGCGCGGACGTCAGCGGGGGGCAAGCATAGGTGCTTAGGCATTGGAGCGCCCTCAATCCGTGCACCATTGGCCCGTTGTAGTGTTTCGAATACCCAAGGCATGTGATCCCGTAGGCGGTCGCTAACGGTAGAAAATGCTTGCAACACGTTCGATGAGGAAATGCGGTCGAGCCAATCGGCGAACTGTGCGATCGAACTGCGCATCTCTCGCACACGTCGCAGCGCATCCCGGCGACCGATAGCCGCTTCGAAATCCGCGGTGTATTTGTCGAAATCCTCATCGTAGATTGTTTTGGCGCAAATCCAACCCACCATGAACCGAGCGCCGTCGACATTCATCACGAAGCCCGCCTTGTGCTTATGGCTGCCGTGTACGCAGGCGAATTCGGGAACATCCATGCCCCGGAGATCGTATTTGAATTCGACATGCGCGTCTGCGTAGTTAGCTGGAACCTGTGTTACCAAGCCTTCGAGTACTTGCGGGTTGTCGATTTCAAGATCAAGATCGATCAGCCGATCATCGCTAACGCCGGCCCAGTGGCTGGGTTTGCCAGAAGTCTTCGCCTTCGTTTCAGGCATCAAATCCTCGCGTTAATTTGGATCGTTCGATTGATCAACATTGAACTCCAGCTTCAACGGTAAATCCGTCATCGCATAGTGGATGAACTGATCACCTAAAGCCGTTAGCTCGTACTGCTCCTCATCATCAAATGCAGACTTCATTGGCTTAATGGTGCCCTTCGGACTGGGCGGCGCTTTGCGTTTTGCGAGAAACTGCCCGCTGTAATCCGTCTCTCGATGCTGCCGGGTGATGCCTCCCATGCTCAGATCGCGGATGATGAGCCGGAACAGGTCAGCATCGGACGAGTCTTCGCGAACGGGCTGGCGACCGAGCTTGCGCCAGATGCCGCCGCGTGTGATGCCAGCGCTGTTAAATATCGCCCCGATTACCAAAAAGTGCAGCTCGGAATAGTCGCTGATCCAGTCAAGGAACAATTTCACGACGTCATCGCTGGCGATAGTCGTTCCCGCGGCGTTCGACAGGATGTTCCGTATATAAATCCGCTTCTGCTCACTCTCGGTGCCCGCCCAGTCGCGGAACGCCTTGCGCAGCAACGCTTGATACGCTGGGCTCTTGATCCGCTCCGATACCTTTTCATCGTTCATATCGATGCGGGCGGTGATTTCGAGGATTGTCTGTTCCTTCTCGCGCATCTCCGCCTGCAGCATTGCGATCATGTGGTGCAGGAACTCATTGACCCGGTTCTGATCCCGCTCCGACCAGGCACTTGCAGCAGCCGCAAGAACTCCGCCAGCGAATGGAATCGCGCCACTTGCGACATTCAGGATCATGCGCGTGAGACCACTGCCTTTGCCTCCCTTCGGGAGCTCGGGCACGCCCTTCAATCCGTCGTCTTCCATAGATCGCGCTTTCTAGTTGTTCACGCGGAAGCTCCGACCCTTATCGCGGGCGTCTTCGGCTTCGATCTGTGCCTTTCGCTGGCTTGCGGCCTGCTGTACGGCCTGTTCGAGTTGCGGTTTCGCGCTTTCGTATTCTCTGCGCAGGATCTCCAAATTATGTTCGACTTGCTTCTTGAATTCCTGAACCTTTGCCTCCGCGTTGTCGTCGTCCGGCACGCCGATCGTCACCGCGTTACGCCCGATTGTTGCTCGATTGGACAAGAATGTCCTGGATGACGGCGCAATTCGCAACGTCTCTGCCTCGCCCACGAACGGAATGCTGACGTCTAGCCAAGTCATCTTGACCGTGCGGACGTCGCCCCACATGTCCTGCCGCCGCGTTTCCTCACTTCGGCGCTTCGCTGTAATCTCACCTTCAAAGCGTGCAACGTCGATTTTGTACTTGTCGACGATTCCCTGCAGCACGCCGCCCAATGACGGGTCCTTGAACAAGTTACGGCTGAGCTTCCTTACTTCTTCGACGGCGGCTTGGGTCTGGTGTTGCCAAACCGCATAAAACGACTTCTGAAACAGTACTTCTTCCATTTTGTGTGCCTCACTATCGCGATGCCGCACCCGCGCCCGGGTTGAATTTCAAGTCGCAACTTCTGATTCGCGGGGCGCGTAGCACTCTACCCGATTCTCTGCCAGTTTCTCTATTTGTTCGGCTAAGATTTAACCCGCTTCCACAGTCGGTGCGCGTCCGCTCAGGAGCGTCGTGGCGCTTGGACTGTCGCGCGCGCCACGGCTACGGAGATCGGTTCTCGCAGCAGCCAACGCAGAACGTCGAAGAGAGAGGGCTTAAGGAACGGGGCGGGCTTCGGATGTTTTTAAACCGAGCTCCACCAAGCGGCGTATGGCCTCGGAGCGACTTGAGACTTCGTTCTTCGTCGCCCAAGCATCGATCTTGCCGGTAAGGTCCTCTGGCAACCGAACAGCAGAAACTGGGTCATGACCTGTCGCCGGCCGCCCACGCGATTTTTTGTTTACACTAATTGACTTCTTCATATTTCTTGTTTACACAAAATAAGCGCGATGGAAAAGTAGAAAGTACCAGCCTGCGCCCCATTCATTCATCCGGAGCCTTAAGATGCTGGCGCTTTCGCCTGAAGCTGAGAATATCGAGCCCGCCCCCACCACGTGCAGCGGCGGCGCATTTGGCGACCCATGCCATCTGTGGGTAGCGATCAATCAGGCGCTCGGTGACATTGACGATTGGGCGGAGCGTTACACGCGCTGCACGTTCGCTGACCGCGAGCGTGGCACGGCGCTCTTGGTCGAAAAGGTCGGCAATGATCGGCTCCGGGTTTGCCGGCAGAAACAGCGCGCGACGCTGGGCCTTCAGAACGCGGCTGTGTGGTTTCTTACGCTTGACGCTGGTACCGTGTGCGACGTGACGTTTGACGGCGCGTCGGCCGATATCGAGGCCATGGAAGAGCTTGCGGACTTGCTGTGGGCTTTCCACCGTCTCGCCGTTGAAGACCGGGTGCCTGTGCTGAGAGAGTGAGCATGGAGAACAGCGGTGATGCTTCAGCGGCTCAGAGGGCGTCCTCTGAGCCGCGACGGACCTACACGGTGCGGGAAGCGGCAGCGATCTTGGGTGTTGGCGCTGCAACTCTCTACCGCGCTATCGAACGCAAAGAGGTGCCTTTCATCGGCATTGGAAGGCGCCGGCTGATTCCGCGCGTTTGGGTCGACCAGCAGGTTGAAAAGACGGCTTGAGCGCGAAGGCGGCTGCCGCGGTGAGCGTCTAAGCCTCACAGATCGTGCATCCCACAAAAATATTTTTGCTGCCACCTCCGAAATTTGCGCCTCCAAGCAACATCAGAATTGCTCAGGCGAATTTTGAAAGCGTGGCCGCTGACAGTTGAGTTAAAGTAAAGTTTCGTCGTCGCCACGGCTTGGTTCGGCGCGTGGCACGTTGACAGGACAAGCGCGCCGATGTTTGTTCTCGTCCGCCCGTACACCATGCTGTCGGCAATAGCGCTGCGCGATCAAGCGATCGGCGCCCCCGGACCAATCCAAATGCTGCCCATCACCGTAACCGTAAACGACGCCTGTAAGGTGTCGGGCCTCGGCCGCACGAAACTTTACGAAGCGATCAAAAAAAATGAGCTCGCTGTCTGTAAAGTGGGAACCCGCACGCTCATCAAATACGATCAACTGAAAACCTGGCTCGACAGCAAGACTGTGGCAAAGGTGGCCTGAGAGCCGAGCCGAATGACTTCCGGAAACCATCGGGCGCCTGCCCGGCGTACCGCCAGAGAACGTGGAGGGTGCGTTGGTGGGCTTGCCTTAGATGCGCTCAACATAGCTGCGCGAAGTACGCCGGGTCGTATGGCGCTAGAAATAGCTGCGGCCACAGACCATAATTGGTTCGCTCAGCATCCGTCGCGCGCTACATATGTGCGCACCGTGCTGGACGGTGAGTTTGCTGACGCGGCGCCGGCAGCGGATTGGATTGTAGCGGTCAGAAAGTTGAGCGACGGCGACTTCGCGCGAGCCTACTTCCCTTGCCCTGACAATTTGACTGAGCCAACCGCACGCGTTCTCGCGCTGCTGGTCGACGGGGTGTTTGAACGGATATCGGAGCGCCGCAGCGTGGCGACCGCCTGAGCGCGCCCCAACAACTGTACTGAAGGAAAGGAATTCATAGGGAGACTTTTGGACCACCAGCAAAAAAGCGACGGCGATAGGCCGCTACTCTCCGACAAGAGCGGCTTCAGAAAATGGGCGGAAGCTGGCTTCCTGTCTGATCTCTTGCCGATCATCCCGCCGCACGCGAAGATTTCCTCGGGCTCACAGGTCAAAGACCGGCACCGCGGCAAAACCCCCGGAGTGCGGAATTCGGACGGCACATGGTCGGGGCTCGGTGGCAAATGGCCCGAAGAGCGGTTTTCAACCGTAGCCGAATGTAAAAAATATATCCTGTGGGGCGCCAGCGTCGGGCTACAGGGCCGCAAGTTTCCAGGGCTCGATATCGACGTTGAGAGCGAAGCGATGGCCGGCGCAATCGAGAGCCTGGCCCTTGAGCATTTCGGAATGGCGCCCGTGCGCGTGCGCGAAGGCTCACCGCGGCGCCTCATGGTGTACCGCGTCGCCGAAGGGCACGACACCATTCGAAAGACGCGCTTGGCGTGGAAAGACGCGCAGGGCGTGAAGCACGCCGCCGAGCTCCTGGCGTTCGGCCAACAGTATGTTGTTGAGGGCCCGCACCCGAAGGGCGGCGCGTACCTCTGGCGCCACAACGAAAGCCCGTGCGACTGCGGACCGGCGGAGCTCGCGGAAATCACCAGCGACGCAATCGACGGATTTTTCACGGCGCTGCGGGGGCTGGTGCATAAAAAGGGGTGGGGCGAAATCCAGAAAGGCGCGCTTGCCGGTTCGGGCGTGCCGAGCACGCGCAAGGGTTTGGACGACGCGTCGCTGTGGGCCTCAAAACCGTCGCTGGTGCTTGAAGCGTTGCAGGTATGGCCGAACAGCCCCGACACGCTGCCGTCTCACGACGACTTCGTGACTGCGCTAGCGGCGATCAAGGCGGCCCTCGGGCCGAAGCGGGAAGACTACTATTCGGACGTTCTGGCATGGGCAATGAACAACGACAGCATTCGCCCCGACTACGTGCGCAAGCGCTGGGATAGCATCAACGACGCGGCGCTTGGCGCGGCCTGGCTGTTTGCCACGGCCAAGGCAACGGGCAAATTCGACGGCGAAGCGCAAGAGGATTTTGACGAAGACGGCGATGCGATGATTGCGCAGACGCCGCTTGAAAAGATGATTTCGCGCTATGTGTGGGTTCAGCAGCTAGAACGCTATATCGAATTGGAGACGGGCGCCGCGCTTTCGGGCCGCGCGCTTAACGCTGCCAACGTTCAGATTGCGGCTTTCGGAAACACGGGCGTGAAGAGCGCGGAAGCGCATTTCCAGAACGCGCGCGGCGCGAAGAAAGCGCAGATTGCCACGTTCCGCCCTGGGCGTCCTGTGCTCATCGAAGATGAAAACCAAAGCGGTGTAAAGGTGCGCGCGGTGAACCTCTGGCGCCCCTCGCCCGTCGCGCCGCTTGAGGGCGTGACAGACGAAATGGTGGCGCCGTGGCTTGAGCACGTCACCAAGCTTTTCGGTGAGCCTGGCGACCCCGCGCGCGAGCACTTCCTAAATTTCTTCGGCTTCGTGATGCAGCACCCGGGCGTAAAGATCAACCACGCGCCCGTCATTCTGGGAAACCAGGGCGTAGGTAAAGACACGGTGATAGCGCCTGTGCTGCGAGCGGCCGGCCGACACAACGTCTCTTTGGTGAAGCCGCAGGAGCTCGCGAGCGAATTCACGCAGTTCCTTCAGGCGCAGATTATTGTGGTTTCGGAAATGATGAACTTCGCAAAGCGGGAGATTTACAACCAGCTTAAAGACTGGATCGCCGCGCCACCCGACCACGTGGTGATCAACAAGAAAAACCAGCAGCCGTTCGCCATCCCGAATACACAGACATGGATTTTCTTCACCAACTATGACGACGCCATCGCGCTGGACCCGGACGACCGCCGGTTTTGGGTGCATCGCTGCCATCTTGAAGAGCCGCTCCCGGAAACCTACTACACGGCCTTTTATCGCTGGATCAACGAAGAGCAGGGCGCCGCAAAGGTGGCCGGCTGGCTGAAGAGCCGCGACGTATCCACGTTCAATCCCGGTGCCCGGCCGCCGACAACGGATGCAAAGCAGCAGATGTTGGACCGGGCCCAGCCTCCTGCGCTTAGATGGTTGCGCGCCCAATTCGGCGAAGGCGAGCCTATGCACGGGCGCACGATTATCACCGCGGAAGGCCTCATCACCGTTGCCCGAGAAGACTTTGCAGCCCCCGACGGGATCGACCGCCATGCGGTCGCGGCGCTGAAGGCGGAGGGGTTCAAGGCAGTGCGCCGCGTCAGGATAGGTTCGAAAGTCCGGCAGGTGTGGGCGAAGGGCAGCGCAGATTTGCTGGCGCAGTTACCGCCCGAGCGGCTCCGTGAGCGCCTTGAAGCCGAAGGCTCACAGACGGAAAGGACCGGAGCATGACTGCCGTCGCGGGTATGAAATTATATCGACCGGAGTTGAGTTTTTGTAAGTCGATGCCGCTCGGGCTTCATTTTGTGCGGGCATGTTCTGCCTCTGTGTGGGCGAGCCCTCACAGCGTAAGAGTCTATGTTGCAAGCACAATCCATGCTTCTGTTCCGGTGTTCCGGCTATTTTTCAAGTCAGTGATAGAAGCAAATAGGAGGGTATATAGGCCGGGCCGCTCCGCGGCTGTGATGGCTGACGAAACCCGAGTGCGGATTTTGCCCTCACACCGGAACAGCCTCAAAACGCGGCGTGCTAACACGCCCGAACACGCCGGGTGCTCGGCATGAATGAAGTCGCCGAGAGAGACACAGGCGGGCGGTGGCTACCCGGCTTCACGCCCAACCCCAGCGGCCGGCCCAAGATCGTAGAAGAGATCAAGAGCCTTGCGCGCCAACACGCTCCAGAGGCGTTCAAGCGCGTCTGCGAGCTCGTTGGGAGCGAGGATGAGCGGACGGCGCTCGCCGCGGCTCAAGAAATTCTGAACCGCGCGTATGGGCGCCCGACGCAGGCGATCGAACAGACGGTGGAGTACCCGGACATCAAGCAACTCTACTTGCAGGCCGTGCAGCTTGCGAACGGCCATAACGCCAAGGTGGTGGAAGGCCGGACTATTGATGGAGAGATCGAATGGTGAAGCTGTCTGCCACGTCTAACGGCGTTCCGTTCGAATTCTACTTTCGCGACCCGGTCAAGCGGTCTCTGCAAGACGCTATTGCAAATCTTGGCCCTGCCGGGATGGCAGAGCTTGAAGCGGAGATTGATCGCCAGCTTGCTGAAGGTATTGCCCAGGCAGAGGCGCGCCGGCCGGGCGCTCTCGCACTCGCGCTTGCCTCACTGGTCGAGGGAGGTAGTAGCCATGCCTATTCCATCCACCCCGGGATGACTAACGGAACAGATTTGCTGCGCGAGCGCATGGAGGCGAGGGGCGCTCGTTATGACGATGGGCGTACCGCAAAGGCGGTGTGGCCGGAAATCCGCGATCAAGTCTTGGTGCAGGTTACGCTCTACTTCGCGCGCATCGCCACAGGGGAGCGATTTGCCAGGAGACCGAGCGCCCATTCTGCGCGAGGCCACCGGATAGTTGAAAAGCTGTGGTTCATGCTGCGTGCTCTCGACCGGGCTGCGCCCGATCCAACAGGGTATTTCGACCGTTCGATTTACGATGCGCGGCCGGAGTTTCGAAAGTGAAGATGCCCCCCGACATCGCAACACCGGACTTGGATCGTATTCGCATCACACCGTCGCGCGCCATTGCGCACGTGCTTGCTCAATTGAGTCTTGAAGAGCTCGCAGCCTATGAAATGCGAGTTATTGATGTGACCGCCGAAGAGATATCGAGCCACGAACGGAAAGCGCCCGGATATCTGGCAAGCAGGATCATTGCGCAGGTCGATGAGCGCCCGCTTCTGGCGTGTGCGGTTCCTGCGTACGTGGTAGGCGGTAGGGAGTTTCTTAGTGGCGGAGAAGGCATTGATTGGCCGGATGCACGCGAGGAAGCCGCGGCGCAGATGAGACTCTGTTTCTCGCGGATTGCAGCGGGGCACCGGCCGCATGTGGTCGGCCACCCAAGACACGACGTCCGAGTATTGAAGTTGGTGCAGGCATTCTGGTTTTCTTTTTGGATCAAACAACAGGCCGCCCTTGCCCGCGACAACTGAATGAGCAAGTGCACTTGCTCGAATTGGCGTCTGCTTCCTCAAGGCAGGAAGAGACCTAGGCGCCGCTAACATAGGAGACCAGGACTAAGAAACACAGAATGGCTGATACCTTCACCGCGTTCCTGAACATGACGCTGCCGGAAATCGGCGCGTCAGACGACACGTGGGGCGATAAGCTCAACGACAATCTTGATATAATCGATGCACTGTGCGGCCCCTCGGGCGAAGGAACGCTCATCACCCGGGACGCCAACGACGACGCGCTTGTCACTGGCGTGAGCCTGAAAAAGGCCGCCGGCAACGCGCGGCTAATCAAGATCAGGTCGGCGGACTTGTTGCGCTGGGATATCGGCGCCGACGCCACCGCGGAGGGTGGCAGCAACGCCGGCTCGCTCTTCAAGATCAACCGCTATGACGATCTTGGCTCGCTGCTCGGAACCTCGCTCACGATCGCGCGCGACACGGGGGCCGTGACGTTTGAGGTTACGCCGAAGGTTGGCGGTAACGACGTGATCCACAAGGGCAACATTTCGAATATCCCGCTGCCGATCGGCACGCCAATCCCGTGGCTGCTAGATACGCTGCCGTCGTCGGGCTATCTATGGATGAATGGTCAAACCGTATCCCGCACGGTCTACTCTGATTTGTTCACTTTGCTGGGGGTCAAGTTTGGGGTCGGCGACGGTTCTACAACATTTGGGCTGCCCGATTGGCGCGAAGTCGTCCCCGTCGGCAAGAGCACGATGGGCGGGTTGAGCGCACGCGGCCTTGTTACCCATTTGACGCTCACCGATCCGGCCGCCGCGCCGGTTGGCGAAGCGAAGCACGTCATGGCAACTGGTGAGCTCATCGAGCACGATCATGCCGTGTACCTGAAGGACAACCAGCACACGCATGGAGTGTCTGGTGGAACCATCGCTGGTACAGGCTCCTACGCATACTCAGCGAACAACATCGCTGGGCCGCAAGGCACTGCGACCATCGTCATCAACAACGCGTCGTCCAACATCACCATCGGTTCTGTCAGCGGCACGGCCAACGACAACAAGACGGCAAAGGCTGGCAGCGCAACGCCGGCGGGAATGAACGTGATGCAGCCTTCCACGGTCTGCAATTGGATCATCAAAGCGCTGGCATGACGCTCGACGGCTGAAGAAGGCCCGGCGCGTCGCGCCCATCCGTAGGCCTGACCGCGGGTCCACGAACCAGCAGTCGCTTTTGCTTCAGGTTTCATTTAGCCTCGCCTGGCATTCCGTTTGGCGAGGTCTCCCATGGATACTCTCGGTCAATTGCTAGAAAAACGTATTGAGGCCGAATTTGGCTGGGTACGTCGGACTGAAATCACAGTGCGGGCGTTGGCGTGTCTCGCAGTTTTCCTTGCCGGCTTGGCCCTAGCGATCGGAGCGTGGCAGCCGACGCCCGAACGCGCGCTCCAATGGACGCTGGCGCTCACGTTTTTGTGGACGAGCGCGCATTTGCTGCGATCAATTGTCGGGGGCTTGGCTTCACTGAACGAAGCGAAATCGGAGCGGCTTCGTGGGTAGATTTGTGGGTAGTTCCGTAAAATCGCCGAAAATGTAAATATCATCAATCAATTAAAACGGACACTCTCTCCGCCACTATAAATAAGCTCGCCGTACCTCGAGCTTGGAAAACTGCAAAAATCCCGCGGAATTTGCTCGGCTCTTCGTCCCGGAGAATTTGGCTGGCCGCCTCAGTTGCTCTCGATCGGCGCTGGAGAATGGATTTTTCTCCAAAGCCTTCGTACCGTTTCAGTTAGTCCGACACCTGATTTTGTTGAAATTAGAACGGATTCCAGGCCGCGCGTTTTGAATCCCTCTCCCTGAACCGACAGCATCAGACTACGGTGTGGGATATGCGATCGTTCCGGGCGCGCGATATATGCGCAATTTGGCATCCGGCAGCAGCTTCTATGAAGCGCTACGCGGATGCCAAGTTGTGTGCCGGACATCACCTCGTCGCACCATTAAACTTGATGTGCCGGCTCGGCCGGAGACATCTCAGGTTCCAGAACGGTGGCGGTGTCGACTTCGTCAGTATCCTCGAGCCCGCCTCAGCTCGCGACTCTGAAGTCGAAAGCACCTTCGGGCGAGCAGTGGATTCACGAAATCAAATACGACGGCTACCGGGTCCAGATTCATCTGAACCGCGGAAAGAAGAACGCGTATACGCGCAACGGCCTCGACTGGACGAAACGGTTTTCCACCATTGCCGGCGCGTTCGATATTCCTGGGCGGGCGATCATCGATGGCGAGGTGGTGGTCGTCCGCGATGGCCGAACTAATTTCTCCGAATTGCAGGCGGAACTGGCCGCAGGTCGCCAGGATCGTCTGGAGTACTACGTGTTTGATCTGCTATGGCTCGATGGCGAGGACCTCCGAAAAAGGCCGCAGCTTGAGCGCAAACGTCTGTTGCGAGAACTGTTCGATGAGCACAGCATCGAGCAGCCGATCCATTTCAGCGAGTATCTCATTGGCGATGGCCAAAGAATGTTCGAGCACGCCGCCAGGCTGAACTTTGAAGGCATCATCTCAAAGCGAACGGATGCACGGTATCGGTCAGACCGGAACGAGGCCTGGTTCGAAATCAAAACGGTCCAGAGGGGCGAATTTCCCGTGGTCGGATTCGTCAAAGACCCTTCGGGCGTTGCTGCGCTCTATCTCGGCAAGCGGGAAGGCAAAGAGCTCATCTATATGGGCAAGGTCGGGACGGGATGGAATCGAACGATCTCCGCTCAAATCCGCAAGCAGCTCGAGACTGTCGTTAGCCTCAGATCCAAGTTCACGAAACCGGTCCGCAAACTAAAAGCGACCTGGGTCGAGCCGTATTTCGTTGCCGAGATCGAATATCGCGATATCACGTGGGAAGGGCTGTTACGGGTCCTTTAAAGGGCTGTCGAAGCGTTAGGCGTGGAGACGGATGCGCGGCGGATCGGCCATTGGCCGGGTTATTCCATAAACGCCTAGTTTGCGAACGCGTCAGGTAAACAGAACCTGGTCGGGAGTTTGCCAGCCCGCGGCTGATGTTCCCGCATTGCACTTCCCCTCCGAATCCCTGATTCTCAAGGCGAGGGGCGATTCGTGCTTCAAGCTGCGATAACATATCTGGAAGGACTGAACCCGGAGCAGCGACGCGCCGTCGAGCATGGCGTGCGGCAAAACGAGACGGTCGGACCGCCCCTCCTGATTATCGCCGGTGCTGGATCCGGCAAAACCAACACGCTGGCCCATCGGGTTGCGCACCTGATCGTCAACGGTGCCGATCCTCGCCGCGTCTTGCTGATGACTTTCTCTCGCCGCGCCGCTGCAGAAATGGCCCGCCGGGTCGAGCGGATTGCGCGCAAGGTCCTGGGCGACAATTCGTCTGTCCTGACCGATGCCCTCGTTTGGGCGGGCACGTTTCACGGCATTGGTGCTCGCCTATTGCGGGAATACTCGGAACGGATCGGCCTAGATACCGCCTTCACCATACACGATCGCGAGGATTCTGCTGATCTGATGAACCTGGTTCGACATGAGCAGGGATTTTCGAAGACCGAACGTCGCTTTCCGGCCAAGGGCACATGCCTTGCGATCTATTCCCGATGCGTGAATGCGGAAAAGCCGCTTGAGCAGGTGCTGGGCCAGTCCTTCCCCTGGTGCGCCAGCTGGGCAGCTGAACTGAAGCAGCTTTTTGCAGCCTACGTCGCGGCGAAGCAGGCTCAGCAGGTGCTCGACTACGATGATCTGCTTTTGTATTGGGCCCAGTTGATGTCTGAAGCTGCGTTTGCGCAGGAAATTGGCAGCCGCTTTGATCATGTCCTGGTCGATGAGTATCAGGACACCAATCGCGTTCAATCAACGATTCTGCTGGCGCTAAAGAATGATGGCGAAGGTCTGACGGTCGTCGGCGACGATGCGCAGTCGATCTACTCATTCCGTGCCGCGACCGTGCGCAACATTCTCGACTTCCCCGATCAGTTCTCGCCGCGCGCCGAAATCATCACACTGGACCGAAACTACCGCTCGACCCAGCCGATCCTGGCTGCGGCCAATGGCGTGATCGGGCTCGCAAAAGAACGCTTTACAAAAAACCTCTGGACCGATCGTGTGTCATCACAAAAGCCGCAGCTTGTTGCGCTGCGCGACGAGGCGGACCAGGCCCGTTACGTGGTCGAGCAGGTTTTGGCCAATCGAGAACAGGGCTGTCTGTTAAAGCAGCAGGCTGTGTTGTTCCGCACGTCCTCGCACAGTGGCTCGCTCGAAATCGAGCTGACCCGCCGCAACATTCCTTTCGTGAAATTCGGCGGGCTGAAGTTCCTGGAGGGCGCCCACGTCAAGGATGTTCTGGCCATCCTGCGCTTGGTCGAGAATCCGCGGGACCGCATCGCGGGCTTTCGGACCCTCCATCTGCTTCCGGGCGTGGGGCCTTCCTCGGCGCAGCGCGTTCTCGACAGGATGGCCGATTCCCCTGATCCGTTGGCGGTGCTGATTGATATGCCGCCGCCGGCGCGCGCCGGCGATGACTGGCTCACCTTTGTCGAGGCGGTTGCGAATCTTCGCGTCTCGCGATGGCCGAGTGATCTCGAACTCGCCCGCGCGTGGTATCAGCCGCATCTAGAGCGCATTCATGAAGATGCAGAAGTTCGACACGCCGATCTGATCCAGCTCGAGCAGATTGCAAGCGGCTATCCTTCGCGTGAACGTTTCTTGACCGAACTGACACTCGATCCGCCGGACACGACCAGCGATCAGGCCGGCGTTCCGTTGCTCGACGAAGACTTTTTGATCCTGTCCACGATCCATTCGGCGAAAGGCCAGGAATGGAAATCCGTCTATGTTCTTAACGTCGTCGACGGCTGCATCCCGTCCGATCTTGGCGCCGGCACCACTGAGGAACTGGAGGAAGAGCGACGTCTGCTCTACGTTGCGATGACTCGCGCCAAGGACGATCTGCATCTCCTGGTCCCGCAGCGCTTTTTTGTTCGTGGCCAGAATGCGCAAGGCGATCGTCACCTCTATGCTTCGCGAACGCGGTTCATTCCTGAGGTGCTATTGCCGCTGTTCGAGAGGTGCAGCTGGCCGAAGCCGGCTGGAGCTATGAGCGTAACCGGAGGTCGGGTTGCCCCTCGCATCGATATCGCTGCGCGTATGCGAGAGAGGTGGCGTTAGCGGTTATCACCGGCTCGGGTGGGCCGAAGGCCTACTTCTTCCATAATCTCTGATCAGCGAATGATGGTTGCCGCGTAACCGCGCTAACTAAGATGGGATCCTGTCGGCTCCCGTTTGAAGGCGTTAGCGGTGGCTCGCCGTCGGCGCGCTCAGGGGCGCATGATCAGAAGTGCTGCCGGGTTCAAACCGGAGCGTTAAACCAGCAGCCGAGGCCGTCGTACTTGCGGCGCTAGTTCCTGCCTGGGAACTCTCAAAAGAGTGCCCTTGTCCTATTGCTGCCGTAAGCCGCTGACATGGTGCGCGCAAAGCAAGGTCAAGAGAGATGCCATACACAATTTTTTTCAGCACGATGAACACGCAACCCGTTTCGGCCGCCGATGCCAAGACGGCTGTTGAGGCGCTCGCGATCATCGGCGCCCTCCAAAGGAGGAGCGAGGAGATCAAGTTCATAACCTCACCTCATGAAGGCGAGATCGGTGTCGAGATGCTTCGGGTTTTGGCAAAGGAGGAAGAAGAGGAGCTGCCCGCGAGCGCTTGATTCGTAGTTTCTAGGAGGCACAGGGATGGCAGAAGTGCCCAACTCTGTGCGATCCGAAGGCCTCCGGAGGACTACAGCTTCGGGGGGCCACATAGCGAACGGCTCGCGCTGTAACGCGATGAGGCTGTCGAGCGGGCGATCAGACTGCTCGAATTTCTAATGTAAGGTTTGGAGGCGTGCGCCGAGCTTTGCTGGGTTGCAATAGCTATCAATCCCGCTCCACCAGCTGGGCTGGGGGCCATTGGTAGCCGCGGGGCGCGAGCCAGAGGCCAACAAGATCACTTGGGTGCAGGGGTAGCGCGCGGTATGCGCAAGGCCCTGTCTTTGACGAACTCAACCGGAAACTGCAGCTACCCTGACCTATCAGCCCCAGCAACATCGATATTCCGCCGCTGTCTCAGCAAATGGGGTTGGCACTGTTGAAGCGATGCATACGGTCATGCGAACACTCGAAAGACTTGGGATTTTGTTGGCGTGTGTCTACGTCGCCTGGCTGGTCTTTATCGACCCGAGCTACTTGGCGTTCAATGATGACGAGCCGCTCCTGATGGCTACGCTCGCTGTCAGCATCGCAGCCACCTTATCTGGCGCGGCCTGCGCGGCCTACTCGGCTTGGACCAAATAACCTGAAGGCGGGCGGCACTGATCAGCCTACGCCTGCGACAATTGTTTTCTCCCAGACTTGCCCCGTCGCAAATGGCGGGCTCTCTGGGCGGCGGGCCCGGCTAAATCACACTCGCCGCGCAAAACCCGATCGCCACGGCGGCGCGATCAAGGCGATCGGGGTGACGATCGACCTCGTCAGTGGAATAACAACCTCGATCTCGTCCGCGGTCGAGCAGTAGGACGCTGCAACTAAAAGCATTGCAACGGGCGTGCAGGCTGCCGCCCAAAGTATTCTCAACGTCTCCGAAAATGTCGAGCGTGTAGCCAAGACTGCGCGGGAGACTGGAACGACGTCAGGCTTGATGCTCAAATCAACCCAGGAACTTCCAGATATGAGCTCTCACCTCAAGAACGGCTGCCGTATGTGGTGCCAACAGTATCCGCCAGAAACGGACTACCGGTTTGGGACCTGCCGCCGACACTGAGGCATGACGGCCTTAACGTCGCCCGTCAAAACGTCTTTGTGACCTTGCTCAATTGGGGTGGACGATCCGGGTCAAACCCCCATTCTCGAGCGAGACGTTCAATTGCGCGATAAGCTGGAACCAACATGGCGATCGCGTCAGTTGCGGGGTCGTCGTCCCCGAGCCACGGCAGCGTGCTGCGCGGACCGCCGCACAGATGCACCGCAATCCCGCTCTCGCGCAACTCCGTCGCGAGTGCATCTACTGTGGCAGCAGTTTCATCCCTCAGGCGCATCATGATCACCGGTGTTCTCGATGACAACGCCGCGCGAGGCCCGTGTTGCAGCTCGGCAGCGCTGAATCCAAGAGCGGGCAACCGCAGGATTTCGGCAAGCTTCAGTGCAATTTCGCGAGCCGACCCCAGGCCAAAACCTCGTGAAGCGACAAATACGGCGGATGCTCCGGCGAGATCGTCGGACATTTCGCGCCAGTCCAGCGAGAGCGCGCGGCGAACGCGCTCTGGTAGTCGGTCGAGCGCCGACCTGAGCGCTGCATCATCGGCCAATTCCGCAATGAGTTCAGCGGCTGCTGTCATCGAGCCGATCACCGTCTTGGTCGCGGCGACGGAATGTTCAGGGCCCGCTCCGATTGGCACCACGAACTCGGCGGCTTCCGCTACAGGAGAGGGCGTCGTATTGACAATCGCAACAGTGCGAGCACCCGCGGCTCGCGCAGACTCCGTTGCTGCGACCAGATCGGGGCTGCGCCCTGATTGCGAGATCACGAGGAACAGGGCATTTCGCAAACTCAGCGGCTTGCGAAACGCCGTGCTCACCGAAGGAGCGCTGGCCGAAACCGGCAGGCCGAGCCGCGTTTCAATGAGGTAGCGGACGAACACCCCAGCGTGGCCGGAACTTCCGCGACCGCAAAAGACGGCGAGCGGCGCCGCTCCAATATCCAGGCGTCTTGCAACGTCGGCGATGGCATGGCGTCTGCGGAGGATTTGCGAGACGACATCGGGGCTTTCGCAAGTCTCTCGCATCATCGCGGAAAAAGTAGGTCCAATGTCGCTCACGGGCTGCCTATTCAACTCCAGGCCAGACTGTCAGGCCGCTCCGTTCCTCAGCTGAGATCGTCAAATACACGACGGAGGTTGCCTTTGTGGTTCGCAAGGATGCTCGCAGCTTCCGTCACCTCATATCCCAGTACCACGAGGGCAGCCATCTTGATATCCCCATCGGTCTGCGCGAGCGCAGAAGCAGCTTGCGCTTCGCTGCAGCCGGCAATACGGGCAACCATAGCCTCCGCGCGACGCTTCAGCTTCGCGTTCGTCACCTGCATGTTGACCATCATGCCGCGATAGACGCGGCCGAGGCGCAGCATGATGCCGGTCGAGATCAGGTTGAGCACGACTTTCTGCGCGGTGCCCGCTTTCATCCGGGTCGATCCGGCGATCAATTCTGGTCCCGTCTCGACCATCACCGGATACTTCGCTGATGTAAGCAGCGCAGTGCCGTGATTGTTGGCCACGCCTATGGTGACCGCGCGGGACATGCCTGCCTGCTGGAGCGCAGTGACGGTAAACGGGGTCGTGCCACTGGCGGCCACCGCGATCACCACGTCGTGCGGCGAGAGGCGCGCAGCATCGATTTGCTTGACTGCATCGGCGACGTCGTCTTCGGCACCTTCGACGCTGGCGACGAATGCACTCTCCCCGCCGGCGATGATGAAGTGGACACGCTCTTGGGGCCAAGCAAAGGTCGGCGTCAACTCCGCCCCGTCCTGCACGGCAACCCGGCCAGAGGTGCCGGCGCCAACATAGATCAGACGGCCGCGATCGCCGAGCGCTTCGGTTGCTGCGTTTGCTGCCTCGGTAATGGCAGGGAGGGCTCTCCCCACGGCGGCAACAGCAGCGAGCTGACCTTCCCACATCGCTTCCATCGCTGACGGCATTGACCACGCGTCGAGATCAGCAAAGCGAGGGTCCACTTCTTCGGTTGCCATCGAATGATCCGCTCATCTCACGGGCTTGAAGCGCGGACTTGGCCGCCTCCGACCGCCGCCGCGCCCGCCGTCACCATCACTTTCCAACGCAAGAACTCGGTTGCGGGTCCATGGAAGCTTGTGCTCGCCGGTTCAAACCTCTGGACCCTATCGCTCCGCGAGCTTGGTCACGACCCGTTTGGATAGTACAATAGCACGAGTGGAAAAACGTCATGGATTATTCCAACCCCTTCACCATCGCCGCGCGGCAACTGTTCGATGGGACCTCGATGCGAGGGCCTTCCCTGATCACGGTTTCAAAGGGTCTTATCGAGAGTGTAGGCCAGGGAGACGCGTCATCGCCCGCGACAATCGCGCTTCCCGCGGATGCAATCCTCGCGCCCGGCCTCATAGATATCCAGATTAATGGCGGTGGCGGCGTTCTCCTCAATGATGAGCCAACCGAAGAAGGCGTGCGCCGCATCGTCGAGGCTCACCGCCGGACGGGAACGACCGGCTGCCTACCAACCTTGATCACCGATCGCACAGAGGTGATGGAGCGCCTCGCTGCGGTGGCACTGGCATCAGTGCAAATCCCTGGCGTACTCGGGTTTCACCTGGAAGGCCCTGCACTCAACAAGGCTCGCAAAGGCATTCATCTCGAATCCGAAATTCGCTCGCCGAGCAGACGCGATCTTGCCGCGATGCACAGTATCAGCAAATGCGGTCGCTCTCTGGTGACCCTGGCTCCGGAATGCGTGCCGGAATCCCTGATCGATAATTTCACCCACGCGGGAGTTCGCGTGGCGGCCGGTCATAGCGACGCGACCGCAATCCAAATCACGCAGGCTGCGGATCGTGGTCTTACCGGCATCACGCACCTTTTCAATGCGATGTCCCAACTCACCGCCCGCGAGCCAGGCGTAGTTGGGGCCGCCCTTGACGACGAGCGGCTATTTGCCGGGATTATTTGCGACGGCATTCACGTTGACCCTGCCAGTTTGCGCGTTGCAATGCGCTGCAAAGGACGCGACCGCTTAATGTTAATCACTGACGCGATGCCACTGATCGGCACGGATCAGCAGCACTTTCTGCTGCAGGGCCGACGCATTACGCTGCAAGGAGATCGCCTGACCGGTCCCGGCGGTACACTCGCCGGCGCCCATTTGACGATGATGAAGGCGGTGCGTAACGCAGTCACACTGCTCGGGTTAAGCATTGCTGATGCTTTGACGATGGCCTCTCGCACACCTGCAACGTTCCTCGGGCTAGAAACCGTACTAGGGGCAATCGCGCCTGGTTATCGCGCCGATCTTGTTGCGTTCCACAGCAACTTTGAGGTCATTGACACATGGGTAGCTGGAACGAGCTTAGCTGGACCAAACATTATTGATTAAAGAGCATGGACTTAGATGGCTAACCAAGGGTTTCTGGCATGCACCTGAGGCCTGACCGGCGCTCCGCCAATGGCGGACTCCTGTCATAACCGCCGGCAAGGTGATCGGCATCGCCTATGTTGGCATCCCCACAGCTCAGCTGGACAACATGTTGTCGCAGGCCCCGTGGGCCATGGCCATCGCAGCCGCCGTTGCTGCTTTGCTGGTGCTCGGGATCACCATGTTGATGGTCCGCCGTGTCACCAAGCCGCTCAGGGCCGTGACGGAGTCCTTGACTATACTCGCCGAAGGTAGAACGGACGTTGAGGTCCAGCACGCCGATCGCCACGGCGAAGTCGGCGCAATCGCGAGAACCCTCGACGTTTTCAAGAATAATCGGCTAGAGCGCCGGCAACTTGAGGTCGAACGCATCAGCGCTGAAAAATGCGCCATGGATCACCGCAAGGCCGAACTCAATAGGTTTGTGGAAAGCTTCCGAACCGAGATCGGCGGCATCATCGAGCGGGTGCTCAGTTCTTCGACAAAATTCAAAAACGATGCGCGGCAGCTCGCGATGACCGCGCGTTCGACAGCAAATATGTCGGACAAATCTGCCGTGGGCAGTAGAGAAGCCTCGGAGCATGTTCGTAGCATTGCTACCGCTTCGAACGAGCTATCCGAATCGATCGTAGAGATCAGCCGCCGAGTTCAGGAATCGAACAGTGTTACGGCCGAGGCTGTCAAGCAAGCCGAGACATCGGACAAACGGATGGCTGACCTATCAGCCGCGGGAAATAGGATCGGTGATGTCGTCAAGCTCATCACATCGATTGCGGAGCAGACCAACCTCCTTGCGCTCAACGCAACGATCGAGGGCGCGGAATGCGAAGCCACCGCGCTGGCAGGCAAGCGGAGCATTCGGTTTCGGGCGGTGCTTCGGAAGCTGGTAGCGGCGTAAGCGCGCGTCAGACCCGTCCGTTGACCGGCAGCAGCGCGCCGGTGACGGCACTGGCGGCGTCGCTTGCCAGGAAAAGGATAACATCGGCGAGTTCCTTCGGCGCGACCCATTTGGCGGGATCGGCCTTCGGCATGCTGGCGCGGTTTGCCGCGGTATCGATGATCGAGGGCAGCACCGCGTTCACGGTGATCTTGCCTTTCAGCTCGGCAGCAAGTGACTCCGTCAGCTTGTGCACGCCCGCCTTCGACGCCGCATAAGGACCCATGCCGGAGCCGGCCTGCAGTGCGCCCATCGCGCCGATATTGACGATGCGGGCCGCCCGCGAGTTGAGAAGATGCGGGATCGCCGCGCGCGAGGCGTTCAGCGCTGTCTCGACATTGAGAGTGTACATGCGCTGCCAGGCGTTGAGATCGCCGTCGGCAATAGTCTCGAAGGTAAATCCGCCGGCAATATTGATCAGCGCGTCGATCGCGCCGAAATGAGCGGCGGCGGCATCGATCGCTTTTTTCGCCTGTGCTTCATCAGTCAAGTCGATGCGGCCGAGTTCGATCCGTTCGGCTGTTGCCGCGAGCTGCGACGCAGCATGATCGATACCAGCCACTCTCGCACCCCGCGAAAGGGCTTCCTCGGCGACCACCTTGCCAAGCGCGCCCAGCGCACCGGTGATGACAGCGACTTTACCCTTCATGGTGGTCTCCGCGCGAATGAGAATGAATCGAGGCCGCAGCCATATGGTTAGGAGGATCAAGCGCGCCTGTAATGTCGAAACATGATCAGTTCCACCTTACGCTCATCATCGTCCACTGGCGGACGCCGATTTGTTCATGGCGGTCGACGGATTTCCGATCATCGCGGATCTTCGGAAGGTGGCTTTGACGCGCCGCTAATTCTCCTTGTGCGTCGCGCATTGACGCAGGGGTCCGCCATTGGCTCCTCACCATGTCCGCTTACCCCAGACATGCTCACGTCACGCATCACGTCTTCCACTTGATCATCGTCTGCAGGACGCTCATTGGGCGGCCGGAGTAGGGCGGCTGAAATAGCATTTGGATCGGCGACAGAGGGCCCTGGTAGAAGACCGGGCGCAATTTTGAAAAGGTGTTGAACCCCTCGCGCGCGTGGTAATGGCCCATGCCGCTCGCCCCGACCCCACCGAATGGCAGGTCGTGCTGGCCGACGTGCAGGAGAGCTTCATTGACCGATACGCCACCCGACATGACCCGCGAGATGTAGAAGTCGCGCAGCTCGGCATTGTGAGTGAATGGATAGATTGCCAACGGGCGGTCGTGACTATTGATATAGTCGGCGACCTCCTGCCGATCTGCATACGTCTTGATCGGCAAGATCGGGCCAAAGATCTCGCGCTGCATGACAATCATGTCTTCCGTCGGATTTAGCACGAGATGCGGTGCAAATTTGCGACGCTTCGCGTCCGGAATCTGCTGTTCCGCGAGATTGACCAGGACCGCGCCCTTTGTGCGGGCATCCTCCAGCGTCGCCTGCAGCCGCGTGAAAGACCGTTCATCGATGATCGACGTGTAGTCCTGGCCGTTGATGTCCGGGAAGCGGTCGGCAAACAGTCGCCGGCAATGGCGGACGAACTCGTCCTCACTTCCTTTGGGCAGAAACATGTAGTCGACATTCGTACAGATCTGACCGGCATTGAACATCTTCACCCAGAGAATGCGCTCCGCCGCTGTTTTGACCGGGAAGTCAGGCCCAACAATCGCAGGTGCCTTGCCGCCCAGTTCAAGCGTGACAGGGGTGAGGTTGCGGGCCGCGTTGGCCATGACCGAGCGACCGGTAGCACCGGATCCCGTGAACAACAGATGGTCGAAGGGCAATGACGAGAATCCCGGTCCTCGTCCGCCGCCATCCTCGAAAAAGGCAAGCTTCTCGATCGGAAAATACTTTGGGGAAACGCGCATCAGAACCTGGGCGAGCGCTTTTGAATTTTCCGACATCTTGACCATCGCTCGATTGCCGGCCGCCAGAATCGCTGCGAGCGGGCAGAAGCTGAGATTGAGCGGAAAATTCCAGGGAACGATGACCCCGACAACGCCGAGCGGCTGCGGGATGACACGATTTCGCGCGAGCGGATAGGTCATGAAGTCGACGTGTCTACGCTCCGGCTTCATCCACTTCTTCAAATGTTTGACTGCGTCGGCGACGGTCTCCAGGACAACGAAATATTCCGCAAACAGGGTCTCGAATTCAGACCGGTTGCCGTAGTCGGCGTTGATCGCTGCGACCAAATTGTCCTTGTTGTCTTTCAGGAGACGCGTCAGCGATCTCAAATCAGCAATGCGCTGAGCATAGGATGGCTCCGGCGCCGCCAGATAAGCCGCGCGCTGCTTGTCAAAGCAGGACTGAAATTCAGTGGGAATGTCGATCGAATGGGAATTGACGGGCACGTTCATGATGTTCCCTTTCTCTTGGTTTTCGCGTGTCCCCCAAGCGAAATAACGAGGGCGCGCGCGTGACCGTGACTTTATCAACTCCAAGTTAGTGCATGCTTGCGTTCGCATGAACGGAGCCGGGCCTTTCATCCATGATCCGCTTGATAGCGTGAGTGCAGCGGCCGCACTGGGCGCTGCATCCGAGGCAGGCATACACCTCGCTCATACGGGGCCGTCGCTCCTCTTTTGCGACCACTGACCGCACCTGATGGTCGCTGAACACATTGCAAGAACAGACGATCATCGCCTTCTCCTAACCAATACCAATGAGTGGGATGAAGACCGCCACAAGCGCGGTGCTCCACCCAACCGCAAGCATGATAGTTTCCATTCGGGTCATCTCGGCGTGGCCAAGAGGCCGCTCGCGGACTAGATGGTTACGCATTTTAGCTCCTTCCGAGGCATCGCGAACGCCTGCTGCTGCGCCTCGATTACGCTACCCACACGGGGGGCAACCAGCACGTCGAACCTGGCGCGGTCGTTCATGCGGCCTCCTGTTTAGCTTCGGTCTGTAGGTCGGCTTCGGTGAAGCCATAGCCGCCGGAGCGCAGCGCCGAATGCTCGCGCTTGGAGTGGACCAGCGGGTAGAACATCTGCGTCGTCCAGCGCTCCGGGCCAAACAGGATGTCGTCCTGCAGGCCGACCTTGGCCGGATATTTGCGTGTGATATGCGCGGTGCCGAACAGCACGTCCCAGAAGAACAGCAGGTTGCCGAAGTTGCCCTTGTAGTGGCCGATGCCATCTTCGTTGGTGAGCGCGTGGTGCGCGCGGTGCGTGGCCGGCGTGGAGATGGTGCGCTCCAGCACCCACATCAGCGGATGCAGCGCGCGGATGCGGTACAGCGGCGCGTCCCACGCCCAGGCGCAGTGCGCGCCCAGGATGATCGCCAGCTTGATCACCAGGTACGCCGCATAGATCGGGCCGAAACCAAGATACACCGCCACGCCGCCGATCCACAGGCCCGGCATCATCAGGTAGTAGAAGAAGTTGTTGCGGTAGGTAATGCGCACGCTCATGTAGGCTGCGCTGTGGTGCGCGCGGTGCAGCGGCCATAGCAGCGGCGTGTGCGAGGCGCGGTGCCAGAGGTACTGCGTGAGGTCATCGCCGATCAGCAGCAGGCCGGCCATGGCCCACCACGGCAGGTTGGCCCAGGCGTTGTGCTGCGCGGGCATGAGCCAGTTGCACAGCGCGTTGCTGCCCAGGAGTGCGATCGGCTGGGTGATGGCGATCAGGCTGACGAACATCAGCACCTCCAGCCAGGTGTCGTTGGCTGTCGCGTTGTCTTGCACGGTGGTCTGATAGCGCCGGGTGATAAACTCCATGGCGGCAAAGCCCAGGATGCAGGCGCCGATCAGGAGGTATTGCAGTTGCGAGCTCATGTGGGCGTCTCCTATCGCTCTCATGTTTTTTATCGTGAGAACGATTTTAGGAGTGCCATCACAATGCGTCCAATGCATAATTCGTATCATTCTGATGCATGGAGCGCATTACGATGGATCTGCGCCGCCTGAGCCACGTCGTCACCCTTGCCGACACCCTGCACTTCGCCCGCGCCGCCGAAGCCGCCCATCTGAGCCAGCCGGCCTTCAGCCGCAGCATCCAGGCCATCGAGAGCGACTTGGGTATCCGCCTGTTCGACCGCGACGTTGGTGAGGTCCGCCCCACCCCGGCCGGCGAATTCGTCATCGAGCGGGCGCGCAAGCTGCTGTTCGAGGCACGTTGCCTGCAGCGCGACGTGGATCTTTACCGCGACAGCCAGCTCGGCGACACGGCCTTCGGTGTAGGGCCGCTGTTGACGGCCACCCTGATGCCACGCGCGCTTGTGGCGCTGCGCCGCCAGCACCCGCAGGTGGCGCTGCGCATGGAGGTCGGCAACTGGGTGCAGTTGCTGGAGAGCCTGCGTACCGAGAACATCGAGTTCTTTGCCGCCGATGTGCGCGACGTGCCCAGGGATGCCGCGCTGGACATCCAGCTGATCGGGGGGCAACCGGCCAACCTGTATGTGCGGGCAGGCCATCCGCTGGCTGGGCGCGAGCATACGCTGCAGGAAGTCTGGGCGTACGGTCTTGCGGTACCTACGCTGCTGAGCCCCTCAACGGTTGAACTGGCCGCCCTGCTCGGCCTGCCTGAGGGCCAGGAGGCCACCATTGCGCTCGAGTGCGACAACTACGGCATGCTCAAGACAGTCGCGCTCACCACGGATACCGTTCTGGGTGCGACGGACGCGGCGGTACGGGAGGAGCTAGAATCCGGCGCGCTCGTCCGGCTTGTCGTGCAGGGCTGGCTGTCGCCGCCGTCGAGCACGGGCATCGTGCGTTTGCGAGGGAGAACCTCGTCGCCGGCAGCCAAGGCAGCCATTGCAGCGATTTTGCGGGCCGCGGGCGAGATCAACGTGTAGGCGCCTTACAGCACCCGTCGCATGGTCCGGTGCGGAAGGCCGGCCTCTTCATACTCCTAAGACGACTGTCTTCTTACCAAAGCCAACCCCGTCGTCGGTTTGCATTACATCTCATCAGCAGGCTCTACGAACGCGCCTATCATCGTCACCATCAATCTTGCTTTCGGCGAATGGCCCAACGTGTTCGGCGACGCCAAGATGACCACCGCACTGCTCGACCGCTTGACCCATCACTGCGACATCGTCGAGACCGGCAACGACAGCTGGCGATTCAAAAGCCGCGACGACGACCAAGCAACCTATTCTATCAATGGCGGATCGGCGGGATTTGCTTTTAGCCCGAAAGGTCGAGGATCTGAGGCGAAAGGTGTTCGAGTTGGCGGCTATTGTCGGCGAGCCTCATGATTACGATCCAGATCTCGAGGAGTAACTCCCGCCGGGCTCGCCGGTCTGGCCAATCGGGGGGCTCCGTATGAGCTTGGCCGAGTGCCGGACACAAGTGTTGCGCCCGTTTGGCTGAACGGAATTGGTTGGCCGCCGGGCGCAGCAGGCTGGGGCCTCAGCCGAGGCCCGCAAAGGTCTACACGCGCGAAACCAACGCTGTCGCCCGAGATATCTCCAAAAGACACATGCCAGATGGTGTTCGGATAGCGCCCATGCTTGTAAGCATTCCGATTGCCCTTCGGTGCACCCGGCGAAGGGCCACCGTGCATTCGGCATCTACCGTTCGCCATCGCGGGCGACTGGCAAGGCTTCCCGCTCCGAGTTATCGCTCCGCAACGTTTCGCCCGGTGCACATCCATGTACGATTTCAATCAATTTAACGGCCCCGCTTAGGTCGAGCCCGATTGCATCATCGGAACAGCGTCAGCCGCTTCTCAGAGACCTTGCCGCGACGGAAATTTCCGCCGCTGGAACCAAAGTCCCACCGCGTTATTGCCTCTTAAACAATGGAGGAACATCATGATTTCCAAACGTCTTGCAATAGCATTGCTGGCCACCGCGTGGATGACCGGTGCGGCGTCGGCGCAAACAGCCACAAACCAAGCGGATTCCACTACCAGTGCTACCACGCACAAGGAGGGTGAATGGCGCGCGTCCAAGCTCGCCGGCATCGATGTGTACAATGAAGCAAACGAGAAGATCGGCGACATCAACGAGGTGATTTTAGATAGGTCAGGCAAAGTGGCCAATGTCATTTTAGGGGTCGGCGGCGTTCTCGGCTTGGGCGAGCACTACGTGGCAGTCGGCTTCGATAAGCTGAAGTGGGTAGACCAGCCGGTGACGTCGACAACTGCCTCAACAACGTCTGCACCGGCGAACGCGCCTGCCACTACTTCCGCTCGAGACGCCACTACGCAAACCACCACCGGTGCCGCGACTACCACCACGACAACCACCACAACCAGCGCCAGTAAGCATTGGTATCCCGATCACGCGGTGTATAACGCCACCAAGGATGAATTGAAGGCCATGCCGGAGTTTAAATACTAACTTTTGACATCGATCCAAAAGCCGCCCTCACGGGGGCGGTTTTTGTTTGTATGGCCCGGCGCATCTTCTTTTTTGCAACGATCGATTGGGAGTCATAACCCGCCGACCGGAAAGCAACTTATCCCTCGCGAGTACCTCTTGGTAAGGGAATGTCCATCGTGCAGACAAGGCCATCCGGCCTGTAGTCGAGATGTATGGTGCCTTCCAGGCCATGCTCGATCACCCCCGATCCAAATCCCTTATGTGCCGGTGTCGTGACGGGGGGACCATCTTTCTCCTTCCAGTTCAGGAGAAGCCGCTGTCCTGTCGGTGTGGTCTCCATCGTCCACTCTATCAGGATTGATCCCGCCGCGTTGGACAATGCACCGTATTTCACGGCATTCGTCGCGAGCTCGTTGAACACAATGCCAAGGGCCAAGGTTGATTTTGGCGGGAAGCGCATGTTCTCACCCGTGACAGCAATACGATCCGCCCGCCCCCTGAGACCCCGAATGGCTCCAATGCATCGTGAATGATATCGAGCAGTCCTGCACCTTCCCATTTTTCACGGGTTAATAGGTCGTGCGAGCGGGAGAGCGCAAACAGTCGGGACTCGATGGATTCCCGGATGACTTTGGGATCGGAAGTCGTTCGCAATGTCTGCCAAACAATCGATTGTACCGTTGAAAGGGTGTTCTTTACGCGATGGTTCAACTCGTCGATGAGCATCTTTAACCGGGCTTCATCCTCCTTATGTTCGGTAAGATCGACGAACGATGCAAAATATTGAACGATGTCACCGCCCTCATCACGAACCGGGCTGATGAAGACAGCGGCCCAGAACTCGCCTCCATCCTTGCGACGGTAAAGGACTTCAGCTCCGCTGCTCGACGAACCTTCGAACGCCCGCGAGCGACATCGACATTGCAGCGGTGAGTAGTCCGAAAGTGCTTGACCTCAACGGCCGATTAGAGAAGCGGACATGCGTTGGACCGGACACCTCGTGGTATTGGCTCGCCATTCAGACCAGGTGCTAAATGCCATTTTGTTGATGGCGCATCGGCAGGATCGGCTTTTAGGCGGCAAGGTAGAGAATCTGAGGCGAAAGGTTTTGGAGTTAGCGGCCATCGTCGGGGAGCCTGATCCGGATGAATAACCCGGCTCCGGGCTCGCGGATCCGCTCAATCAGGGCGTTCGACAGGGGCGTGGCGCGATGTCGGACGTTGCCGCGAGCTCCTAGGGTCTGCCGTTTGGCCGGCTGCCAGCCGCGGCAGGCCGTGGACCGGTATAGCCATCTGCGGCCGACCGGGGGCGTCGGGTGCGCCGGCCCCTTTTCCAAAGGCCCCATCCGCCTGGGTCCCCTGGACTACTCTGGGCTACATGGAGAAGGTTCGATCCCAGTTCCTCTCCCTCCGCCAGCCGGCCGAGGCGTGCCGTACTTTCAAGTGCAAATGAGCGCCGTAGTGTTGCCTGGCAAAAGACTGGGTGTGGAAGTCGTTCGATACTGCCAGCAAACCCTACAGCGCCGAAGAGGTTCGTAAAGGGCTTCCGCCGGGCGCTGTGTAGAGCGGCGGTCCCTCAACCGACCTTGATGAGATTCTGATTGGGCAGCGGGCCACCGGGAAATTGCGCGAGCTTGCCGCCGACCGCGAGCGATCCGAGATCAATTCCGACGAAGCCGATTTGCTCGATAAGCGCGGCCACTTCCGCTTTCGCGGCGCTGTCGTTGCCCGAATAGAACAACACGCGCCGGCCGCCGTCCGACCGCGGATCCCCGGCAAGCACTTCTGCGCGGAGATGATTGAACGCCTTGACCACGCGTGCTCCGGGCGCGAGGTCGGCAACGACCTCGCTCGATGCGCGGCCTTTCAGATCGACCGGCTTGAATAGCGGCGCCTCGATCGGATTATTGGCATCGATCAGGATGCGGCTGGACCATTCCGGCAGGCCCGCCAGCGCTGCCGGCAATTTGGTCCAGTTGACGGCGACGAAGACGATGTCGGCGCGTGCGGCCTGCTCACGGGTGCCGGCCCTGATCGAGGGACCGAGCTCGCGGACCAGTTCTTTCAGCGAGTCCGGGCCGCGGCTGTTGGAGATGATCGCCTCGATGCCTGAACGGGCCAGCGTGCGAGCGAAGGCTGTGCCGATCGCGCCTGAGCCAATGATGCCGATGGTCATGGGATGTTCCTTTCGGGGTTGAATTGAATAACGATTGGGATCAGGAGCGCGTCGCCGCCGTAGGCGGCCAGGCGCCGAGTTGCTGCATGAGAGAGAACAGATTGGCCACGCCCCAGTGCTCGGTGATCTTGCCGTCGCGCACGCTCATCACGTCCACGGTCTCAAATTGGATTTTGCGACCGGTTGGCGCGATGCCGAAGAACTCGCCTTTGTGCGTGCCGTGGTAAGTCTTGTAGGTCGTCACCCGATCACCGTCGGCAAGCTGCCAGTGGATGTCGGCGTGGAAGTCCGGAAAGGCAGCACGCAGAACGTTGTAAAGTTCAAGTGCGCCGGCCTTGTCCGGCGTGCGTCCCGGCTGCGGCGTATGGTCGATAAAGTCGTCGGCGAACAATTCGTCGAACACCTTGAAATTCCCGCCGCCTTGCACTTCCTCGGTGTTTCGGCGAACCACCGCCTTCGCAGCTTCGCTCGCGCTAATCTTCGTCATGGGTGTCGCTCCAAATTTGAGGCTGCCGCCTTGCCTTCGCGCCGTGTTTTCAGGGCCCAAAGGCCGCGCTTTCTGCGGTGGATAATGGCGCGAAATTCACCTAAGATTAGCCAGGAATAAGTTGAATCATTTTCAAGCATCCGTTGAAGGCGCCTCTGGAAACCCTTGCCAACCTCGAATCCTTCGTCCGCAGCGCCGAAACTGCCAGTTTCTCGGACGCGGCGCGGCGCCTCGGCCTCACGCCAGCGGCGGTCAGCCGGAATGTGGCGATGCTGGAGCGCAATCTCGGCGCCCGGCTGTTTCACAGGAGTACACGCAAGCTGACGCTCACCGACGCTGGAGAGCGCTTCCTCCTCGCCATCAGGGACAATCTGGAGGGGCTCCAGCAGGCGATTTCGGGAATCGCGACGGACGGGGGAGAGCCGGCGGGCGTGCTCAAGGTGAGCATGGGTCTCAACTTCGGTGCGGATTACATCCTTCCGCTGTTGCCACCGTTCCTGGCCCGCTATCCCGGCATTCGACCCGATTGGCAATTCACGACACGTCAGATCGATTTGATCGCTGATGGATATGATGCCGCGATTGGAGGCGGCATTGAATGGACGCCGGGCGTCGTCTCTCGCGCGCTTGCGCCGCTACATCTCATTGCGGTCGCCGCGCCGGAATATCTCAAGAACCGCACATTGCCGGCCGACCCCACCGGGCTTCAGGCCTTCGAAGGAATCGCATGGCGCTCATCGCGCACGGGTCGGATTCGCGAACGCATAATGCGCAACGCGGCGGGCAGCGAAATTCCAGTGAAATTAGCGGAGACGATTGTCTTCGACGATCCGGAAGCGTCGTGCCGCGCAGCCCTGCTTGGCCTCGGTGTGACATTGATCGCGATGTGTCATGCGTTGCCGCATCTGGAGCGTGGTGCGCTCGTGCGCCTCGTACCCCACTGGTACATCGACGGCGGCCCGATCTCCATCTATTACGCGAGCCGCACGCTGCTGCCCGCGAAGACCCGCGTCTTCGTCGATTTTGTCGTTGAAGCATTCAAGCGTGACCGTCTGGCCGAACGCTTCGCCGGTAGCTTGGGCTAGTTTTCAATTTGCAGAATTCGAGGCGGGATATTGTGGCAGGATGGCAAAGTTGGGCCAACCGTGTCCTCGTCGGAACGTCGAGGAAGCGAAAGCCATAAAGATCAAAGCCGCTCTGCACTGTGCCGAATGTATCGCGTCCGGGCGTTCAACCAGAGAGGAGCTGTCAGCCCTTGGTGATCAGCGGCGTCTGCGAAGCTGGCTTCCAGAGCGGGATGATCAAGCGAAACCAGCCGCGCGCGTCCCGGCCGCCGTAGTAATGTTCGCACACCTCCGACAAGACCAAGAAGACAAGACTAAAATTGTCCCTTGCATGTTCCGATGCGATGAGCCCGCCTGCCCCAAGATTTCGGCTGGTGCAATGGCGCTCCGCTCGCTAGGCCGAAGGCCGTTTACGCCTTGGCCAGGTATCTCTGCTATCGATTTGGTTCCGGAAATCTTATAATTTCTTGGCGGCTGCGTCAGGTGTGCGCAGAAAAGGGAATGCGATGTTGTTGCGGAATCTTGTCCTGCGCTGGATGGAGCGAAATCAGAAATTGACCTGTCCGCGTTGCGCGCAGCCGGCTTCATCCGAGACCTTCAGAAGCGGACGATATCTGTTGGCCCAGGAGGAGCTGGTTTGCGACCGGTGCCACGAGACCAGTCTTGTCGCGCTGTGGCGCTATCATGGATTGCTCCGCGCCACCGCCGGTTCTTTGCCCTTGGCAAGCTGACGCCTCCGGAACAAGCCTGCTCCGGCCTTGGCTCGCTGGCACCTCTGCTCGGGCACAACGAGATCGCTCCTAGATAGCGAACATCCGCTCTCCCTGGATCGTCAACAACGTCAGGACGCCGGTTGCGTAGGCGCCCGTATCGATATTGATCCGGTTCGCGCGAATATCGGGGCTGGAAACCGGCGTGTGGCCGTGGACGACAAACTTGCCAAAATCTTCCTCGCTTCGAAGAAACTCATCGCGAATCCACAGCAGATCTCGTTCGTGCTGTCGTCGCAACGGCACGCCGGGTTTCACGCCCGCATGTGCAAAGAAAAAGTCGCCACACAGAAAGCTGGATCTCAGGTTGCAGAAGAAGCGCCGATGGTGATCCGGCATGCCGCGCAGAAGCGCCTGGACCAGTTCGTTCTGCTCGTCGGGCGCCGGATTGATCGATGGCGTCAACCCGTATGACATCAAGGTCTGGATGCCGCCGAGCTCCTTCCAGGCGCCAAGTCGACTGGCGTCCTGGAGCACCTCGAACAGAAACGCTTCGTGGTTGCCCTTGAGAAAAACGGATTCGTGGCGGTGGCTGCGCTCGATCAGCAGGTCGATGGTTTCTCGCGAGGCTGGGCCGCGGTCGATGTAGTCGCCGAGAAACACGTGCAAGGCGCGGACCGCAGCCGTTCGCGACATATGAAGGTCGATCGCCGCGAACACGTCTTGAAGCTGTCGCGCGCAACCATGGATATCACCGATTGCGTAGATGCGGATTCCGTTGGGAAGTTTCGGCCTGAAATTGCCGTTCGGCGCTATTTCCGGCATGGAAGTTCCTCGTTCCACGGTTTCAGACAAATCAGATTCGCGATTGAACTATGGCGATCTTTTGTAACGCGCCACGTAGCGCCGTCGACTGAGGCGAAGAAGCGCATGCTGTTCATGTAGCTGTCGCGCGCGATGGAACTTTGGTGCTCGTTTGAGGCAAGCGTGATTCTTTTTTCTCGTGACGGCTTCAAATGATCGCGATCGCGCGATGCGCAAAAATTAGGCGAGTAGCTCAAACGTGGTGAATGCCGCTCTGAATCAGCGGCTCTCGTGTCGTTTCACAACTCACGTGGCGGTTCACAAGATGAATCGACTCTGCAGCGTATGAGTGCTCCGCACAATCTTCCACGCTGCGCCGCACTATCACCACGGATCGCGTTTTAAATTGTTTTTGTTCGAATCTGCGCGGGG